>NZ_JARESQ010000020.1:0-167588 GCF_046028085.1 Paraburkholderia sp. RL17-380-BIE-A
GCTGAAAACACTATATAAGTGAGAACCTTGGGTTTGGAACGGTCAAGCAAGTCTTGACAACAAGCGGTTGTTCCACCATAATCATCAGTTCTCTGCGGAGGGGTGCCCGAGTGGCTAAAGGGGGCAGACTGTAAATCTGTTGGCTTACGCCTACGTTGGTTCGAATCCAACCTCCTCCACCAGAATGCAAGTTGCAGCAGTTGTTTGGGAATCCATGGATCCTTGCGGGTGTAGCTCAATGGTAGAGCAGAAGCCTTCCAAGCTTACGACGAGGGTTCGATTCCCTTCACCCGCTCCAGCAACACAGAAGTAGCGCCCATGTGGCTCAGTGGTAGAGCACTCCCTTGGTAAGGGAGAGGTCGGCAGTTCGATCCTGCCCATGGGCACCAGAAGTACTCGGTGATTGTTTGCGCCCGGCGCAACGTACGGAAAAATCCTCTTAGGAGTCGAAAATGGCCAAGGGTAAGTTTGAGCGGACCAAGCCGCACGTGAACGTCGGCACGATCGGTCACGTTGACCACGGCAAGACCACGCTGACGGCAGCGATCACGACGGTTCTGACGCAGAAGTTTGGCGGCGAAGCGAAGGCATACGACCAGATCGACGCGGCGCCGGAAGAAAAGGCGCGTGGTATCACGATCAACACGGCACACGTCGAGTACGAAACGGCTAACCGCCACTACGCACACGTCGACTGCCCGGGCCACGCTGACTATGTGAAGAACATGATCACGGGCGCAGCGCAGATGGACGGCGCGATCCTGGTGTGCTCGGCCGCTGACGGCCCGATGCCGCAAACGCGTGAGCACATCCTGCTGGCGCGTCAGGTTGGCGTTCCGTACATCATCGTGTTCCTGAACAAGTGCGACATGGTGGACGACGCTGAGCTGCTGGAGCTGGTCGAGATGGAAGTTCGCGAACTTCTGTCGAAGTACGACTTCCCGGGCGACGAAACGCCGATCATCAAGGGTTCGGCCAAGCTGGCGCTGGAAGGCGACAAGGGCGAGCTGGGCGAAGTGGCGATCATGAATCTGGCCGACGCGCTGGACACGTACATCCCGACGCCGGAGCGCGCAGTTGACGGCGCATTCCTGATGCCGGTGGAAGACGTGTTCTCGATCTCGGGTCGCGGCACGGTGGTGACGGGTCGCGTTGAGCGCGGCGTTGTGAAGGTTGGCGAGGAAATCGAAATCGTCGGTATCAAGCCGACGGTGAAGACGACCTGCACGGGCGTGGAAATGTTCCGCAAGCTGCTCGACCAGGGTCAGGCAGGCGACAACGTCGGTATCCTGCTGCGCGGCACGAAGCGTGAAGACGTGGAGCGTGGCCAGGTTCTGGCCAAGCCGGGTTCGATCAACCCGCACACGCACTTCACGGCTGAAGTGTACGTGCTGAGCAAGGATGAAGGCGGTCGTCACACGCCGTTCTTCAACAACTACCGTCCGCAGTTCTACTTCCGTACGACGGACGTGACGGGCTCGATCGAGTTGCCGAAGGACAAGGAAATGGTGATGCCGGGCGACAACGTGTCGATCACGGTGAAGCTGATCAACCCGATCGCGATGGAAGAAGGTCTGCGCTTCGCAATCCGCGAAGGCGGCCGTACGGTCGGCGCAGGTGTGGTTGCCAAGATTCTCGAGTAACGCCAGACAGTTCTCGTTGATCGGTAGTTTCGGGGTTGGCGGTGTCGTCAACCCCAAAATGGTTTAGGGGTATAGCTCAACTGGCAGAGCGTCGGTCTCCAAAACCGAAGGTTGGGGGTTCGATTCCCTCTGCCCCTGCCAACTCTCGCGCCTTATGTGGCGCTTCGTTAAGGTGTTATGGCGAATCCTTCCGTCGAAACTGTAAATACATCCGGCGATAAGCTGATGCTCGTCGCGGGCGTATTGTTAGTCTTGGCCGGGTTCGTGGGGTTCTTCTGGCTTGGTGGCCAGGAATGGTACGTCCGCGGAGCCGCCTTGGCTGTAGGTGCGATCGCGGGTGTTGCAGTCGGTCTTCTCTCCGCGCCTGGCAAGGGTTTCATCGCTTTCGCCAAAGACTCGTATAAGGAAGTCCGTAAGGTTGTTTGGCCTACCCGCAAAGAGGCTACCCAGACAACGCTCGTAGTGTTCGGCTTCGTGTTCGTCATGGCGATCTTTCTCTGGGTTAGCGACAAATCCATTGAATGGGCGATTTTCTCGGTGATTCTGGGTTGGAAATGATATGAGTGATACTCCGGCATCCCCGAGCGGCAAGCGTTGGTACGTCGTGCACGCCTACTCCGGTATGGAGAAGAGCGTGCAGCGTGCGCTTCAGGAGCGTATCGAACGTGCCGGCATGCAAGACCAGTTTGGTCAAATCCTCGTTCCGACTGAAGAAGTGGTCGAGGTAAAAGGTGGTCACAAATCGGTGACCGAGCGTCGTTTCTTTCCGGGCTACGTGTTAGTCGAGATGGAAATGACCGACGAGACGTGGCACCTCGTGAAAAATACGGCGAAGGTGACGGGTTTCGTAGGTGGTGCGCGTAATCGCCCGAGTCCGATCTCTCCGCGCGAAGTCGAGAAGATCATGTCGCAGATGCAGGAGGGCGTGGAGAAGCCACGTCCGAAGACCCTGTTCGAAGTCGGCGAAATGGTGCGAGTGAAGGACGGTCCGTTCACGGACTTCAACGGTAGCGTCGAAGAAGTGAATTACGAAAAGTCGCGCGTCCGTGTTTCCGTTACAATCTTCGGCCGCGCGACACCGGTCGAGCTGGAATTCGGCCAAGTCGAAAAGCTGTAATCCAGAATTCTACGGAGCGCACCAGTCGGTGCGCTCCGTATTTCGCGCTTACGGTCCGCGTAATGGCCGTTGAGGAGCGTCAGTATCCGATTTTCCGGGGAACACGCGCTACTACTCACTGAACAACCGCATGTGCCCATGTGGTGTTCCAAAGAGGTTTTCAACATGGCAAAGAAAATCATCGGCTTTATCAAGCTGCAGATTCCTGCAGGTAAAGCCAATCCGTCGCCGCCGGTCGGTCCGGCACTGGGTCAACGCGGCCTGAACATCATGGAGTTCTGCAAGGCGTTCAACGCGCAGACCCAGGCACTGGAACCGGGTCTTCCGATTCCGGTCGTGATCACCGCGTTCGCGGACAAGAGCTTCACGTTCGTTCTGAAGACGCCGCCGGCAACGGTTCTGATCAAGAAGGCAGCGAAGATCGACAAGGGTTCGAGCAAGCCGCATACCGACAAGGTCGGCAAGATCACCCGCGCTCAAGCTGAAGACATCGCCAAGACCAAGATGCCCGATCTGACGGCAGCTGATCTGGACGCAGCGGTTCGTACGATCGCTGGTAGCGCCCGCTCGATGGGCATCACCGTGGAGGGCGTGTAAATGGCTAAGCTTTCAAAGCGTCTGCAAGCATTTGCAGCCAAGGTTGATCGTCAAAAGCTCTACGCGATTGACGAAGCTCTGTCACTCGTGAAGGAATGCGCAAGCGCGAAGTTCGACGAGTCGATCGACGTCGCAGTGCAACTCGGCATCGACGCGAAGAAGTCGGACCAAGTGGTTCGTGGTTCGGTCGTTCTGCCGGCTGGTACCGGTAAGTCGGTCCGTGTCGCCGTTTTCGCACAAGGCGAAAAGGCTGAACAGGCTCGTGCGGCTGGCGCTGAAGTCGTCGGTATGGAAGACCTGGCCGAACAAGTCAAGGCCGGCAAGCTGGACTTCGACATCGTGATCGCTTCGCCGGACACGATGCGCGTTGTCGGTACGCTCGGTCAGATCCTCGGCCCGCGCGGCCTGATGCCGAACCCGAAGGTCGGTACGGTTACGCCGGACGTCGCGACTGCGGTGAAGAACGCCAAGGCTGGTCAGGTGCAATTCCGTGTCGACAAGGCCGGTATCATCCATGCCACGATCGGCCGTGCTTCCTTCGAGCCGACGGCTCTGCGTAGCAACCTGAACGCTCTCGTCGACGCGCTCCAAAAAGCGAAGCCGGCAACGAGCAAGGGTGTTTATCTGCGCAAGGTTGCACTGTCGAGCACGATGGGCGTCGGCGTTCGCGTCGATCAGGCATCGATCGCAGCGCAGTAATAGAATTCATCGCCTCGGCGAGAGTCGAGGCGGTTTTATGGGCTTTGGGCGGTCGCAAAGTGGCAGTCTGCATTGAGCGACCGGTTGTCAAAGACCGTTGGCGGGCACGCAGCAGGTAGGCGGGTCCTTAATGTAAAGCCAACGCAGATGGCGAACCCGAAAAGGTTTTGTAGTGATGAAGCCGGTCGATGTCCGCAGCAATGCGAATGTCGGGCGGTTGAAATACTCCTGACTGGTCGGACGCCGTTATTGAACGCGGTACACAAGGCGCACGCTACGTGTATCGAATCTGGAGGTTAACCGTGCCACTTAACAAAGAAAGCAAGCAGGCCGTCGTCGCTGAGGTTGCCGCGCAAGTCGCGAAAGCCCAGACCGTGGTTCTGGCTGAGTATCGTGGAATCGCGGTTGGCGATCTGACCAAGCTGCGCGCGAAAGCGCGTGAGCAACAGGTTTACCTTCGCGTGTTGAAAAACACACTGGCGCGTCGCGCTGTTGAAGGTACCCCGTTTGCTCCGCTGGCAGAGCAGATGACTGGCCCCCTGATCTACGGCATCTCGGAAGATGCAATTGCTGCTGCTAAGGTCGTCAATGACTTCAGCAAGAGCAATGACAAGTTGGTCATCAAGGCTGGTTCCTACGAAGGCAAGGTGATGGACAAGGCTGGCGTGCAAGCGCTGGCGAACATCCCGAGCCGCGAAGAACTGCTCTCCAAGCTGTTGTACGTTATGCAAGCACCTGTTTCCGGCTTTGCGCGCGCTCTGGCCGCGCTGGCAGAAAAGAAACAAGGCGAAGAAACCGCTGCGTAATGCACTTCAGTCGAGCGTGATTGATCGCTGGCTGTATCCGAATTCAATTTAGGAGTATTTCAAATGGCAATCGCAAAAGAAGACATCCTCGAAGCCGTAGGCTCGATGTCGGTTCTGGAACTGAACGAGCTGGTTAAGGCGTTCGAAGAAAAGTTTGGCGTGTCGGCAGCTGCTGTTGCAGTGGCAGGCCCGGCAGGCGGCGGCGCTGCTGCTGCTGCTGAAGAGCAAACCGAATTCACGGTCAACCTGACGGAAGTCGGCGCGAACAAGGTTTCGGTCATTAAGGCTGTTCGTGAACTGACGGGTCTCGGCCTGAAGGAAGCGAAGGACCTGGTCGACGGTGCACCGAAGCCTGTTAAGGAATCGGTACCGAAGGCTGCTGCTGAAGAAGCCAAGAAGAAGCTGGAAGAAGCCGGCGCGAAGGCTGAAATCAAGTAAGTTTCAGCGCGCTGTGCGAAGGCTGGCGGTTTTCCACCGCCGGCCTTTTTGTGCTTTGTGGGGACCACGTTTTTGTCAGCTAATTTCGGCAAAAACTGAAGCCCCAGAAGCCAAAGAAAATCGCCATTCGGCAACATTGACCGGCGATTCTCTTTGTCTTCTGAAGCGACTGCAGAAGGCAAGTTTGGTCGGGTAGCGGGCAACATAGGCATCCGCTGCCGTCAGCCAGCGGTTGGTAGCGGCCAACCACCAAGCTTCTAGGCTCGTTCAAGCCATCGGACGGCCATCGGGTCTCAGTCGGTGAACACTCGGGTTGTCTCATCAAGGTATCCTGCCTCGACAACAATGCCCGCCGTGATTCGGAGATCGTATGCAATATTCCTTCACCGAGAAGAAGCGTATTCGCAAGAGTTTTGCGAAGCGCCCCATCGTTCACCAAGTACCTTTCCTGCTGGCTACCCAGCTTGAATCATTCAGCACGTTTCTGCAAGCAGACACGTCGTCGACGCAACGCAAGCCGGAAGGCCTGCAAGCTGCGTTTACCTCCGTTTTCCCAATTGTTTCGCATAACGGGTTCGCTCGTCTAGAGTTCGTCAGCTACATGCTGTCGCCGCCGGCATTCAACATCAAGGAATGTCAGCAGCGCGGTTTGACGTACTGTTCGGCCCTGCGCGCGAAAGTGCGTCTCGTGCTGCTCGACAAGGAATCGCCGAGCAAACCGGTCGTGAAGGAAGTGAAAGAACAGGAAGTGTACATGGGCGAAATTCCGCTCATGACGCCGACGGGTTCGTTCGTCATCAACGGCACGGAACGTGTGATCGTTTCGCAGTTGCACCGTTCGCCGGGCGTGTTCTTCGAGCACGACAAGGGTAAGACGCACAGCTCGGGCAAGCTCCTGTTCTCGGCACGTATCATTCCTTACCGCGGTTCGTGGCTCGATTTCGAGTTCGACCCGAAGGACGTGCTGTACTTCCGCGTCGACCGTCGCCGCAAGATGCCGGTCACGATCCTGCTGAAGGCAATCGGCCTCACGCCGGAACAGATCCTCGCAAACTTCTTCGTGTTCGACAATTTCACGCTGATGCCGGAAGGCGCACAGATGGAATTCGTGCCGGAGCGTCTGCGTGGTGAAGTCGCGCGTTTCGACATCACGGACCGTGATGGCAACGTGATCGTCCAGAAGGACAAGCGGATCAACGCGAAGCACATTCGCGACCTCGACAACGCCAAGACCAAGTTCATCTCGGTTCCGGAAGACTATTTGCTCGGCCGCGTGCTGGCGAAGAACGTCGTCGACGGCGACACGGGTGAAGTCATCGCTAACGCGAACGACGAAATCACGGAAACCGTGCTCGAGAAGCTGCGCGAGTCGAAGATCAAAGACATCCAGACGCTCTACACGAACGATCTGGATCAAGGTCCGTACATCTCGTCGACGCTGCGTATCGACGAAACCGCGGACAAGATGGCCGCGCGCATCGCGATCTACCGCATGATGCGTCCGGGCGAACCGCCGACCGAAGAAGCGGTCGAGGCGCTGTTCAATCGTCTGTTCTATAGCGAAGACGCATACGACCTCTCGAAGGTGGGTCGTATGAAGTTCAATCGCCGTGTCGGCCGCGACGAAATCGTCGGACCGATGACGCTGCAAGACGACGACATCCTCGCCACGATCAAGATCCTGGTCGAGCTGCGTAACGGCAAGGGCGAAGTGGACGACATCGACCACTTGGGCAATCGTCGTGTGCGTTGCGTCGGCGAACTGGCGGAAAACCAGTTCCGCGCGGGTCTCGTGCGTGTCGAGCGTGCTGTGAAGGAACGCCTCGGCCAGGCCGAAAGCGAAAACCTGATGCCGCACGACCTGATCAACTCGAAGCCGATTTCGTCGGCGATTCGCGAGTTCTTCGGTTCGTCGCAGCTGTCGCAGTTCATGGACCAAACGAACCCGCTGTCGGAAATCACCCACAAGCGCCGTGTTTCGGCACTTGGCCCGGGCGGTTTGACGCGTGAGCGCGCTGGCTTTGAAGTCCGCGACGTGCACCCGACTCACTACGGTCGCGTGTGCCCGATTGAAACGCCGGAAGGTCCGAACATCGGCCTGATCAATTCGCTCGCTCTGTACGCGCACCTGAACGAATACGGCTTCCTCGAAACGCCGTATCGCAAGGTCGTGGACAGCAAGGTGACGGATCAAATCGATTACCTGTCGGCGATCGAAGAAGGCCGTTACGTGATCGCTCAGGCGAACGCGGCCGTGGCGGAAGACGGCTCGCTGACCGACGAACTGGTGTCGTCGCGTGAAGCAGGCGAAACGCTGATGGTCACGCCGGACCGCATCCAGTACATGGACGTGGCGCCGTCGCAGATCGTGTCGGTGGCAGCATCGCTGATTCCGTTCCTCGAGCACGATGACGCGAACCGCGCATTGATGGGTTCGAACATGCAGCGTCAGGCTGTGCCGTGTCTGCGTCCTGAAAAGGCCGTGGTCGGTACGGGTATCGAGCGCACGGTGGCAGTCGACTCGGGTACGACGGTTCAGGCATTCCGCGGCGGTGTGGTCGATTACGTCGACGCAGGCCGTATGGTGATTCGCGTGAACGACGATGAAGCCGCTGCTGGCGAAACCGGCGTGGACATCTACAACCTGATCAAGTACACGCGTTCGAACCAGAACACGAACATCAACCAGCGCCCGATCGTGAAGGTCGGCGACATCGTGTCGCGTGGCGACGTGCTGGCTGACGGTGCATCGACCGACCTCGGCGAACTGGCTCTCGGCCAGAACATGCTGGTCGCGTTCATGCCGTGGAACGGCTACAACTTCGAAGACTCGATTTTGATCTCGGAGAAGGTGGTTGCCGACGACCGTTACACGTCGATCCACATCGAAGAACTGAACGTCGTTGCTCGTGATACGAAGCTCGGACCGGAAGAAATCACGCGCGACATCTCGAACCTGGCTGAAGTGCAACTCGGCCGTCTCGATGAGTCGGGCATCGTCTACATCGGCGCAGAAGTCGAAGCAGGCGACGTGTTGGTCGGCAAGGTCACGCCGAAGGGCGAAACCCAGCTGACGCCGGAAGAAAAGCTGCTGCGCGCGATCTTCGGTGAAAAGGCTTCGGACGTGAAGGACACGTCGCTGCGCGTGCCGTCGGGCATGAGCGGCACCGTGATCGACGTTCAAGTGTTCACGCGTGAAGGCATTCAGCGCGACAAGCGCGCGCAACAGATCATCGACGATGAACTGAAGCGCTATCGCCTCGACCTGAACGACCAGCTGCGTATCGTGGAAGGCGACGCGTTCCAGCGTCTCGCACGTATGCTGACCGGCAAGGTCGCGAACGGCGGTCCGAAGAAGCTCGCGAAGGGCACGAAGATCGAACAGGCTTACCTGGAAGATCTGGATCACTACCATTGGTTCGACATCCGCCTCGCGGACGAAGAAGCAGCGGCACAGCTCGAAGCGATCAAGGACTCGATCGAACAGAAGCGTCACCAGTTCGATCTGGCGTTCGAAGAAAAGCGCAAGAAGCTCACGCAAGGCGACGAATTGCCGCCGGGCGTGTTGAAGATGGTCAAGGTGTATCTGGCAGTCAAGCGCCGCCTGCAGCCTGGCGACAAGATGGCCGGCCGTCACGGTAATAAGGGTGTGGTGTCGAAGATCGTTCCGATCGAAGACATGCCGTACATGGCCGACGGCCGTCCGGCTGACGTCGTTCTGAACCCGCTCGGCGTGCCGTCGCGGATGAACGTGGGTCAGGTTCTCGAAGTGCATCTGGGTTGGGCCGCGAAGGGTCTCGGCTGGCGTATCGGCGAAATGCTGCAGCGTCAGGCGAAGATCGAAGAACTGCGCGAATTCCTGACCAAGATCTACAACGAGTCGGGCCGCGCCGAAGAGCTGGACAGCTTCACGGACGACGAGATCGTCGAACTGGCGAAGAACCTGCGCGAAGGCGTGCCGTTCGCTACGCCGGTGTTCGACGGTGCGACGGAAGAAGAAATGTCGCGCGCGCTGGATCTGGCATTCCCGGACGACATCGCGAAGAACCTCGGCATGACGCCGTCGAAGAACCAGGTGCGTCTGTACGACGGCCGCACGGGCGAAATGTTCGAACGTACGGTGACGGTCGGCTACATGCACTACCTGAAGCTGCACCACTTGGTCGACGACAAGATGCATGCGCGTTCCACGGGCCCGTACTCGCTCGTGACGCAGCAGCCGTTGGGCGGTAAGGCGCAATTCGGTGGCCAGCGTTTCGGTGAAATGGAAGTGTGGGCGCTCGAAGCGTACGGCGCATCGTACGTGCTGCAGGAAATGCTGACGGTGAAGTCGGACGACGTGACAGGCCGGACCAAGGTTTATGAAAACCTGGTCAAGGGCGATCACGTGATCGACGCCGGCATGCCGGAATCCTTCAACGTGTTGGTGAAGGAAATCCGCTCGCTCGGTATCGATATCGACCTCGACCGCAACTAATCGGACTACGGAGAGAAAGCAATGAAAGCTCTGCTCGATCTATTCAAGCAAGTCCAACAGCCTGAAGTTTTTGACGCGATCAAGATCGGTCTGGCTTCGCCGGACAAGATCCGTTCGTGGTCGTTCGGTGAAGTGAAGAAGCCGGAAACCATCAACTACCGGACGTTCAAGCCGGAACGCGATGGTTTGTTCTGCGCGAAGATCTTCGGGCCGATCAAAGACTACGAATGCCTTTGCGGCAAGTACAAACGCCTGAAGCACCGTGGCGTGATCTGCGAGAAGTGCGGCGTCGAAGTGACGCTGGCGAAAGTGCGTCGCGAACGCATGGGCCACATCGAACTGGCCTCGCCGGTTGCACACATCTGGTTTTTGAAGTCGCTGCCGTCGCGTCTGGGCATGGTGCTCGACATGACGCTGCGCGACATCGAACGCGTGCTGTATTTCGAAGCATATGTGGTGATCGATCCGGGCATGACGCCGCTGAAAGCGCGGCAGATCATGACCGAAGAGGATTACTACAACAAGGTCGAAGAATACGGTGACGAATTCCGTGCCGAGATGGGCGCGGAAGGCGTGCGCGAACTGCTGCGCGCGATCAACATCGACGAACAGGTCGAGATGCTGCGCACCGAACTCAAGAACACGGGTTCGGAAGCGAAGATCAAGAAGTACGCGAAGCGCCTGAAGGTGCTCGAGGCTTTCCAGCGTTCGGGCATCAAGCCTGACTGGATGGTGCTCGAAGTGCTGCCGGTGCTGCCGCCGGAACTGCGTCCGCTGGTGCCGCTGGACGGCGGCCGTTTCGCGACGTCGGACCTGAACGACCTGTATCGCCGCGTGATCAACCGTAACAACCGGTTGAAGCGTCTGCTCGAACTGAAGGCGCCTGAAATCATCGTCCGCAACGAAAAGCGGATGCTGCAGGAAGCCGTCGATTCGCTGCTCGACAACGGTCGTCGCGGTAAGGCCATGACCGGCGCGAACAAGCGTCCGTTGAAGTCGCTCGCTGACATGATCAAGGGTAAGGGCGGTCGTTTCCGTCAGAACTTGCTCGGTAAGCGCGTTGACTACTCGGGCCGTTCGGTGATCGTGGTCGGCCCGACGCTCAAGCTGCATCAGTGCGGTCTGCCGAAGCTGATGGCGCTCGAACTGTTCAAGCCGTTCATCTTCAACAAGCTCGAAGTGATGGGTGTCGCTACCACCATCAAGGCTGCGAAGAAGGAAGTCGAGAACCAGACGCCGGTGGTGTGGGACATTCTCGAAGAAGTCATTCGCGAACATCCGGTCATGCTGAACCGTGCGCCGACGCTGCACCGTCTTGGCATTCAGGCTTTCGAGCCGGTGCTGATCGAAGGTAAGGCAATCCAGCTGCACCCGCTCGTTTGCGCGGCGTTCAACGCCGACTTCGACGGTGACCAGATGGCTGTTCACGTGCCGCTGTCGCTGGAAGCGCAGATGGAAGCGCGCACGCTGATGCTGGCGTCGAACAACGTCCTGTTCCCGGCCAACGGCGATCCGTCGATCGTGCCGTCGCAGGATATCGTGCTCGGTTTGTACTACGCGACCCGTGAAGCCGTGAATGCTAAGGGCGAAGGCCTGACGTTCACCGGCGTTTCGGAAGCGCTGCGTGCCTACGAGAACAAGGAAGTCGAGCTCGCCTCGCGCGTCAACGTGCGGATCACCGAAATGGTCCACAACGAAGACAAGTCGGAAGGTGCGCCGGCGTTCGTGCCGAAGATCACGCTTTACCCGACCACCGTCGGCCGTGCAATCCTGTCGGAAATTCTTCCGCCGGGCCTGCCGTTCTCGGTGCTCAACAAGCCGCTGAAGAAGAAGGAAATCTCGCGCCTCATCAACACCGCGTTCCGCAAATGCGGTCTGCGTGAAACGGTGATTTTCGCCGACCAGTTGATGCAGTCGGGTTTCCGTCTGGCAACGCGCGCTGGTATCTCGATCTGCGTCGACGACATGCTCGTGCCGCCGCAGAAGGAAACCATCGTCGGCGACGCCGCGAAGAAGGTGAAGGAATACGACCGTCAGTACATGTCGGGTCTCGTCACGTCGCAAGAGCGCTACAACAACGTGGTCGACATCTGGTCGGCAACGTCGGAAGCGGTCGGCAAGGCGATGATGGAACAGCTGTCGACGGAGCCGGTCACGGATCGCGACGGCAACGAAACGCGTCAGGAATCGTTCAACTCGATTTACATGATGGCGGACTCGGGTGCTCGTGGTTCCGCGGTTCAGATTCGTCAGCTGGCCGGTATGCGTGGCCTGATGGCGAAGCCGGACGGCTCGATCATCGAGACGCCGATTACGGCGAACTTCCGTGAAGGCCTGAACGTGTTGCAGTACTTCATCTCGACCCACGGCGCACGTAAGGGTCTGGCTGATACGGCACTGAAGACGGCTAACTCGGGTTACCTGACGCGTCGTCTGGTCGACGTGACGCAGGATCTGGTGGTGGTCGAGGACGATTGCGGTACGTCCAACGGCGTCGCCATGAAGGCGTTGGTCGAAGGCGGTGAAGTCGTCGAAGCGCTGCGTGACCGTATTCTCGGTCGCGTGACGGTGGCTGACGTCGTCAATCCGGAATCGCAGGAAACGCTGTACGAAACGGGCACGCTGCTCGACGAAGACGCGGTCGAAGAAATCGAACGCCTCGGCATCGACGAAGTGCGCGTGCGTACGCCGCTGACTTGCGAAACGCGTTACGGTCTGTGCGCAGCCTGCTACGGCCGCGACCTGGGCCGCGGCTCGTCGGTCAACGTCGGCGAAGCAGTTGGCGTGATCGCTGCGCAGTCGATCGGCGAACCGGGCACGCAGCTTACGATGCGTACGTTCCACATCGGTGGTGCGGCATCGCGTGCGGCGGTTGCTTCGTCGGTTGAAGCGAAGTCGAACGGTACGGTGCGTTTCACGGCAACGATGCGTTACGTCACCAACGCGAAGGGCGAGCAGATCGTCATCTCGCGTTCGGGCGAAGCCATGATCACCGACGACCACGGTCGCGAGCGCGAACGTCACAAGGTGCCGTACGGCGCGACGCTGTTGCAACTGGACGGCGCGCAGATCAAGGCCGGCACGCAACTGGCAACGTGGGATCCGATGACGCGTCCGATCATCACCGAGTGGGGCGGTACGGTGAAGTTCGAAAACGTCGAAGAAGGCGTGACGGTTGCCAAGCAGATCGACGATGTGACGGGTCTGTCCACGCTGGTCGTGATCGACGTGAAGCGTCGTGGTTCGCAAGCTTCGAAGACGGTGCGTCCGCAGGTCAAGCTGCTCGACGCGAACGGCGAAGAAGTCAAGATCCCGAACACCGAGCACTCGGTGCAGATCGGCTTCCAGGTCGGCGCTCTGATCACCGTGAAGGATGGTCAGCAAGTGCAGGTCGGTGAAGTGCTGGCACGTATCCCGGTTGAATCGCAGAAGACGCGTGACATTACCGGTGGTCTGCCGCGTGTGGCTGAACTGTTCGAAGCACGTTCGCCTAAGGACGCGGGTATCCTGGCGGAAGTCACGGGTACGACGTCGTTCGGTAAGGACACGAAGGGCAAGCAGCGTCTCGTTATCACGGACCTCGAAGGCAACCAGCACGAGTTCCTGATCGCGAAGGAAAAGCAGGTTCTGGTGCACGATGGTCAGGTCGTCAACAAGGGCGAAATGATTGTCGACGGTCCTGCCGATCCGCACGACATCTTGCGTCTGCAAGGTATCGAAGCGCTGTCGCGTTACATCGTGGACGAAGTGCAGGACGTGTACCGTCTGCAAGGCGTGAAGATCAACGACAAGCACATTGAAGTGATTGTTCGTCAGATGCTGCGCCGCGTGCAGATTACGGACAACGGCGATACGCGTTTCATCCCGGGCGAACAGGTCGAGCGGTCGGATATGCTCGATGAGAACGACCGTATGATCGCGGAAGACAAGCGTCCGGCAACGTACGAAAACGTGCTGCTCGGTATCACGAAGGCCTCGTTGTCGACCGATTCGTTCATCTCGGCGGCGTCGTTCCAGGAAACGACCCGCGTGCTGACCGAAGCGGCGATCATGGGCAAGCGCGACGACCTGCGTGGTCTGAAGGAAAACGTGATCGTCGGCCGTCTGATTCCGGCCGGTACGGGTCTCGCGTTCCACAAGGCACGTAAGAGCAAGGAACTGTCCGACCGCGAGCGTTTCGATCAGATCGCAGCGGAAGAGTCGTTCGAGTTCGGTACGCCGGAAACCCCGGCCGCCGAACAGCAGCACTCAGGCGAGTAAGCTCAGGTCAGTAGGTCCAGGCGGTGCAAGCCGCTTGGAGCTCTAGCCAGCGAAGCCGCTCAGTTTCGACTGAGCGGCTTTTTTTATGCGCTTTCTTTTTGTGCGCTTGCCCATGCTTTGTTAGCCCGAATGGCTAACGTTGCAGTAAAGCGCGGGCGCAGCACGAATGCGTTGGTAAAATTCGTGTCACCGGCATCACGCTGCTTCTCTCAAATTCATGTCCCGTCCGCTCGAAATCCTCAACGAAGTCTTCGGTTACCCCGCGTTCAGAGGACAGCAGGGCGAAATTGTCGAGCACGTCGCCGGCGGCGGCGATTGCCTCGTGCTGATGCCGACGGGCGGCGGCAAGTCGCTCTGCTATCAGATTCCGTCGCTGGTGCGCCGTGAAGGCGGGTTCGGAACCGGCATCGTCGTTTCTCCGCTGATCGCGCTGATGCAGGATCAGGTGGCCGCGCTTACGGAAGTGGGTGTGCGGGCGGCGTATCTGAATTCGACGCTGTCGAGCGCAGAGGCGATGGCGACTGAGCGCGCATTGCGCGACGGTGAGATCGACCTGCTTTACGTGGCGCCGGAGCGTTTGATGACGCCCCGTTTCCAGGAGCTACTGGAGCGTACGCGCATCGGGTTGTTCGCCATCGACGAAGCGCATTGCGTGTCGCAATGGGGGCACGATTTCCGGCCGGAATACATCCAGTTGTCGGTGCTGCACGAGCGGTTTCCGAACGTGCCGCGCATCGCGCTCACAGCTACCGCGGATGCCATCACGCGGGACGAGATCATCCACCGTCTCGCCTTGGATGACGCACGTATTTTCGTGTCGAGCTTCGACCGGCCGAACATCCGCTATCGAATTGTCGAAAAGGACAACGCGCGTACGCAGTTGCTGGACTTCATCCGCGCGGAGCATTCGAAGCCGGACGGCACGACTGACGCCGGCGTCGTCTATTGCCTCTCGCGTCGCAAGGTCGAAGAGACTGCGGAGTGGTTGAAAGAAAAAGGGATGCGCGCGCTGCCGTATCACGCCGGTATGGAGTTTGAAATCCGCCAGAAGCATCAGGAGATGTTTCAGCGTGAAGAGGGAATCGTGATGTGCGCGACGATCGCGTTCGGCATGGGCATCGATAAGCCGGACGTGCGCTTCGTGGCTCACCTGGACTTGCCGAAGAGCGTCGAAGGCTATTACCAGGAAACGGGCCGCGCGGGACGCGACGGCATGCCGGCGAACGCATGGATGGCCTACGGTCTCGGCGACGTCGTCCAGCAGCGCAAAATGATCGACGAATCCGACGCCGACGACGCGCACAAGCGCGTGCAAACAGGCAAGCTGGACGCGCTGCTCGGTCTGTGTGAAGCGGCGACATGCCGGCGAGTGCGACTTCTCGCGTATTTCGGCGAGTCGAGCAAGCCATGCGGCAACTGTGACAACTGTCTTGAGCCACCGGCTACATGGGATGCGACGCGGGAGGCGCAGATGGCGCTCTCGTGCGTGTTCCGTGCTCAGCGGGCGAGCGGTTTTCATTTCGGCGCCGGCCATCTGATCGATATTCTGCGCGGCAACAGCAGCGAAAAAATCCTTCAGCGAGGTCACGAGAAGCTGACCACGTACGGTATCGGTTCGGCGCTCGGCGAACCGGAGTGGCGCGCGGTGTTTCGCCAGCTTGTCGCGTTCGGCTATCTGACCGTCGACCACGAGGGATTCGGCTCGCTGGTTCTAACCGAGGCAAGCAAACCGGTGCTCAAGGGCGAGCAGAACGTCACGATGCGCCGTTACGTCAAGCCGACGCGTACCCGTCCATCGTCCGGGCGCACCAGTGAGCGCGCCGACCCGACAATCGGCATGGGCCCGCGCGAACGTGCGCGCTGGGAACGGCTGCGTGCGTGGCGCACCGAAACGGCGAAGAGCGACGGCGTGCCGGCGTACGTGATCTTCCACGACGCGACTTTGGCTGAAATCGCCCGTAACGGCCCCGATTCCATCGAAGATTTGCGCGGCATTCCGGGTATGGGTGCGCGCAAACTCGACCGTTTCGGCGACGAGTTGCTAGAAGTCGTTGCCGCTGACTGAGCGCTCAGCGAGCGCCTGGGCAGCTCCGCAGGGGTGCGAAACATCGCAACCTGTTGACTCCCTTAGTAATTTCGGAATATTATGCTAGGTTCCGGTTCTTGGAATGCCTGCGCGCGAAGTCAAATCATGCGCTGGCGGACGGGTCCGGAAGTTCGATGCGCAATCGTTTCTGCTTTGCCCGGAAACAGATGCGTCGATTTTGTTCAATTTCAGGAATAAACAATGCCAACCATCAATCAACTGGTTCGCAAAGGCCGCGCGTCGGAAACGACGAAGAGCAAGAGCCCGGCTTTGCAGGACTGCCCCCAGCGTCGCGGCGTGTGCACCCGTGTGTACACCACGACGCCTAAGAAGCCTAACTCGGCACTGCGTAAGGTTGCCAAGGTTCGTCTGACGAACGGCTTCGAAGTCATTTCGTACATCGGTGGTGAAGGCCACAACCTGCAGGAACACTCGGTCGTGCTGATTCGCGGCGGCCGTGTGAAGGACTTGCCGGGTGTGCGTTACCACATGGTTCGCGGCTCGCTGGATACCCAGGGCGTCAAGGATCGTAAGCAGGCTCGCTCGAAGTACGGTGCGAAGCGTGCAAAAGCTGGTAAATAAGCTGGCAAGTAATTAGCCGGTCAGTAGTTTCAGGTCGCCTGCATAGGCGGTAATAGCGGTGGTGCCGGAATCGCCGGTGCTGTCGAGTAAGTGGTCACCCGACCAGGCTGGTAAGTCGTCAGAGATGAATCGGGTTAGTTGGTGGCCGCGGGGCTAAAAATAGCTCCAACTGAAAAGTTAAAGGAAGAAACATGCCGCGTCGTCGCGAAGTCCCCAAGCGGGAAGTGTTGCCGGATCCGAAGTTCGGTAACGTTGATGTAGCTAAGTTCATGAACGTGCTGATGCTCTCTGGCAAGAAGTCGGTTGCCGAGCGTATCGTGTACGGCGCTTTCGAACAGATCCAGACCAAGGGTGGCAAGGACCCGCTGGAAGTGTTCACGGTAGCGCTCAACAACGTCAAGCCGGTGGTCGAAGTGAAGAGCCGCCGCGTTGGTGGTGCGAACTATCAGGTTCCGGTCGAAGTGCGCCCGTCGCGTCGTATGGCATTGGCGATGCGTTGGCTGCGTGAAGCCGCGAAGAAGCGCAGCGAGAAGTCGATGGCCCTGCGTCTGGCAGGTGAACTCTCCGAAGCGGCCGAAGGCCGTGGCGGCGCAATGAAGAAGCGCGACGAAGTTCACCGGATGGCAGAAGCCAACAAGGCGTTCTCGCACTTCCGTTTCTAAGCTTCCCGAACCCGGGATTAGCAGAAAAAACGGAAAGAAATTCCGGGCGGGTGCGCTTACAAAGCGCCTCGCCCGTTTGTGTTACAGCGCGATGGGTATTTTCTCGCATCGCGTCATCCCAATAGAGGATCAAAGTGGCTCGCAAGACACCTATCGAGCGCTACCGTAACATCGGTATTAGCGCTCACATCGACGCCGGCAAAACGACGACGACCGAGCGCATCCTGTTCTACACCGGCGTGAACCATAAGATTGGTGAAGTTCACGACGGCGCTGCCACCATGGACTGGATGGAGCAGGAGCAGGAACGCGGCATCACGATCACGTCCGCTGCTACCACGGCGTTCTGGAAAGGCATGGCCGGCGACCGCGCTGAGCACCGCATCAACATCATCGACACCCCGGGCCACGTTGACTTCACGATTGAAGTCGAGCGCTCGATGCGCGTGCTCGACGGCGCGTGCATGGTTTACTGTGCGGTGGGTGGCGTTCAGCCCCAGTCGGAAACCGTGTGGCGTCAGGCTAATAAGTACAAGGTTCCCCGTCTCGCGTTCATCAACAAGATGGACCGCACCGGCGCGAACTTCTTCAAGGTTTACGACCAGCTCAAGCTGCGTCTGAAGGCGAACCCGGTTCCGGTCGTGGTGCCTATCGGCGCGGAAGAGAACTTCACGGGCGTCGTCGATCTGCTGAAGATGAAAGCGATCATTTGGGACGAAGCGTCCCAAGGCACGAAGTTCTCGTACGAAGAAATTCCGGCGGAACTGGCTGACTCGTGCACGGAATGGCGCGAGAAAATGGTCGAAGCGGCTGCCGAGTCGAGCGAAGAATTGATGAACAAGTACCTGGAAGAGGGCGAGCTCTCTGAAGCGGAAATCATCAAGGGTCTGCGCGACCGTACGATCGCTTGCGAAATCCAGCCGATGCTGTGCGGCACCGCGTTCAAGAACAAGGGCGTGCAACGCATGCTGGACGCCGTGCTCGACTTCCTGCCTTCGCCGATCGACATCCCGCCGGTTACCGGCGAGCTGGAAAACGGTGAAAAGGGCGAGCGCCGCGCTGCCGACGACGAAAAGTTCTCGGCACTGGCATTCAAGATCATGACCGACCCGTTTGTCGGCCAGCTGATCTTCTTCCGTGTGTACTCGGGCGTCGTGAATTCGGGCGACACCGTGCTGAACGCGACCAAAGACAAGAAGGAACGTCTGGGTCGTATTCTGCAGATGCACGCGAACCAGCGCGAAGAAATCAAGGAAGTCCGCGCGGGCGACATCGCAGCAGCAGTCGGCCTGAAAGACGCGACGACCGGCGACACGCTGTGCGATCCGCAAAGCCCGATCGTGCTCGAACGCATGATTTTCCCGGAGCCGGTGATTTCGCAGGCTGTTGAACCGAAGACGAAGCCTGACCAGGAAAAGATGGGTCTGGCGCTGAACCGTCTGGCACAAGAAGATCCGTCGTTCCGCGTTCAAACGGACGAAGAATCGGGCCAAACCATTATTTCGGGCATGGGCGAGCTCCACCTGGAAATTCTGGTTGACCGTATGAAGCGCGAATTCGGCGTGGAAGCGACTGTCGGCAAGCCGCAAGTTGCTTACCGCGAAACGATTCGCGGTAAGGCGGAAGACGTTGACGGCAAGTTCGTCAAGCAGTCGGGTGGTCGCGGCCAGTACGGTCACGCGGTCATCACGCTCGAGCCGAATGAGCAAGGCAAGGGCTACGAGTTCCTCGACGAGATCAAGGGCGGTGTGATTCCGCGCGAATACATCCCGGCGGTGGACAAGGGTATCCAGGAAACGCTGAAGGCAGGCGTGCTGGCAGGCTTCCCGGTCGTCGACGTCAAGGTTCACCTGACGTTCGGTTCGTACCACGACGTTGACTCGAACGAAAATGCGTTCCGCATGGCCGGCTCGATGGCGTTCAAGGAAGCAATGCGCAAGGCTCAACCGGTCATCCTCGAACCGATGATGGCTGTGGAAGTCGAAACGCCTGAAGATTACATGGGCAACGTGATGGGCGACCTGTCGGGTCGTCGCGGCATCGTGCAGGGCATGGACGACATGGTTGGCGGCGGCAAGATCGTTCGCGCCGAAGTCCCGCTGTCGGAAATGTTCGGCTACTCGACGTCGCTGCGTTCGCTGACCCAAGGTCGTGCAACGTACACGATGGAGTTCAAGCACTACTCCGAAGCACCGCGTAACGTGTCCGAAGCGATCATCAACGCGAAGTCGAAGTAATCGCGCGGCAAGTCATTCAACGATTAACTTTTTGAAAGAAGAGAAACATGGCTAAAGGTAAATTCGAACGGACCAAGCCGCACGTGAACGTCGGCACGATCGGTCACGTTGACCACGGCAAGACCACGCTGACGGCAGCGATCACGACGGTTCTGACGCAGAAGTTTGGCGGCGAAGCGAAGGCATACGACCAGATCGACGCGGCGCCGGAAGAAAAGGCACGTGGTATCACGATCAACACGGCACACGTCGAGTATGAAACGGCTAACCGCCACTACGCACACGTCGACTGCCCGGGCCACGCTGACTATGTGAAGAACATGATCACGGGCGCAGCGCAGATGGACGGCGCGATCCTGGTGTGCTCGGCCGCTGACGGCCCGATGCCGCAAACGCGTGAGCACATCCTGCTGGCGCGTCAGGTTGGCGTTCCGTACATCATCGTGTTCCTGAACAAGTGCGACATGGTGGACGACGCTGAGCTGCTGGAGCTGGTCGAGATGGAAGTTCGCGAACTTCTGTCGAAGTACGACTTCCCGGGCGACGAAACGCCGATCATCAAGGGTTCGGCCAAGCTGGCGCTGGAAGGCGACAAGGGCGAGCTGGGCGAAGTGGCGATCATGAATCTGGCCGACGCGCTGGACACGTACATCCCGACGCCGGAGCGCGCAGTTGACGGCGCATTCCTGATGCCGGTGGAAGACGTGTTCTCGATCTCGGGTCGCGGCACGGTGGTGACGGGTCGCGTTGAGCGCGGCGTTGTGAAGGTTGGCGAGGAAATCGAAATCGTCGGTATCAAGCCGACGGTGAAGACGACCTGCACGGGCGTGGAAATGTTCCGCAAGCTGCTCGACCAGGGTCAGGCAGGCGACAACGTCGGTATCCTGCTGCGCGGCACGAAGCGTGAAGACGTGGAGCGTGGCCAGGTTCTGGCCAAGCCGGGTTCGATCAACCCGCACACGCACTTCACGGCTGAAGTGTACGTGCTGAGCAAGGATGAAGGCGGTCGTCACACGCCGTTCTTCAACAACTACCGTCCGCAGTTCTACTTCCGTACGACGGACGTGACGGGCTCGATCGAGTTGCCGAAGGACAAGGAAATGGTCATGCCGGGCGACAACGTGTCGATCACGGTGAAGCTGATCAACCCGATCGCGATGGAAGAAGGTCTGCGCTTCGCAATCCGCGAAGGCGGCCGTACGGTTGGCGCAGGTGTGGTTGCCAAGATTCTCGAGTAAAATCGCGGATTGACGTATTTGCTGTAAGTGGTGCCCGGAGCCGGGCGCCCGCCCTCAGCGGGCATCCGGCTCTACGTTCTTTTACTGTCTGGCGGTGCAATATCGCCTCGCTCTTTCCAAGGAATTGTCATGCAGAACCAGAAAATCCGTATTCGCCTGAAGGCTTTCGACTATCGCCTGATCGATCAATCGGCTGCTGAAATCGTCGACACGGCAAAGCGGACTGGCGCAATCGTTCGTGGTCCGGTTCCCCTGCCGACCCGTATTCAACGCTTCGACATCCTGCGTTCACCGCACGTCAACAAGACGTCGCGCGACCAGCTCGAAATCCGTACGCACCAACGTCTGATGGACATCGTCGATCCGACGGATAAGACCGTTGACGCATTGATGAAGCTGGACCTGCCGGCTGGCGTGGACGTGGAAATCAAGCTGCAATAAGGCTTCAAAGCGTTGCCTGGCGTACCTGGCAACGCTAAGTCATTGATTGCTTGCGGAAAACGAGAGGCCTCGCTATAATAGTGGGCTTTTCGCGCATTTGCGCAAAAAAGTCGGTGTGCTGCAGCATGAATTCATGCCCGAAACGGCACCGGCATTTTGTAAATTAGCCCCGACCAATCGCAGTCGGGAATGGAGAAAACGATGAGCCTTGGACTCGTAGGTCGCAAGGTTGGCATGACCCGTATCTTCACGGCAGAAGGGGATTCGATTCCCGTTACCGTGCTGGACGTGTCCGACAACCGCGTGACGCAGATCAAGACTGTTGAAACCGACGGCTACACGGCCGTGCAGGTTGCATTCGGTACGCGCCGTGCATCGCGCGTGACGAAGCCGTTGGCCGGTCATCTCGCCAAAGCCGGTGTTCAAGCCGGTGAAATCCTCAAAGAATTCCAGATCGATGCTGCCAAGGCTGCCGAGTTGTCGAACGGCACCGTGGTCGGTCCCGACCTGTTCGAAGTAGGCCAGAAGGTCGACGTGCAAGGCGTGTCGATCGGTAAGGGCTACGCCGGTACCATCAAGCGTTACAACTTCGCATCCGGCCGTGCATCGCACGGTAACTCGCGCTCGCACAACGTGCCGGGTTCGATCGGTATGGCGCAGGATCCGGGTCGTGTTTTCCCGGGTAAGCGCATGACCGGTCACATGGGTGACGATACGGTAACCGTGCAAAACCTCGAAATCGCTCGTATCGACGCTGACCGCAAGCTGTTGCTGGTCAAGGGCGCCGTTCCGGGTGCGAAGGGTGGCAAGGTATTCGTTACGCCGGCCGTGAAGACGCGTGCCGTGAAAGGAGCGAAATAATGGAACTTAAGCTCCTGAATGCCAATGGTCAGGAAGGTGCAGGCGTTAGCGCGTCGGACGTCGTGTTCGGCCGCGATTACAACGAAGCCCTGATTCACCAGGTGGTGGTGGCGTATCAAGCGAATGCCCGTAGTGGTAACCGCGCGCAGAAGGACCGTGAGCAAGTCAAGCACACGACCAAGAAGCCGTGGCGCCAGAAGGGTACGGGCCGCGCCCGTGCCGGTATGTCGTCGAGCCCGTTGTGGCGCGGCGGTGGCCGGATCTTCCCGAATTCGCCGGAAGAAAACTTTTCGCACAAGGTCAACAAGAAGATGCATCGCGCAGGTCTCTGCTCGATCTTCTCGCAGCTGGCCCGCGAAGGCCGTATCTCGGTAGTCGACGAGCTGACGCTCGAAGCGCCGAAGACGAAGCTGCTGGCCGAAAAATTCAAGGCGATGGGTCTCGACTCCGTGCTGGTGATTACCGACACGGTTGACGAAAACCTGTACCTCGCGTCGCGCAACCTCGCCCATGTGGCAGTTGTCGAGCCGCGTTACGCCGACCCGCTGTCGCTGATCTACTTCAAGAAGATCCTGATCACGAAGGCTGCGGTCGCCCAGATCGAGGAGTTGCTGTCATGAGCGAGATTCGCAAGAACGATCATCGTTTGATGCAGGTCCTGCTCGCGCCGGTGATCTCCGAAAAGGCGACGCTGGTGGCCGACAAGAACGAGCAAGTCGTGTTCGAAGTCGCGCCCGATGCCACGAAGCAGGAAGTGAAAGCTGCAGTCGAGCTGCTGTTCAAGGTGGAAGTCAATTCCGTCAACGTGCTGGTCTCGAAGGGCAAAGCCAAGCGCTTTGGCCGCTTCATGGGCAAGCGCAAGGACGTGAAGAAGGCGTATGTCTGCCTGAAGCCCGGCCAGGAAATCAACTTTGAAGCGGAGGCCAAGTAATCATGGCAATCGTTAAAGTTAAGCCGACTTCGCCGGGCCGCCGCGCGATGGTCAAGGTGGTCAACAAGGATCTGCATAAGGGCAAGCCGTTCGCACCGCTGCTCGACTCGCAATCCACGACCGCCGGCCGTAACAACAACGGCCACATCACGACCCGTCATAAGGGTGGTGGTCACAAGCATCACTATCGTGTCGTCGATTTCCGTCGCAACAAGGACGGTATCGCAGCGAAGGTCGAACGCCTTGAGTACGATCCGAACCGTAGCGCGAACATTGCGCTGGTTCTGTACGCAGACGGCGAACGCCGCTACATCATCGCTCCGAAGGGTATCACCGTCGGTCAGCAACTGATGTCAGGTTCGGAAGCGCCGATTCGTGCAGGCAACACGCTGCCGATCCGCAACATTCCGGTCGGTACGACGATTCACTGCATCGAAATGCTGCCTGGCAAGGGCGCGCAAATGGCGCGTTCGGCTGGTACGTCGGCGATGCTGCTGGCTCGTGAAGGCATCTACGCACAGGTCCGCCTGCGCTCGGGTGAAATCCGCCGCGTCCACGTTGAGTGCCGCGCGACGATTGGTGAAGTTGGCAACGAAGAGCATAGCCTCCGTCAAATCGGTAAGGCTGGCGCGAACCGCTGGCGCGGTATCCGCCCGACGGTGCGTGGCGTTGCAATGAACCCGGTCGATCACCCGCACGGTGGTGGTGAAGGCAAGACGGCTGCAGGTCGCGATCCGGTGAGCCCGTGGGGCACACCTGCTAAGGGTTATCGCACCCGCAGCAACAAGCGCACGACGAGCATGATCGTCCAGCGCCGTCACAAGCGTTAAGGAGTAGGCAATGGCACGTTCTGTAAAAAAAGGTCCGTTCTGCGACGCCCATTTGCTGAAGAAAGTTGAGGCGGCAGCAGCTTCGCGGGATAAGAAGCCGATTAAAACCTGGTCGCGTCGCTCGACGATCCTCCCGGATTTCATCGGTCTGACGATCGCCGTTCATAACGGCCGTCAACACGTTCCGGTGTACATCTCGGAAAACATGGTCGGCCACAAGCTTGGCGAGTTCGCACTGACCCGTACGTTCAAGGGTCACGCAGCCGACAAGAAGGCTAAGAAATAAGGGGCTCATGATGGAAGTGAAAGCAATTCATCGCGGTGCCCGCATCTCGGCGCAGAAAACGCGCCTTGTGGCTGACCAGATCCGCGGTTTGCCGGTCGACAAGGCGCTGAACGTTCTGACGTTTTCGCCGAAGAAGGCTGCGGGAATCGTGAAAAAGGTCGTGCTGTCGGCGATCGCGAATGCGGAGCATAACGAAGGCGCCGATATCGATGAGCTCAAGATCACGAGCATCTACATCGACAAGGCTGCGTCGCTCAAGCGTTTTACCGCGCGCGCTAAAGGCCGCGGTAACCGCATCGAGAAGCAATCCTGTCACATCACTGTGACGGTCGGGAATTAAGGGGTCATACGATGGGACAGAAAATTCATCCGACTGGCTTCCGTTTGGCCGTCAGCCGCAATTGGGCGTCGCGTTGGTACGCGAACAACAACAATTTCGCGGCGATGTTGCAGGAAGACATCGGTGTTCGTGAATACCTGAAGAAAAAGCTGAAGAACGCGTCCGTCGGCCGCGTTGTGATCGAGCGTCCTGCAAAGAACGCCCGTATCACGATTTTCAGCTCGCGTCCGGGTGTCGTGATCGGTAAGAAGGGTGAAGACATTGAACTGCTGAAGTCCGAGCTGCAAAAGCGCATGGGCGTTCCGGTTCACGTCAACATCGAAGAAATCCGTAAGCCGGAAACCGATGCGCAACTGATCGCGGATTCGATCACGCAACAGCTCGAGCGCCGGATTATGTTCCGCCGCGCGATGAAGCGTGCGATGCAAAACGCGATGCGTCTGGGTGCTCAAGGCATCAAGATCATGAGCGCTGGCCGCCTGAACGGTATCGAAATCGCTCGTACGGAATGGTATCGCGAAGGTCGCGTGCCGCTTCATACGCTGCGTGCTGATATCGACTACGCAACGTCGGAAGCAAAGACGACGTACGGCATCATCGGCGTGAAGGTGTGGGTCTACAAGGGCGACACGCTCGGCCGCAACGACGCACCGGTGGTTGAAGAAGTCGCCGAAGAAAAGCGTCCGCGCCGCAACGCACGTCCGGGTGGCGATCGCCGTCCGCGTCGCGATGGTGAAGGTGGTGGCCCGGCAGGTGCACGCCGTGGCGCTCCCCGTCGTGCTGGCGGTGCCGGCGACGGCGGGAAGACTGGAGAATAACGATGCTGCAACCGAAACGCAGAAAGTATCGCAAAGAGCAGAAGGGTCGTAACACCGGTATCGCTACCCGCGGCAACGCGGTGTCGTTCGGTGAGTTCGGCCTGAAGGCTATCGGTCGTGGTCGCTTGACCGCGCGCCAGATTGAAGCGGCACGTCGTGCAATGACGCGTCACATCAAGCGTGGTGGCCGCATCTGGATCCGCATCTTCCCGGACAAGCCGATCTCGCACAAGCCGGCTGAAGTACGGATGGGTAACGGTAAAGGTAACCCTGAGTACTACGTCGCAGAGATTCAACCGGGCAAGATGCTGTACGAAATGGACGGCGTAACCGAAGAGCTGGCACGCGAAGCGTTCCGTCTGGCTGCAGCTAAGCTGCCGCTCAAGACGACGTTTATCGTGCGTCAGCTCGGCGCCTAAGGAGCAAATGATGAAGGCTTCCGAACTTCACCAGAAAGATCAGGCCGCGCTCAACAAGGAGCTGTCGGACCTGTTGAAGGCGCAATTCGGCCTGCGCATGCAACTCGCGACCCAGCAGCTCACGAACACGAGCCAGCTGAAGAAGGTTCGTCGCGACATCGCACGTGTGCGGACCGTCCTGACTGAGAAGGCGAACCAGAAATGAACGATAGCGTAAAAACCTCGCTCAAGCGGACGCTGGTCGGCAAGGTCGTCAGCAACAAGATGGACAAGACGGTCACCGTGCTGGTTGAGCACCGCGTGAAGCACCCGATCTACGGCAAGTACGTTGTGCGTTCGAAGAAGTACCACGCGCACGACGATGCGAACACGTACAACGAGGGCGACCTCGTTGAAATCCAGGAAACGCGTCCGATTTCGAAGACGAAAGCTTGGGTTGTGGCTCGCCTGGTCGAGGCTGCTCGCGTCATCTGACGCCGCAATGTTGTAGAAGTAATTGAAATCGCAGTAAGTTTCGCTTGCAAGACCGAGATTATTTGTTATAATCTCGGTCTTCCCTCTTTTATGGGAGCCCCGTCGCGGGCGAAGTTGGTGGGGGAAGCGGATCGGGCGCCAGTCTGTTCCGAAGGATTCACCGGATTGCGATGGCGGGTTTCGTTTGCCGTCGCTGCTGTTCATACCCAAGCAGCCGATTGGCTGACGGGACCAAGACTGACCGGGTACGCCATGGTGGTGTGGCCGGATTAAGTTGGGAAAGATAAACCATGATCCAGACCGAAACTCGGCTTGAAGTGGCCGACAACACGGGTGCACGTGAAGTCATGTGCATCAAGGTGCTCGGCGGCTCGAAGCGTCGTTATGCCAGCATTGGCGACATCATCAAGGTGACCGTCAAAGAAGCAACGCCGCGCGGGCGCGTGAAGAAAGGCGAAATTTATAACGCCGTGGTGGTTCGCACCGCCAAGGGCGTGCGCCGTCAGGACGGCTCGCTGATCAAGTTCGATGGCAACGCCGCTGTGTTGTTGAATGCCAAGCTCGAACCTATTGGCACCCGTATTTTCGGGCCTGTCACGCGCGAGTTGCGCAGCGAACGATTCATGAAGATCGTTTCGTTGGCACCTGAAGTGCTGTAAGGAGTCGCGATGAACAAGATTCGCAAAGGTGACGAAGTTATCGTCATCACCGGCAAAGATAAAGGCAAGCGCGGCGTCGTGCTGTCCGTTGGCGAAGGCAAAGTGATTGTCGAGGGTATCAACCTCGTCAAGAAGCACGTCAAGCCGAACCCGATGAAGGGTACGACGGGCGGTGTGGAAGCCAAGACGATGCCGCTGCAAATTTCGAACGTCGCATTGGTCGACGCGAATGGCAAGGCGTCGCGTGTAGGCATCAAGGTCGAGGGAGACAAGAAAGTCCGTTTCCTTAAAACGACCGGTGCCGAGCTGAGCGCCTGACGCTGCGGAGTAAAAAAATGGCTCGTTTGCAAGAGTTTTACAAAGAAAAGGTTGTACCCGGCCTCATCGAGAAGTTCGGTTACAAGTCCGTGATGGAAGTGCCGCGCATCACCAAGATCACCCTGAACATGGGTCTTGGCGAAGCCGTTGCTGACAAGAAGATCATCGAAAACGCCGTTGGCGACCTGACGAAGATCGCAGGCCAGAAGCCGGTGATCACGAAGGCACGCAAGGCAATCGCTGGCTTCAAGATCCGTCAAGGCTATCCGATCGGTGCAATGGTCACGTTGCGTGGTCAAGCAATGTACGAATTTCTGGACCGTTTCGTGACGGTCGCGCTCCCCCGTGTGCGTGACTTCCGTGGCGTGTCGGGTCGTGCATTCGATGGTCGCGGCAACTACAACATCGGTGTGAAAGAGCAGATCATTTTCCCCGAAATCGACTACGACAAGATCGACGCACTGCGTGGGCTGAACATCAGCATCACGACGACTGCGAAGACCGACGACGAAGCAAAGGCTCTGCTCGCCAGCTTCAAGTTCCCGTTCAGAAACTGAGGTTACCGTGGCTAAACTGGCACTGATCGAACGTGAAAAGAAGCGTGCTCGCCTGGCCGCTAAGTACGCTCCCAAGCGTGCAGAGCTGAAAGCGATCATCGGCGATATGAGCAAGTCGGACGAAGAGCATTACGCAGCACGTCTGGAACTGCAACAACTGCCGCGCAACTCTAATCCGACCCGTAAGCGCAATCGTTGCGCAATTACCGGTCGCCCGCGTGGCACGTTCCGTAAATTCGGGCTGGCGCGTAACAAGATTCGCGAAATCGCGTTTCGCGGCGAGATCCCTGGCCTGACCAAGGCGAGCTGGTAATAGGAGAAACGTAAATGAGCATGAGTGATCCTATCGCCGATATGCTGACTCGCATCCGCAATGCGCAGATGGTTGAGAAAGTCTCGGTGACTATGCCCTCGTCGAAAGTCAAGGTTGCGATTGCGCAGGTCCTGAAGGACGAAGGCTATATCGATGATTTCGCAGTGAAGTCCGAAGGTGCGAAGTCTGAATTGAACATCGTGTTGAAGTACTACGCTGGCCGTCCGGTCATCGAACGCATTGAACGCGTTTCGAAGCCTGGTCTGCGTGTGTACCGCGGCCGTAACGACATCCCCGTGGTCATGAATGGCCTCGGCGTGGCAATCGTGTCGACGCCGAAGGGCGTGATGACGGACCGCAAGGCGCGTGCAACGGGCGTTGGCGGCGAAGTCATCTGCTACGTCGCTTAAGGCCGAAAGGAGAGAAACATGTCTCGAGTAGGTAAAAGCCCGGTCGCGCTGCAAGGCGCAGAAGTGGCCCTGAGCGACGATCGCATCACCGTCAAGGGCCCGCTGGGTACGATTACGCAGGCGGCAAACCGCCTCGTGAAAGTGGTGAACGACAACGGCACGCTGAATTTTGAGCCGGTTGACGAAAGCCGCGAAGCGAATGCGATGTCGGGCACGATGCGCGCACTGGTTGCGAACATGGTGAACGGCGTGACGAAGGGTTTCGAGCGCAAGCTGACGCTGGTTGGCGTTGGTTATCGCGCACAAGCGCAAGGCGACAAGCTGAACCTGTCGCTGGGTTTCTCGCACCCTGTGGTGCACCAGATGCCGGAAGGCGTCAAGGCTGAAACCCCGACGCAAACCGAAATCGTGATCAAGGGGATCAATAAGCAACAAGTTGGCCAGGTCGCTGCAGAAGTGCGCGGCTATCGCCCGCCGGAGCCCTACAAGGGCAAGGGTGTGCGTTACGCCAATGAGGTTGTGATCCTCAAAGAAACGAAGAAGAAGTAAGGGTGCGCAATCATGGATAAGACTCAATCTCGCCTGCGCCGCGCTCGTCAGACGCGTATCAAGATCGCTGAGCTGCAGGTCGCGCGTCTCGCCGTGCATCGCACGAACACGCACATCTATGCGCAAGTGTTCTCGCCGTGCGGCACCAAGGTGCTCGCCAGCGCGTCGACGCTCGAAGCCGAAGTGCGTGCGCAATTGGCTGATCAAACGGGCAAGGGCGGCAACGTCGCTGCTGCCACGCTGATCGGTAAGCGCATCGCAGAAAAGGCTAAGGCTGCCGGCATCGAATCCGTCGCCTTCGACCGTTCGGGTTTCCGTTACCACGGCCGCGTGAAAGCGCTGGCTGATGCGGCGCGCGAAGCCGGACTCAAGTTCTAAGGGAAGAATTCGTCATGGCAAAGATGCAAGCGAAAGTTCAGGCTGACGAACGCGACGACGGCCTGCGCGAAAAGATGATTTCGGTCAACCGCGTGACCAAGGTTGTGAAGGGCGGCCGGATTCTCGGTTTCGCCGCACTGACCGTGGTTGGCGACGGCGATGGCCGCATCGGCATGGGCAAGGGCAAAGCGAAGGAAGTTCCGGTTGCTGTTCAAAAGGCAATGGAACAAGCTCGCCGTAACATGTTCAAGGTGCCGCTGAAGAACGGTACGTTGCAACACGAAGTGCATGGTAAGCACGGCGCATCCGCAGTTCTCCTCGCTCCGGCGAAGGACGGTACGGGCGTGATCGCTGGTGGCCCGATGCGCGCAGTGTTCGACGTAATGGGCGTGCAAAACGTGGTTGCTAAGAGCCACGGTTCGACGAACCCGTACAACCTCGTTCGTGCAACGCTCGACGGTCTGCGCAAGCAGTCCACGCCGGGCGACATCGCGGCGAAGCGCGGCAAGTCCGTCGAAGATATTCTGGGCTAAGGTGGACACCATGTCTGATAAAACTGTCAAGGTCCAGCTCGTCAAGAGCCTGATCGGCACCCGTGAGACGCACCGTGCAACGGTGCGTGGCTTGGGCCTGCGCCGACTCAACTCGGTCAGCGAGTTGCAGGACACGCCGGCTGTGCGCGGCATGATCAACAAGGTTTCGTACCTCGTTAAGGTCATCAGCTAAGCGGCTGACCAGGACTCAAGGAGTTGATAATGGAATTGAATAACCTGAAGCCGGCTGAAGGCTCGAAGCACGCTAAGCGTCGCGTCGGCCGTGGTATCGGCTCCGGTCTGGGCAAGACGGCTGGCCGCGGTCACAAGGGTCAGAAGTCGCGCTCAGGCGGCTTTCACAAGGTTGGCTTCGAAGGCGGTCAAATGCCGCTGCAACGTCGCCTGCCGAAGCGTGGCTTTACTTCGCTGACGAAGGAATTCGTTGGTGAGGTGCGTCTCTCGGATCTGGAAAAGCTGCCGGTCGACGAAATCGATCTGCTGGCTCTGAAGCAGGCCGGCTTGGTCGGCGAGTTGATCAAGAGCGCCAAGATCATCGCGACGGGCGAGCTCAAGCGCAAGGTCGTTGTGAAGGGTCTGGGTGCGACGAAGGGTGCGCGCGCTGCTATCGAAGCAGCCGGCGGCTCTTTTGCCGAGTAACGCGCAAGCTAATTGCCGTCACTAGCATTTGCATCGGAGAAGGTACTTGGCTAACAGCCCGAGTCTCGCAAAACCCGGTCGCGGCGCGGCGAAGTTCGGCGATCTGCGTCGGCGGGCAGTGTTCCTGCTGCTGGCGCTGATCGTCTACCGTATCGGCGCGCATATTCCGGTGCCGGGTATTGACCCGGACCAGCTGGCAAAGCTTTTCCAAAGCCAGTCGGGCGGCATCCTTGGCATGTTCAACATGTTTTCGGGTGGCGCACTTTCGCGGTTCACGATTTTTGCGCTGGGGATCATGCCGTATATTTCGGCGTCGATCATCATGCAGTTGCTGGCGATTGTCTCGCCGCAGCTCGAAGCGCTGAAAAAGGAAGGGCAAGCGGGTCAACGGAAGATTACGCAGTACACGCGTATCTTCACGGTCCTGCTGGCGACGTTCCAGGCGTTCGGCATTGCCGTGGCGTTGGAAAATCAGCCTGGCCTGGTGATTGATCCGGGAATGGTTTTTCGGTTGACGACGGTCGTGACGCTGGTGACCGGCACGATGTTCCTGATGTGGCTGGGTGAGCAGATCACGGAGCGCGGGCTTGGCAACGGTATCTCGATCATTATTTTCGGCGGGATTGCAGCGGGCTTCCCGAATGCAATCGGTGGTCTTGTTTCGCTGGTGCAAACCGGTTCGATGAGTCCGATATCCGCGATTATCGTCGTCGCGCTGATTGCTGCTGTGACGTATCTGGTGGTGTTCATCGAACGCGGCCAGCGCAAGATTCTTGTGAACTACGCAAAGCGGCAAGTCGGTAACAAGATTTACGGCGGTCAGTCTTCGCATTTGCCGCTGAAATTGAACATGTCGGGCGTGATTCCGCCGATCTTTGCATCGTCGATCATTCTCTTCCCGGCAACCATCCTGAACTGGTTTAGTTCGGGGTCGCGTACCAGCTGGTTCGCAGACACGTTGCACAACGTGGCCGAAGCCCTTAAGCCCGGTCAACCCGTGTACGTGTTGCTGTACGCGTTGGCGATCGTTTTCTTCTGTTTCTTCTACACCGCACTGGTGTTCAACAGCAGAGAGACGGCCGACAACCTGAAAAAGAGTGGCGCTTTCGTCCCAGGCATCCGCCCGGGCGATCAAACGGCCCGATACATTGACCGCATCCTCACGCGTCTGACGCTGGCCGGTGCGATCTACATCGTGTTCGTTTGTCTGCTGCCCGAGTTTCTGGTGCTGCGCTGGAACGTGCCGTTTTATTTTGGTGGAACGTCGCTGCTGATCATTGTCGTCGTCACAATGGATTTCATGGCGCAGGTGCAGTCGTACGTTATGTCGCAACAGTATGAATCGCTGCTGAAGAAAGCTAATTTCAAAGGCGGCGGCGTCCCGATGCGTTGAAAGGACTTATGGCCAAAGACGATGTGATCCAGATGCAGGGTGAAGTCATCGAAAACCTGCCTAATGCTACCTTCAGGGTGAAGCTGGAAAACGGCCATGTCGTATTGGGACACATATCTGGGAAGATGCGGATGCACTACATCCGGATCTTGCCGGGCGACAAGGTGACGGTTGAATTGACGCCTTACGATCTGTCGCGTGCGCGGATCGTGTTCCGGGCGAAGTGATTTGAAAAAAGGGTAATATCATGAAAGTGATGGCATCGGTTAAGCGCATTTGCCGCAATTGCAAGATCATCAAGCGCAAAGGCGTTGTGCGCGTGATTTGCAGCTCTGATCCGCGCCACAAACAGCGTCAAGGCTGAACGCCGCGCTTTTGCTTGCGCTTTTTGTTTGAGGAAAAACAATGGCTCGTATCGCAGGGGTTAACATCCCGAATCACCAGCATACCGAAATCGGCCTCACGGCTATCTACGGTATCGGCCGCACGCGCTCGCGCGACATTTGCGTCGCTGCTGGTGTGGCATTTTCGAAGAAGGTCAAAGACCTGAACGACGCAGACCTCGAAAAGCTGCGTGAAGAAGTCGGCAAGTTCATCGTTGAAGGCGATCTGCGCCGTGAAACGACGATGAACATCAAGCGCCTGATGGATCTCGGCTGCTACCGTGGCGTTCGGCATCGTAAGGGCTTGCCCCTGCGCGGCCAACGTACGCGTACGAATGCCCGTACGCGCAAGGGTCCGCGTCGTGCAGCGCAATCGCTGAAGAAGTAAGCGGAACTGACAGTTACAGGAAAACGTAATGGCTAAGGCTTCGAACAACTCCGCGGCGCAACGCGTTCGCAAGAAGGTCAAGAAGAACGTCGCCGAGGGCGTGGTTCACGTTCACGCGTCGTTCAATAACACCATCATCACGATCACTGATCGTCAAGGCAATGCACTTGCTTGGGCAACGTCGGGTGGTCAGGGCTTCAAGGGTTCGCGTAAGTCGACCCCGTTTGCAGCCCAGGTGGCAGCCGAATCGGCTGGCCGCGTGGCGATGGAATACGGCGTGAAGAACCTCGAAGTGCGGATCAAGGGCCCCGGTCCTGGCCGTGAGTCGGCGGTGCGCGCGTTGCATGGTCTTGGCATCAAGATCACCGCGATCTCCGACGTGACTCCCGTCCCGCACAACGGCTGCCGTCCGCCGAAGCGTCGTCGTATCTAAGACGCTTGTTTTGCCAGCGCCTGTTGCCGCCCTGCGCGGCGGCAGGCTGCTTGCGCTATTGAATTGACTAAGCCCACCGTTCGACCCAAAGGGTTCGGACTAGCGCGAATGCATGCATTTGCGTGATTAATCATAGAAGGAATCAACGTGGCACGTTATATCGGCCCTAAGGCCAAGCTGTCCCGCCGTGAAGGCACTGACCTTTTCCTGAAGAGCGCCCGTCGTTCGCTCGCTGACAAGTGCAAGCTTGACAGCAAGCCCGGCCAGCACGGCCGCACCTCGGGTGCACGTACGTCCGACTACGGCACGCAGCTGCGCGAAAAGCAAAAAGTGAAGCGCATCTACGGTGTCCTCGAGCGCCAATTCCGCCGTTACTTCGCTGAAGCTGACCGCTTGAAGGGCAACACGGGTGAAAACCTGCTGCAACTGCTCGAATCGCGTCTGGATAACGTCGTGTATCGCATGGGCTTCGGCTCGACGCGCGCTGAAGCGCGTCAGCTGGTGAGCCACAAGGCGATCACGGTGAACGGCGTTGTGTCGAACATCCCGTCGATGCAAGTGAAGGCTGGCGACGTCGTTGCTGTCCGCGAACAGAAGAAGAAGCAGGCGCGTATTCTCGAAGCGCTGTCGCTGGCTGAGCAAGGCGGTCTGCCGAGCTGGGTCGCTGTTGATTCGAAGAAGTTCGAAGGCACGTTCAAGCAGAAGCCGGAACGCAGCGACATCGCTGGCGATATCAACGAAAGCCTGATCGTCGAATTGTATTCGCGGTAATCGGATTAACGGCCGGGGCACCTCGATTGCGCTAAGCAAGGGGGCGTCTCGGCTGTTTATTTTCAGGTTGTTACCGGTCAGCCTTATCGGTGTAACGAGCCGAGGGTATTGAAAAGGAAAACCTATGCAAACCAGTTTGTTGAAGCCCAAGATCATCGCTGTTGAATCGCTTGGTGAGAGCCACGCGAAAGTGGTCATGGAACCGTTTGAACGCGGTTACGGCCACACCTTGGGTAACGCGCTCCGGCGCGTGCTGCTGTCGTCGATGGTGGGCTATGCGCCGACCGAGGTGACGATCGCAGGCGTCGTGCATGAGTATTCGACGCTCGACGGTGTGCAAGAGGATGTGGTCAACCTGTTGTTGAACCTGAAGGGCGTGGTCTTCAAGCTGCATAATCGTGACGAAGTGACGGTTACGCTGCGCAAGGAAGGCGAAGGCGTTGTCACCGCTGGCGACATCGAACTTGCGCACGATTGCGAAGTGATCAACCCGAATCACGTGATTGCGCATCTGTCGAAGGGCGGCAAGCTCGACGTGCAGATCAAGGTCGAAAAGGGCCGCGGCTATGTGCCGGGCAATGTGCGTCGTTATGGCGAAGAGTCGGCCAAGATCATCGGCCGTATCGTGCTGGATGCGTCGTTCTCGCCGGTTCGCCGCGTGAGCTATGCCGTGGAAAGCGCCCGCGTCGAACAGCGTACCGACCTCGACAAGCTCGTGATGAACATCGAAACCAACGGTGTGATTTCGCCGGAAGAAGCGATCCGTCAATCGGCGCGCATTCTGGTCGATCAACTGTCGGTCTTCGCTGCTCTGGAAGGCACCGAAGCAACGGCTGAAGCGCCGTCGCGCGCGCCGCAGATCGATCCGATCCTGCTGCGCCCGGTTGATGATCTCGAACTGACGGTTCGTTCCGCGAACTGCCTGAAGGCCGAGAACATTTACTACATCGGCGACCTGATCCAGCGCACGGAAAACGAGCTGCTCAAGACGCCGAATCTGGGCCGCAAGTCGCTGAACGAAATCAAGGAAGTACTGGCGTCGCGTGGTTTGACGCTCGGCATGAAACTCGAGAACTGGCCGCCGGCTGGTCTGGACAAGTAATCCCGGGGCAGAACCCCGTCGCTGCACTGGCAAAGACGCGGATTTTCCTTTAAAATCCGCGTCTTGTCTTTTTTCACTACCGGCCCGTGCACTCGCTACCGTTGGGAAACCGCGGGAAGTTCGAGAGCGATAGAAGAGCTGGACCAAAACTTTGAATCGAAGGAATTAACATGCGTCACCGTCATGGTTTGCGGAAACTGAACCGCACGAGCAGCCACCGTCTGGCAATGCTCCGTAATATGTCCAACTCGCTGATCGAGCACGAAGTCATCAAGACCACGCTGCCGAAGGCGAAAGAACTCCGTAAAGTCGTCGAGCCGCTGATCACGCTCGGCAAGAAGCCGTCGCTGGCAAATCGTCGTCTGGCATTCAACCGCCTGCGCGATCGTGACTCGGTCACGAAGCTGTTCGAAGTTCTGGGCCCGCGTTACGCTACCCGCCCGGGCGGCTACCTGCGCGTGCTGAAGTTCGGCTTCCGCGTTGGTGACAACGCTCCGATGGCACTGGTCGAACTGCTCGACCGTCCGGAAGTTGAAGAAGTCGAAGTGCAAGAAGCTGAGTAAGCTTTTTAGCATCAAAAGAAAGCCAGGCGCCAAGCCTGGCTTTTTTGTTTCCAGCGCCATAACGCGCGCGCCAGAATGCGGTGCGCGCGGCCATCTGCCGCATCGCCGTCTGCGGTAGGGCAAGGCTAGGTGATACGATATCGGCACCTGAATCGTGCCTGGCCGGAGCCATCTGTGAGCGTGAATGTGACCTTGATTCTGACGACGGTGCCTGACGCGGCCGTGGCTCAGAAGCTTGCTGCGGATGCCTTGGCCACACGGCTATGCGCCTGCGTCACGCAGCTAGGTGCCGTGCAGTCCAGCTACCACTGGCAGGGCGCGATCGAAACGGCGCACGAGATCCAGTTGCTGTTCAAGACTAGCGCGGCGCGTGCGCTTGAACTGGAGCAGTTCATTCAGGCTCACCATCCCTACGACACGCCGGAGATCCTCTCGTGGCAAGCGACGGCATCGGCCGCGTACGGCCAGTGGATCACTGCTGAAACTCAACGTACCCTCCATGTTTAACGGTCTCGACCGACGCGCGCGCAATGCGCTGCGTACGCTATTTTTCCTAGTTGGTTGCGTGTTTTTTGCGCAGTTCGGCACGCTGGCTCGTGCTGCGGATGACTTCCTTGATCCGGCGGTCGCCTTCAAATTCAGCGCGAAGGAGAGGCCCGGCGAAGTCGAGGTGACCTACAAAATCGCGGATGGCTACTACATGTACCGCGAGCGCTTCGCCTTCGCGACCCGCAACGGAACGGCCACGATCGGCGAACCGCGATTGCCCGCGGGGCACGTCAAGTTCGATCAGACCTTTAACAAGGACGTCGAGACGTATCGGAACGAGTTGACGATCCGGATTCCCGTTAAGCAAGCGGCCGGACCATTTGATCTGGCGGTGACGTCGCAGGGTTGTGCCGATGCGGGCATCTGCTACCCGCCGATGGAGCGCGTGTACCACGTCAGCGGCGCGGCTCTGCAACCGGCTGGCAGCGCGCAAGGCCCGAGCGCCAATGGTGCGCAACAATCGGCCGCCGCAAGCACCTCATGGTTTGAGCGTGCCACCAGCGCGGACTACGCGCAGTCGCTGCTGCAAGGCGGCGGCTTCTTCGCGATCGTCGGACTTTATTTCATCGCCGGCGCAGTGCTGAGTCTGCTCCCTTGTTCGTATCCGATGATTCCGATTCTTTCGGCGATCATTATCGGAGAAGGCGCGCGAGTGACACGTGCTCGCGGATTTTCGCTGTCGGCGGCCTACGTGATCGGTATGGCGCTCGTGTACACGGCGCTTGGCATAGGCGCGGCACTGATCGGGCAAAGCCTCGGCGCGTGGTTGCAGAATCCGTGGGTGCTGGGTGCTTTTGCCGTGCTGCTGACGGTTTTCGCGCTGACCCTGATCGCCGGCTTTGATATCGCGCTTCCGCAGCGTTGGCAGGACGGCGTCTCGCGCGCATCGGCGGGACGCTCCGGAGGCAAGTTTGCAGCGGTTGCCGTGATGGGCGCGCTGTCCGCACTGGTGGTCGGCGCCTGCATGACCGCTCCGCTCTTCGCAGTGCTGGCGTTCATTGCGCATACGGGCGACGCGCTGCTCGGCGGCGCGGCACTATTTTCGATGGGACTTGGCTTGGGCGTGCCGCTGCTGATTCTCGGTCTTGGCGCGGGCACGCTGTTGCCGCGCGCCGGCGCATGGATGGACGGCGTCAAGGTGTTCTTCGGCGTGGTGCTGCTCGCGGCGGCGCTGTGGATCGTCTGGCCGGTGCTGGGCGCGGCGGCGACCATGCTCTTGAGCGCGCTCTGGTTGCTGGTCGCCGCTGTCTCCCTCGGTTTGTTCGCGGCACCGGCCGCGCAGGCTTCCGTGTGGCGCCGGCTCGGCCGCGGTATCGGCGTCGCGCTGGCCGTCTGGGCAGCGGTCCTGCTGGTCGGGCTGGCGGCGGGTTCATCGGATCCTCTGCGCCCGCTTGCCGTCCTGGCGGCGCGCGGCGGCGAGGCGGGCGTCGCGGGCGCTTCGAAAAAGCCGGGCAGCGCGCCGCAGAGCGATCTGACGTTCGCCCAGGTTCGGTCATCGAATGAACTCGACGAGGCTGTCAAAACGGCTGCACAGCCCGCTATGCTCGATTTTTACGCCGACTGGTGCGTCAGCTGTAAAGAAATGGAGAAATTCACCTTCAGCGACGCTCGTGTCCAGGCGAAATTGAAGCAGATGAATCTGCTGCGCGCCGACGTCACCGCCAATAACGCCGACGATCAGACGTTGCTCAAGCGTTTCAGCCTGTTCGGGCCGCCGGGGATCATCTTCTTCGATCGGAGTGGCAAGGAAGTGCTGCGCGTCGTCGGATATGAGTCAGCGGATAAGTTCTTGCGCAGTCTGGACCGGGCGCGTGAGCCCGGGGCATGACGGCTTATGAGGGGCGCGCTACGGCGCCTGGCGTGTCTGCGGTAGTCAGCGGCACGCGGTGACGGCACGGCGCGTCTTGCAGTCGAGGCGATAAAAGCCGAAGCGGATCACCACGATCGCTGGCTGGTCGACAGCCGGCCTATCGCTCAATCGGATCTCGGTTCTGATCCGCGGCCGGTTGGAGTTTTTCCTGAAACGGGGAATTGAGCGCGCAACGCAGCGGGTCGAGTTGAATGTCGAAGGCAAGACGATCGCGGTCGAATTCGATTAGCGAGAAATTCGATTAGCGAGTACCCATGCACCATGAGACGCGAACTAACCATGACTTCGCAGAGACTGACGGTGCGCGCCGACTCAAGCGCCAAACAAAAAACGGAGGCTCGACTCACCGGCTGGCCTCCGTTTATCCCAACGCCTGAGCCGCCGCGAAAGGCGGCGTGTCGGGTTACTTCTGCGAACGCAAAATCCGCGCGGCATCCAATGCGAAATAGGTCAGCACACCATCCGCGCCGGCCCGCTTGAACGCCAGTAGCGATTCCATCATCGCCTTGTCATGATCGAGCCAGCCGTTCTGCGCGGCCGCTTTCAGCATGGCGTACTCGCCGCTCACCTGGTACACGTACGTCGGGAACTGGAACTCGTCTTTCACGCGGCGCACGATATCCAGATACGGCATGCCTGGCTTGACCATCACCATGTCCGCGCCTTCGTTGATGTCCGCTTGCACTTCGCGCAGCGCTTCATTCGAATTGGCCGGGTCCATCTGGTAGGTCATCTTGTTGCTTTTGCCGAGGTTCGTGGCGGACCCTACGGCATCGCGGAACGGGCCGTAAAACGCCGACGCGAACTTGGCGGCATAAGCCATGATGCGAGTGTGGACATGATCTTCGCTTTCGAGCATCTCGCGGATGGCGCCGATGCGGCCGTCCATCATGTCCGACGGCGCGACGATATCGACGCCCGCTTCAGCCTGTGCACGTGCCTGCTCGACCAGAATCTCGACTGTCTCGTCGTTGATGACGTAGCCGGCTTCGTCGAGCACGCCGTCCTGGCCGTGGCTCGTGTACGGATCGAGTGCGACATCGGTCAGCACGCCCAGTTCGGGGAAGTTCTTTTTGAGTTCGCGAACCGCGCGCGGAATCAGACCGGCCGGGTTGGTTGCTTCGCGGCCGTCAGGCGTTTTCAGTGCAGGTTCGATGGCGGGAAACAGCGACAGCACCGGCACGCCCAATTCGACGCATTGCTCGGCCACGCCCATCAGCAGATCCACCGAGACGCGCTCGACGCCCGGCATCGACGGAACGGCTTGCCGCACGTTCGTGCCTTCGACGATAAAGACCGGGTAGATCAGATCGTTGGTGGTGAGGATATTTTCCCGCATCAGACGACGCGAGAAGTCGTCGCGGCGCATGCGGCGCGGACGGTGGTGGGGATAGAAGCTCATAGACGAATCGAAGAAACGTGGATGTGTGGAGTGGCCAAGTAACGCCTGTCTCCGCTGCCGGAAACTTTTCGAGACAATGGTATATCATACCGATCGAGCAAGGCGCCTTGCGCTGACCTCCCCGCTTCTCCTCCCTGAGCGGGTGCCTGTCGTTTTTTCGATTAGGCTGTTTGACCCGCCGTTAAAGCGGCGGGTTTTTTTATGGGCGGCCGCAATAGCGTTTTCTCCTATCCGGCAGCGCTCTCCTCGCTTACTGAGGGGCGTCTGATTCGCCCTTCGCGTCGGGGATCAGCCAGCTTTCGATCAACTCGTGCGCCTCGTCGATACCGACGCGTTTGAGCGCCGAGAACAACTGGGCAGTCAATTCTCCGCGATAGCCGGCGGCGCGATATTCAGCCAGACCTTTCTGAGTCGCGCGCAGCGCATTCACGCTTTCCTGACGGGTCAATTTGTCGCACTTGGTGAGCAGCGTGTGGATCGGCTTGCCGGTCGGCGCGAACCACTCGATCATGCGGCGATCCAGATCCGTCAGCGGGCGGCGCGAGTCCATCATCAGGATCATGCCGCGCAATTGCGAGCGCGACTGCAGATAGGTGGACAGCAGCGCTTCCCAATGCGCTTTGGCCGCCCCCGGCACTTCCGCGTAGCCGTAGCCCGGCAGATCGACCAGATGCGCGGTCGGCTCGTCCGCCTTGCCCACCGAAAAGTAATTGATGTGCTGCGTACGGCCCGGCGTCTTGCTGGCGAAGGCCAGCCGCTTCTGATTGCACAGAATATTGATGGCCGTCGACTTGCCTGCGTTCGAGCGCCCCGCAAAGGCGATCTCGGGTTGCGAAGTGGCCGGCAGATCACGCAAGTGATTGACGGTCGTGAAAAAGCGGGATTGGTGGAGCAGGAAGGACATGATCAGGCCAGGATTCGAGACGCCGGGGAACCCGGAGTGGGGACGGGTCAAGCCCGACTGGCGTCTTAGCGATTAGCGAGTTATTGTACAATACGATGGTTTACTGAAAACCTGAGGGGGCCAGCCCACGTGCCTTGGCGGCTCCTGGCGGTCACTCGGTCGCCGTCGTATTTTGCAAAACCTTCAAGAAAAACGCCGGGCCTGGCGCGATGCGGCAGGTTTGGGGGCTCTCTAAAAATCCCACAAGACGAGACAGGGTGTGCGAATGAATCGACTGAGCAAGACTCTGATGGTGCTTCATGTAGCGGCAGGTCTTTCAGGTTTGGCAATTCAGGCACGAGCAGCAGATCCGGCAAAGCCGGACGTCAATCGGGGGCAGGCAATCGCGGTGCAGGTTTGCGCGTCGTGTCACGGCGCGGACGGCAACAGCGCCGGCGGCGCGTATCCGAAGCTGGCGGGCCAACACCCTGAGTATCTCGTCAAGCAGCTCAAGGATTTCAAAACGCAGCCGGGCGCCAAGCAGCCGGCGCGCAACAATGCGATCATGGCGGGCATGGCGGCGGCGCTCTCCGATCAGGACATGGTCAATGTCGCGGCTTATTTCGCGGCGCAGACCCCGAAGCCTGGCTATGCGCACAACAAAGACACCGTTCCGCTAGGACAGAAGATTTATCGCGGCGGGATTGCCGACAAGGGCGTACCGGCATGTGCAAGCTGCCACGGGCCGACCGGTCAGGGAATTCCGTCGCAGTATCCGCGGCTGTCGGGACAGTGGTCGGAATACACGGTGGCGCAGTTGCTGGCGTTCACGCAAGGTCCTGGCGCACGTAACAACAACGAGGCGATGCATGCCATTGCAACGCGTCTGTCGGACAGCGAGATCAAGGCTGTAGCCGATTACATCGCGGGCTTGCACTAGGAATAGGAAGCCCGCACGCAAGTGCAACCGGCCCGGCGAGGCCGGTACAAAACAAGAAAAGGGTGGGGGCGTCGTGCCTACGACAGCCCTTCACCCTTTTTTGCTGTTCAGTCGGAGTATGAATGAGCGTCACCACGTCGGGTTTGCAGTCGAAGTCGGGCAATCGCATTACGCGTAGCGTCATCGAAGTCTTGAGCTCGATGCGTTTTGCCATTTCGTTGCTCGTGATTCTGTCGATCGCCAGCATTATCGGCACCGTCCTCACGCAGGACGATCCGTATCCCAACTACGTCAATCAGTTCGGCCCGTTCTGGGCGGACATCTTCCGCTCGCTGAGCCTGTACACGGTGTACAGCTCGTGGTGGTTCATGCTGATTCTCGGCTTCCTGATGGTGTCGGTGTCGCTGTGCGTGATCCGCAACGCGCCGAAAATGGTCGCCGACGCGAAGAGCTGGAAGGACAAAGTCCGCGAAGGCAGCTTGCGCGCGTTCCATCACAAGGGCGAGTTCGCGGTGCAGGGCACGCGTGCAGAGACCTCGGCCGCGCTCGCCAAACTCTCGGGCAAGCTCGGCTACAAGTTCGTCACGCGTGAGTCCGAAGGCGCGACCCTGATCGCCGCCAAACGTGGCGCGTTGACCAAGTTCGGCTACATCTCGGCTCACCTTGCGATCGTGGTGATCTGTCTGGGCGGGCTGCTCGACAGCAATCTGCCGATCAAGCTGCAAATGTGGCTGTTCGACAAGTCGCCGATCCGCGCCAACACGGTGATCAACGAGATTCCACCGGAACACCGTTTGTCGCAATCGAACCCCACGTTCCGCGGTTACGCATGGGTTCCGGAAGGGCAGCACGTTTCCACGGCGATTCTGAACCAGCCGGACGGCTCGCTGATCCAGGACCTGCCGTTTTCGATCGAGCTGAACAAATTCATCGTCGACTATTACTCGACGGGCATGCCGAAGCTGTTCGCGAGCGACATCGTGGTGGTGGATCACAAGACCGGCGCGCGCGTGCCGGCCCGCGTCGAAGTGAACCAGCCGTTCACCTACGACGGCGTGTCGATCTATCAGTCGAGCTTCCAGGACGGCGGCTCGCAAATGCAGATGACGGCCTTCCCGATGAGCGGCGCCAGCGCGAAGAGCGCGCCGTTCGGCGGCACGATCGGCGGCAATGCGCCGTTGAGCACGGCCACGCCGCTTGCGGACGGCCAGACGGTGGAATTCACCGATTTCCGCGCGATCAACGTCGAAAACATCCAGAACGGCAGCGGCCAGACCGATGCGCGCGGCGTCGCGGCGCACCGCACGTTGAAAGAAGCGTTCGACGAGCGTCTCGGCTCCGGCGCCAAGACCTCGAAGCCGCTCGATCTGCACAATGTCGGCCCGTCGGTGCAATACAAGGTGCGCGACAAGGACGGCCAGGCGCGCGAATACAACAACTACATGCTGCCGGTGGACGTCTCGGGCGAAAAGATGTTTCTCGCCGGCATGCGCGTGAATCCGGACGATCCGTTCCGCTACCTGCGCATTCCCGCCGACAGCGGCGGCACGGTCAAGGACTGGATGAATCTGCGCGCCACGCTGGAGGATCCGGCCATGCGCGCCTCGGCCGCTCACCGTTTCGCGCTGCGCTCGGTGCCCGGTTCGAACACCGAATTGCAGCAGCATCTTGAAGAAAGCGCGTTGCGCGTGCTGACCCTTTTTGCTGGCGCGGATAACAGTATCAAGATGCCGAACGGCCAGCCGGTCGGCGGCTTCCAGGCGATTGCCGGCTTTATCGACCATTCGGTGCCGAAGGGCGAGCAGGAAAAGGCGGCCGGGTTGCTGCTGCGCATGCTGGAAGGCTCCACGTGGGATCTGTACCAACTGTCCCGCCAGCAACTCGGCGAGCCCGAAGCGGTGGCCAATGCAGACGCCAGCCGCTTCATCCAGAGCTCGATCAACGCGATATCCGACAGCTTTTTGTATGGATCGCCGGTCTACTTGCAACTTGACTCCTTCAAGCAGGTGCAAGCTTCGGTATTTCAGTTGACGCGCGCGCCGGGCAAAAAAGTCGTGTATCTTGGCAGCCTGCTCCTCGTGTTGGGCATCTTCTCGATGTTCTACGTCCGCGAACGGCGCCTGTGGTTCTGGCTCAAAGACACCGATCACGGCACGAACGTCGTGATGGCGATGTCGAGCGCGCGCAAGACGCTCGATTTCGAGAAAGAGTTCGTTCAGACGCGCGACGCCGTAGGCGCCGCACTGGGCGCCAAACTCACTGAAGCATCCGACGCCGCCAGCGCTTCCGACAAATCCGGCAACGCCGGCGCGCCGTCCGCAAGCTCACAAGATTCGACCCGGTAAGATCATGGACTTGACTCAGGTTTCCTCCTCCTCCTCTTCACCCTCGCGGCCCAAGAAGGCGCCCGCGAGTGAAGCGCCCAACCTCGCCCAGTACGACGAGCGGCCATTTCTGAAACGGCTCGGTATCGTCGACTGGCTGTTTGCCCTCGCGATGGTCGCGGGCGCCGGGTTTGCGCTGTCGCGCTACCACCCGTTCATGAATTACTACGACAAGCTGGTGCTCTGCTGCGCCGTGCCGGTGTTCGTGGTGCTCGGCTGGCGCTGGAAACCGGTGCGCCCGCTGATGGTGGGGATCGCGGCGCTGTCGCTGCTGGCCATCCAGATCTATCACGGTGATCTGAGCCGCGCGGACAACGCGTTCTTCCTCAAGTACTTCCTGTCGAGCCAGTCCGCGATTCTGTGGATGAGCGCGCTCTTCGTGTTCGCCACCGTGTTCTACTGGATCGGCCTGCTGTCACGTTCGCCGACCGGCGCGGCGATCGGCTCGAAGATGACGTGGGCGGCGGTGCTGATGGGCTTTGTCGGCCTGATGGTGCGCTGGTACGAGTCGTACCTGATCGGCGCGGATGTGGGCCATATTCCTATCTCGAACCTGTACGAAGTGTTCGTGCTGTTCAGCCTGATCACGGCGCTTTTCTACCTGTACTACGAGCAGCACTACAACACGCGCGCGCTTGGCGCGTTCGTGCTGCTGGTGATCAGCGCCGCGGTCGGCTTCCTGATGTGGTACTCGGTGGCGCGCGACGCGCAGCAGATTCAGCCGCTGGTTCCTGCGCTGCAAAGCTGGTGGATGAAGATTCACGTGCCGGCCAACTTCATCGGTTATGGCAGCTTCGCGCTATCGGCCATGGTGGGCGTCGCGTATCTGGCCAAAGAGCGCGGCGTGCTGGCTGACCGCCTGCCGGCGCTCGAAGTGCTCGATGACGTGATGTACAAGTCGATCGCCGTCGGTTTTGCATTCTTCACGATCGCGACGATTCTCGGCGCGCTGTGGGCCGCTGAAGCCTGGGGCGGCTACTGGAGCTGGGACCCGAAGGAAACGTGGGCGCTGATCGTCTGGCTGAACTATGCAGCGTGGCTGCATATGCGCCTCATGAAGGGGCTGCGCGGCGCGGTCGCGGCATGGTGGGCGTTGACCGGCCTGCTGGTGACGACCTTCGCCTTCCTGGGCGTCAACATGTTCCTGTCCGGCTTGCATAGCTACGGCAAACTGTAAGATTTGCCGCTCTGAACCGACAGAAAACCGCCGTGTGCTGCGCACCGGCGGTTTTTTTGTGGCTGGCGGAATATTCGCTGCATCCAGAGTGTTCGCCCTGACAGTACCTATGGATGACGGGACGGACGCCCGGACGAGCGATCATCACTATGGCCCCGTAAGATGCATAGACCGATGGGCCGGCAAGGAGCACCACGATGTGGATCAAGCGTAGCGACAGAATTCAACTCAACGGCGACGACATTGCGCGCAGCGAAATCACGCCGCAGCGTGTCTTTCAGAACCGGCGGCGCCTGTTGCAGGCGGCCGGCGCGGCGGCGCTCGGCAGTTTGATCGGCGTGAACGGCGAGGCGCTGGCGGCTTACACGTCGCCGGACCCGAAGGCGCAAAAGCTGGTGGCGAAAACCAACACCCGATTCGTCGCGCTCGACAAGATCACGCCGTACAAAGACATCACCACGTATAACAACTACTACGAATTCGGCACCGACAAGGCCGATCCCGCGCACAACGCCGGGACGCTGCGGCCGCATCCGTGGAAGGTGAGCGTCGAGGGCGAGATCAAGAATCCGAAGGTCTACGACATCGACGAATTGCTCAAGCTCGCGCCGCTCGAAGAGCGCGTGTACAGGTTGCGCTGCGTGGAAGGCTGGTCGATGGTGATTCCGTGGATCGGCGTGCCGCTTTCGGAGTTGATCAAGCGTGTGCAGCCGACTGGCAACGCCAAATACGTGCAGTTCATCACGTTGGCCGATCCGTCGCAAATGCCCGGGCTGTCGACCCCCGTGCTCGATTGGCCGTACTCCGAAGGTCTGCGCATGGACGAAGCGATGAATCCGCTGACGTTGCTCACCATGGGCCTCTACGGTCAGGTCCTGCCCAATCAGAACGGCGCGCCGGTGCGCGTCGTGGTGCCGTGGAAATATGGGTTCAAGAGCGCGAAATCGCTGGTGAAAATCCGTTTCCTCGACAAGCAGCCGCCGACCAGTTGGAACACGTATGCGTCGAACGAATACGGCTTTTATTCGAACGTGAATCCGAATGTCGATCACCCGCGCTGGAGTCAGGCGACCGAGCGGCGTATCGGCGAAGACGGTTTCTTCACACCCAAGCGTAAGACGTTGATGTTCAACGGTTACGGCGATCAGGTCGCATCGCTTTATCAGGGCATGGACCTGAAGAAAAATTTCTGAGCGACGCGAGCATGGCTTCCGATACGGATACGCAACCTGTTACCCAGACCGAACGCATAGCGCCACGTGCGCAGGCGTCCGCGTCGAACGCGAAGCGGGCGGCAACCGGGGCGCGCTGGATCGTGCCGGCCAAAGTCGTCGTATTCATCGCGGCGTGGTATCCGCTTGCGCGTATCGTGGTGTTCGGCTTGACTGACCGGCTCGGTGCGAATCCGATCGAGTTCATCACGCGTTCGACGGGTCTGTGGACGCTCGTCTTTCTCTGCATCACGCTGGCCGTGACGCCGTTGCGGCGGCTCACCGGCGTCGCCGCATTCGTGCGCTTTCGCCGGATGCTCGGGCTCTACGCGTTCTTTTACGCGACGCTGCATTTCACCACTTACCTGTGGTTCGACAAGTGGTTCGATGTCGCCGAGATTATCAAGGACATCGGCAAGCGGCCGTTCATCACGGTGGGCTTCGCGGCATTCGTGTTGCTGATCGTGTTGGCCGTGACGTCACCGCGCGCGATGGTGCGCAAACTCGGGCGCCGCTGGCAGATGCTGCATCGGTTCATCTATGCGATCGGTGCGCTCGCGATCCTGCACTTCTGGTGGATGAAGGCGGGTAAACACGATCTGATCTTGCCGAAGATTTACGGTGCGATCATGGTGGCGTTGCTCGGCTGGCGTTTGCTTGTCTGGTTGCGTGACAGGATGTCAAAGGCGCGTTGACTCGCCACGGACGCAGCGGTCGATCACGCAAACAAAAAAGAGGCGATGCCGCAGTGGCATCGCCTCTTTTACGTTGCGCAACGATTGACGCGAAGTATGACGTTTACGCCGGCAGAATCGTTTCGCCCGCAAACAGCTGTTGCACCTCTTCGCGCGCGCGAACCACATGCACCTGTGTACCATCAACCATCACCTCGGCCGCGCGCGGACGGGTGTTGTAGTTCGAGCTCATCACAAAGCCGTATGCGCCGGCCGAGCGGATCGCCAGCAGATCGCCCGGTTCGACCGCCAGCAGGCGTTCGCGGCCGAGCCAGTCGCCGCTCTCGCAAACCGGACCGACCACGTCGTACACATGAGCCGGCACATCGCGCTTCACGACCGGGTCGATTGCGTGATACGCCTCGTACATGGCAGGGCGCGCCAGATCGGTCATGGCCGCGTCGACGATCGCGAAATTCTTTTCCGCGCCCGGCTTCAGAAACTCGACGCGCGTAAGCAGCACGCCGGCGTTGCCGACCAGCGAGCGACCTGGTTCGAAATACACTTCGCGATGGCCGTGGCCGCGCGCTTCGATGCGATCGAGCACGGTGCGCACGAACTCGCCGATTTCCGGCGGCGTTTCGTCGTCGTACGTGATGCCGAGACCGCCGCCCACGTCGATATGGCGAATCTTCACGCCGTCCTGCTCGATCTGCTCGACCAGTTCCAGAACCTTGTCGACCGCGTCCAGATACGGCGAGACCTCCGTGATCTGCGAGCCGATATGGCAGTCGATACCGACCACCTCGAGATTCGCCATCGCCGCGGCTGCCTGGTACGTGGCGCGCGCGTCTTCGAAGGCGACGCCGAACTTGTTCGACTTCAGTCCGGTGGAAATATAGGGATGCGTCTTAGCGTCGACGTCCGGATTCACACGCAGCGAGACGGGCGCCTTCTTGCCCATTTCGGCGGCGACCGCATTCAGGCGGTCCAACTCAGGGATCGATTCGACGTTGAAGCATTTCACGCCGGCTGCGAGTGCGTCGCGCATTTCGTCCGCGTTCTTGCCGACGCCGGAAAACACGGTGTTTTCCGCTTTGCCGCCGGCGGCCAGCACGCGTGCCAGTTCGCCGCCCGAAACGATGTCGAAGCCGGCACCGAGGCGCGCGAACACGTTCAGCACCGCGAGGTTGCTATTGGCCTTGACGGCGACGTGCACGCTCGCGCGGCGGCCGGCGCAAGCACCTGCGTAGGCGTTCCACGCAGCGGTGAGCGCGGCGCGCGAATATACGTAGAGCGGCGTGCCGAACTGCTCGGCGAGAGAGACGGCGGACACGCCTTCGGCGTGCAGCACGCCGTCAACGTAGTCAAATGCGGATCGAGTCATGCGAAAGTCTTATTGAGCGGGGGTGACGGCAGAAGCAGGCAGCGGCGCCGACGGAGCGGATGCGGCGGAGGTGGGCGGCGCGGCGAGTTCGTTTTCCGGCGCCAACGAAAGCGGTGTGCCGGAGGTATCCGGAACGGTGCTCATGTCGGTGGATGTTGCCGGGGCTGAATGTGCGACGTCCGGCGGCGTTTGCGTGCGATCGATCGGCTTGGCCGGTAGCGGCGGCACGGTGGGCAAATAGAGCGAACCGCGTTGTCCGCAGCCAGCGAGTGCACAACCTGCGAGAATGGCTAAAACCGCTACAATCGCGCGGCCGGGCGCCGCCGCGCGCATCCGAGATACGACTCGCATGACTGTCCCTGAATAAATAATCGATGGAGTTTAGCATGTCCGATAGTGAATACCTGACCCGCGCGGAAGCCGCGCTAGCCGCCATCGAACGTGCGCTCGACGACACCGATGCCGACATCGAACTCGAGCGCAGCGGCAACGTCCTGACCCTCGAATTCGAGAACCGCTCGAAGATTATCGTGAACCTTCAGCCGCCCATGAGCGAGATCTGGATCGCCGCGAAGGCGGGCGGTTTCCACTTCCGATTCATCGACGGCGAGTGGCGCGACACGCGTAGCGGCACGGAGTTTTTCGCCGCACTGTCGGAGTACGCGACGCAGCAAGCCGGCGAACCGGTTCACTTCGAAGCGTAGAAACCGCGGGACGAAGTGCGCCGCTCAAGCGGCCGAATCGATCGCCCAGACCGCACAAGCAAAACGGCCGCGCATGATTCGCGCGGCCGTTTTGCTTTTTGAGCGACTTCGAGCGGATGCGTCAGTGTCCGCGGAACAGATTCATGATGTCCTGCTTCTCCTGCTCGCCGACCTGCTCGGGCGCTGCCGCCGATGCGCCGCTCGCTTCGGCATCCAGCGCCGCCTGACTGATGCCGACCGTGGCGACGAAACCATGCCCCGGCGTGAAGTCGTCGAAATACAACTCCGCGCCGAGTTCGGTCAGGCCGTCGGGCATCGGCATCTTGTACTCCGGCACGCCTTTGAGCGCCCGCCCCATGTATTCGACCCACACGGGCAACGACAGGCCGCCGCCAGTCTCCTTGTCGCCGAGGCTGCGCGGGTTGTCGTAGCCGATCCACGCAATGGCCGTGAGCGTGTGCTGATAACCCGCGAACCACGCGTCGCGCGAATCGTTGGTCGTACCCGTCTTGCCGGCGAGGTCGGTGCGCTTGAGCGCATTGGTCTTGGCGCCCGTGCCGCGTTGCGCGACGCTTTGCAGCAGGCTGTTCATCACATACGCATTACGCGGTTCGATGGCGTGCGGCGCGCTTTGCGCGGCCACCAGCGGTTGCGCGTGCGCGACTACGATGCCGCGCTGATCGGTGACTTCGGCGATCAGATACGGGTTGATCCGATAGCCGCCGTTGGCGAACACCGAATACGCGCCCGCCATCTGCAGCGGCGTGACGAGACCTGCGCCCAGCGCCATTGGCAGATAAGCCGGATGACGATCCGCGTCGAAGCCGAAGCGCGTGATGTACTGCTGCGCGTACTTCGTACCGATCTGGTTCAGAATGCGGATCGACACCAGGTTTCTCGACCGCTGCAACGCGGTGCGCATGGTCATCGGGCCGTCGAAGCCGCCGCCGTAGTTCTTCGGCTCCCACGCCTGTCCGCCGGTTTCAGCCGCGCTGAAGAAGAGCGGCGCGTCGTTGATCACGGTTGCCGGCCCGAGCCCCTTTTCGAGCGACGCCGAATAGATGAACGGCTTGAAGCTCGAACCCGGCTGACGCCACGCCTGAGTTACGTGATTGAACTTGTTCTTGTTGAAGTCGAAACCGCCGACCAGCGCGCGGATCGCGCCGTCTTGCGGGACCACGGAAACGAACGCGCCTTCCACCTGCGGCAATTGCGTGATCGACCAGTTGCCGTCGTCGTTCTTGATGAGCCGGATGATCGCGCCCGGCCGCACACGTTGATTCGGCTGCGCGCGCGGCCCGAGAGCGAATTGCACATAGCGCAGGCCGTCACCCTGGATCGTCGCGACATTGCCGTCGATGAACGTGACCTGCACCTGCTTCGGACTCGCGGCGGTGACCACGGCGGCAATGATCTCGCCGTTGTCCGGGTGCTCGAGCAGCGCGTCGTCGATGGCCTGCTCACGGTCGTCGGCGTCGGAAGGCAGCTCGATGAAGGCTTCCGGGCCGCGATAACCGTGGCGCCGTTCGTAGTCCATCAGACCTTTGCGCAGCGCCCGATAGGCGACGTCCTGGTCGGCCGAATCGATCGTGGTCACCACGTTCAGTCCGCGCGTATAGGCTTCTTCGCGATACTGCGCGTACATCATCTGACGCACCATTTCCGCGACGTATTCCGCGTGCACGCTGAATTCCTTGCCCGCGCCCTTGACCACGAGCGGCTGCCTGCTCGCTTCGTCGTACTGTTCCTGCGTGATGTAGTGCAGCTCGTACATGCGCTGCAGGATGTACTCCTGCCGCACCTTGGCGCGCTTCGGGTTGACCACCGGGTTATACGCGGACGGCGCCTTCGGCAGCCCGGCCAGCATGGCGGATTCGGCCAGCGTCAGATCCTTCAGGTCTTTGCCGAAATAGACGCGCGCCGCGCTTGCGAAACCGTAGGCGCGCTGACCGAGATAGATCTGATTCATGTACACCTCGAGAATCTGATCTTTGGACAGCTTCGACTCGATCTTGTACGCGAGCAGCATCTCGTAGATCTTGCGCGTGTAGGTCTTCTCGCTGGAGAGGAAGAAGTTGCGCGCCACCTGCATGGTGATCGTGCTCGCGCCCTGGGTGGCGTGGCCATTGGTCAGCGCGACGATGCCCGCGCGCGCAATGCCGGTGAGGTCGACGCCGCCGTGATCGTAGAAGCGCGCGTCTTCAATGGCGAGGATTGCCTTCTTCAGACTATCGGGCACGTCCTGAATATGGACGATGTCGCGCCGTTCCTCGCCGAACTCGCCGATCAGCACGTGGTCGGCTGTGTAGATACGCAACGGCACCTTGGGACGGTAGTCGGTCAACGCATCGAGCGACGGCAGATTGGGCGTGGCGACGACGAGCGCATAGCCGAGCACCAGCAGCACGCACAGAATGCCTGCGACGATCAGACCCACAAAGCCGATGATGAGCTTCAGCCACAGCGGGCGTTTGCGCTTCTGCGGCGCGGGCGGCGGGGACGTAGGAGACGTGGATTGCATATGGGCACCAAAAAACAGTCCCGCGATTATAGCCGCCAGGCTTTTCAGCTTTCGGCATGCTTACTGACACGTCTTCACAAGTCTGCGCGCCGCGCGGGAATGACTTCACTGTAGTCCCTTTGATCGCCTGCGGGACGCGCATTCCTCAACGTTAGCCATTTGGCTGAGTGTCGCGCGGCGCCGCGTCTACGCACAATTCCTCCTCATCACTCGCGTTCGAATGGTTCGTCGCGTGAGTCAGAGGGAGGGCTTCATGGCATTAAAAAGATCCTGGCTTCAGGCAGTGCAACCCGGTGCGCATCGTTATGCCGCGGGGATCGATGTGGGTTCGCAGGCCGTGCGCCTTGTGGTGCTCAGTCATCGGGCGCGCCCGCCTGCAGCACTGCATATCGAATACGTGAGCACCGTGCCGCTTCCCGCCGGTGCCATGGCCGGCGCTGAAATCGCCGACCGGCATGCGGTGGCGCGTGCCTTGCGCGACGCGTTTGCCGGACTGCCGCACGCGTGTGCGACGCGCGCCTTGCGATGCGCGATGGCGCTGCCCGCGTCGGCTACCGTGACCGCCACGGTGCCGCTCGCGCGACTTGCCGCGCAGAGCGGTTGCGCGGAAGACGGCGGGCATCAGCTGGCTGAACTCGAGCCGGCGGTGATGAGTGAAGTCGAGCGCATTGCCGGCCTCGAACGGCATGCCCTTGCAGTCGACTGGTATGTCGACGAAACGCCTTCGCCAGTGCGCTGCGTGACTATCGCCGCGACCGCGCGGCAACATCTCGAAGCGCGAATCGAATGTGCGGCGATCGCCGGCATCTCGCTCACCGCCATCGACGGTGAGCCGCATGCCGCGTTGCGCGCCATGCGCTATGCGGCGAGTTATGAACTCGATCCGCACGAGCCCTATGTCGCGTTGTGGATCGGCGCGGACGGCGTGTATGGCTGGCGGATCGCCGACGACGGCATCGCCGGCGAAATGCGCTACCCGGCACCGGAACACGCCGATCTCGCCGATGCGTTACGCGACCTGGCGCACGGTCCCGAACTCGACTGCGCGTTGTTGAGCGGTGAGGTCGATCTGCTCGACGGCGTGGGTTTCTCGATCGCGGATATCGCGGACGTGCTCGGCTGCTCGGTGCTGCCGTTCGAATGCGCGGTGCTGGGTGGCCACGAGCGGCCGTTGAGCGACCCGCTGTTGCACGAGCCGTCCGGTGCGGTCGCATTCGGGCTTGCGTTGCGCGGGGTGCTCGAATGACGGGCGGCGTGTTGCACGCGGCGGTCTCGAACTCGGGGACACCGTTACGTGGCGCGCGTTTCGCACGAGGGTGGCTCGGCGGTTTCAACTTACTGCCTTACCGGCAACGCAACGCGCGGCTCGCGCGCCGGCGGTGTCTGCTCGAATGGATTGCCGCCGCTTTCGCCGGTTGTGCCGCTGTCTTCGCATTGGCCGGCTGGCAGGCGGTCGAGCGAGCGCGCCTCGATGCACGGCGCGAGTCGATCGAGCGATCGCTCGCGCAATTATCAGCGCCGCTCGCTGAGCACGCGGCATTGCTCCGCACGCGTGACGAACAACGCCAGCACGTGGCACGCGCAAAGAGTTTGTCCGACCCGCTCACGCATTTACGCGATCTGTTCGATGCGCTGAGTTTCGAGCCGGGTGACGGCGTGCTGTTGCAGCAGTTGCGCCACCGTGAAGATGAGACCGAGTTGCTGGCGAGCTCGCGCGGCCATATCGCTTCGGCCGAGTGGCTCAAACGCCTGAGTGCGATTCACGGCGTGAAAGGGGTGGAGGTGAGCGACCTGCATAGCTCGGCTTCGCGCGGTGGGGCCGCTGCGCAGACAAGCATGACTGGACCGGTCGAATTCGGCGCGCGTCTGCGGTGGAGCGAGACGGCGCAAAAAACGACCCGCACGGGCGGGTCTGCCGCACAGCGTTCTGTGAAGTCTGAACAATCAGGAGGTGCGAAATGAGTACGGCCTTTGTCGAATTTGGCGGCGTGGCGCGCGCGCGCTTTTCACTTTCTCATTGGATGGCGCGCGCGCGTTTGCCGCTCGACGCATGGAGCGGGCGCCGCCGCTGGGCGGTCGCTTTGCTGATTGCCGTGCTGGTGTTCGGCCTTGGTACACACGGCTGGATTGTCGCGGACCTCGGCGGTGTCGAAGCGAGCCGGGCGGCGTTGGAAGCGGGCAGCCTGCGTCTCGCGAACGCAAGGCGCGCGCTTGCGCAATTGCCAGCGCTGCGCCGCGAAGCCGCCGCGGGTCCGATTGGCGCTTCGCTTGTCTCTTCGCTCGGCACTTCGATCGCGCGGTCATCGGGGCCGTGGAGTTCCGCCGACGACGTAAGCATCGTCTCCGAACTGGCTGCGCAGAATAGCGTCGCGTTGCTCTCGGTGGAGCCTGGCGCCGCGAGCGGAGCGGGCGCTGAGCGCATGCGGCCGCTGCAACTGACTGCGCGCACAGACTTCGTCCATCTCATGGCGTTTATGCGCGGGCTGTCGGACCTGCCCGTGCTGATCGTGCCTGTCGATGTGACCGTCAAGCGCGAGGCCGCCGCACTGTCGGTCAGCGCCACGCTGCGCGTGTTCAATGCGCTGCGGCCCGCGCCATCGGCAGCCTCCGTAGATGCGTTCGTCGAAAACAGTCTCGATTCGGATGACGAAGAAAACGTCGTCTTCTTCGATCCGTTTTCGCAACCACAGATGCAGGCGGCGGGCGAACTGCCCGACGTTTCGCAACTGCGTCTGGTCGGATTGCTGCGCGATCGCGCGCGAGGGCTGGCATTGCTCGATACACCGGACGGCGTCACGGTCGTCGAGTCCGGAGAGCAGATCGGCGCCGAACGTGTCACGAGGCTGGACGCGTTCGGCATTACCCTCGTGAAGGGCGGCGCGACTCGCACGCTGGCACTGACGGAGACTTCGTGATGAGACTGGCGAAGCCGTTTCCCTTTGCGTCTTCGGGCGTCGATACGTGTGCGTCGGCAGGCCGGCGAGTGTGCCTCGGCCTATGGGTCAGCGCGGCGCTGGCTGTCGGCGTTGCACGGGCGTCGACTCAACCGCTGCCGCCGTTGCCTCCCGAGATGCCGCTCGATCGCGCGGTCACGCCGCTCGATGTCTCGTACGACGTACCGCCGCTGCCAGGCGACGCTTCCGCCGCGGTGCCTAATCCGTTCCGACAGGACGCCGCCGGCGATGCTGACGCATCGCGTGCGAGCGCGGCGGCCGGCGATGCTCACGCGGATGCGCCGTCCTCCGACGCGCGCGCTGCCGACGCCACCAACGCCGACGCCACCGGCGCCAGCCATGCCTCCGCCTCCGCCAGCGACACCATCGCCAGCGACGCCACCACCGCCACCAACGGCCCGGTGCCGCAGCGACGGCAATCCAATGCCGCGGCTCGCGACAATGCCACCGGCTCCGCCGCGCTCGAAGGGCCTCCGGTGCCGCTGCCGCCGCTCGCGCGTCTGAGCGGCGAGCTGCGCAGTGCCGCCGACGCAGGCCTCGCCCCCGACGACAAACCGATCTCGATGAATTTTCAGCGTGCAGAACTCGGCGCCGTGCTCAATGCGTTTGCCCGGTTCACAGGATTGAACATCGTCGCGAGCGAAAGAGTGCGCGGCGCTGTCTCGCTGCGGCTCGACAAGGTGCCGTGGCGCACCGCGTTCGATACCTTGCTCGACGTCAACGGCCTCGCGATGGAGCGCCATGGCAACGTGATCTGGGTCGCGCCGATTGCCGATCTGGCCGCGCGCGAGCGGCAGCGCTTCGAAGCGCACGCCCGGGCCGCCGATCTCGAGCCGCTCGCGAGCCGCACGTTCGAGCTGCACTATGCGCACGCCGAGGACGTCAGGCGGCTGCTGACCGGTTCCGGCGCCCAGCGGGTCCTGTCCAAACGCGGTGCCGCCACTGCCGATCCGCGCACCAATCTACTGTTCGTGACCGATCTCGAAGCGCGCCTCGCGCAGATTGCGGCACTGCTCGCCTCGATTGACCGGCCGACGCGCCAGGTGTTGATCGAAGCGCGCATTGTCGAGGGCGAACATGGTTTTTCGCGCAACCTCGGCGTGAAACTCTCGATGGCGGCCAGCAATACCGAGGGCACCGCGAGAGGTTTGACCGACGCCGTCTACGATCTGTCGGCCCGGCCGATTGCAGGCTTCGACGCGGCGACCGCTGGTCTGACGTTATTCGCCGCCGGCGCGACGCGGTTGCTGAACATCGAGCTGAGCGCGCTCGAAGCGCAGGGGCGCGGCGAAATCGTCTCGAGCCCGCGCGTGGTCACGGCGGACCGGATGAAGGCAGTGGTCGAGCAGGGCACCGAATTGCCGTATCAGGCGAAAGTGGGGCAAGGCGTGTCGGGCGTGCAGTTTCGCCGCGCTACCCTCAAACTGGAGGTCGAGCCGCAAATCATGCCGGACGGCCGGGTGGTGCTGGACCTCGACGTCGCCAAAGACAGCGTTGGCGAACAGACCGACGCCGGGCCCGCGATCAACACCAAACACGTGCAAACGCGCGTCGAAGTGGAGGATGGTGGTACGGTGTCGATCGGCGGTATTTACGCGACCGATGACCGGGACGATGTGACTCGAGTGCCGGTTCTGGGCAAAATACCGTTTTTAGGTGCGCTTTTCCGCCATCGGGCTCACCGCGACCACCGCAGCGAACTGGCTGTTTTCATCACGCCGCGCGTCGTTCAGACAAATTAGGGCACGCTCCCGCCGCTACCGGGAAAATGCTGGGCCGCCCTGGGTTTTTTGCTCCGCCGGACGTTCGCTTTGGGGATTCCCCGTTGCGGCGGCTGGCGCGAAGCGACAGGGCGGGTGGCGTTCCCAGGCGGCGCGCAGGCTCGACAAGGCAGCCGCTTTGCCAGTAAGCTGCGGCACGAACCATACCGGATTAGCCAGAGGACACCGTTGCAAGCGCGGGACGCACACGCCAATGTATTTTTCGTAGGGCTCATGGGGGCAGGAAAAACCACCGTGGGCCGGGCCATTGCGCGCCGTCTCGATCGCCCCTTCTTCGATTCCGACCATGAAATCGAGGCACGCACGGGCGCGCGCATCCCGGTGATCTTCGAGATGGAGGGCGAAGCGGGCTTCCGCGAGCGCGAAGCGAGCGTGATTTCCGACCTCACCGCGCGCGACAATATCGTGCTCGCGACCGGCGGCGGCGCCGTGCTGCGGCCGGAAAACCGCGAGGCGCTGCGAAATCGCGGTCTGGTGATCTATCTGCGCGCCAATCCGCACGACCTGTGGCTGCGCACCCGGCGCGACAAGAATCGCCCGCTTTTGCAGACCGAAGACCCCAAAGCGCGTCTCGAAGCACTCTACGAAGTGCGCGACCCGTTATATCGGGAATGCGCGCATTTCGTGATCGAAACCGGCCGGCCTTCGGTCAACGGACTCGTCAACATGGTTCTGATGCAGCTCGAGATGGCCGGCGTCGCCAAACTTCCTGCGTCATAATGGACCGTATGATTACCGTCAATGTCGAACTGGGCGAGCGCGCCTACCCCATCCATATCGGTGCCGATCTGATCGGCCAGACCGCGTTGTTCGCGCCGCATATCGCCGGCAGTTCGGTCACCATCGTCACCAATGCCACCGTCGACCCGCTTTATGGCGACACGCTGCGCGCCGCGCTGGCGCCGCTTGGCAAGCAGGTCTCCACGGTAGTTTTGCCGGACGGCGAGGCATACAAGAACCTCGAAACCCTGAACCTGATTTTCGACGCGCTGCTTGGCGCCCGGGCCGATCGCAAGACCACGCTGATCGCGTTGGGCGGCGGCGTGATCGGCGACATGACGGGTTTTGCGGCGGCCTGCTACATGCGCGGCGTGCCCTTCATCCAGGTGCCGACCACGTTGCTTTCGCAGGTGGACTCATCGGTGGGCGGCAAAACCGGCATCAATCACCCGCTCGGCAAGAACATGATCGGCGCGTTCTATCAGCCGCAGGCCGTGATCGCCGACATCGGCGCGTTGCGTACGCTACCGGCGCGTGAACTGGCGGCGGGCGTCGCTGAAGTGATCAAGACCGGCGCCATCGCCGACGCGGGTTTCTTCAGCTGGATCGAAGCCAATATCGAAGCATTGAATCGCTGTGAACCTGCAGCGCTCGCCGAGGCGGTCAAGCGCTCGTGCGAGATCAAGGCGTCGGTGGTCGCGCAGGACGAACGCGAAGGCGGACTGCGCGCCATCCTCAATTTCGGCCATACCTTCGGCCATGCGATCGAAGCCGGTCTTGGTTACGGCGAGTGGCTGCATGGCGAGGCGGTCGGCTGCGGAATGGTGATGGCGGCAGATCTGTCCGTGCGGATGGGCTATCTCGACGAAGCGGCGCGCAAGCGTCTGGTCGACGTGATCGTTGCCGCGCATTTGCCGATCCGTGCGCCGGCGCTCGGCGACGCGCGCTATGTCGAACTCATGCGGGTCGACAAGAAGGCGGAAGCCGGCGCGATCAAATTCATTCTGTTGAAGCGTTTCGGTGAGACGCTGATCACCCAGGCGCCCGATGCCGAGGTGCATGCCACGTTGGCCGCCGCCGTCTGAATCGCGCGAGGCATCCAGCAACGCATCACGCACCAGCGTCACGAGGCGCCGCCCATGTTTCGGAGAACCCGGTGACTGACAGGCGCAGCGACGTTGTAAAGCATGACCCGGCGGCACGCGCGGCGACAACCGGCGCGCCGACGCAGGAAGCACTCGAAGCCCATCTTGCGCCGTACGCGGCGCATTCCGCGCAATCGCGCGGCCGTCGCTATCCGGAAGCCGCGCCCAGCGCGCGCACCGAATTCCAGCGGGACCGCGATCGTATCGTCCATTCGACGGCATTTCGCCGGCTCGAGTACAAAACGCAGGTCTTCGTCAATCACGAGGGCGATCTGTTTCGCACGCGTCTGACTCATAGCCTGGAAGTGGCGCAGATCGCGCGTTCGGTTGCACGCAATCTGCGTGTGAACGAGGACCTCGTCGAAGCCATTTCGCTCGCCCATGATCTTGGCCACACACCGTTTGGCCACGCGGGTCAGGACGCGCTCAACGAATGCATGCGCGAACATGGCGGCTTTGAGCACAATTTGCAGAGCCTGGCGGTGGTCGACGATCTTGAGGAGCACTACGGCGCGTTCAACGGCCTGAACCTGTGCTTCGAAACGCGTGAGGGTATTCTCAAGCATTGCTCGCGCGAGAATGCGCGGCGGCTGGGTGCATTGGGCGAGCGCTTTCTCGAGGGGCGGCAGCCGTCCGTCGAGGCGCAGATCGCGAACGTTGCCGACGAGATCGCGTACAACAACCATGATGTCGACGACGGCCTGCGTTCGGGCCTGCTCACCGTGGAGCAGCTCGCTGAAGTGGAGTTATGGCAGGTGCACTACGAGGCGGCGCGCAACGACTTTCCTCAGATCGAGGGTCGGCGGCTCATTCACGAGACGGTTCGCCGCATCATCAATACGCTGATCGTCGATCTGATCGATACGACCAAGCTGAATCTCGAACGGCATGCGCCGGCGTCGCTGGATGGCGTGCGTTCATCGCCCGCGCTCGTCGCGCATAGCGAAGCGATTGCCGCGCAGGCGGCCGCGCTCAAGCGCTTTCTGTTCAAAAATCTGTATCGCCATTATCGCGTGATGCGCATGGCCAACAAGGCGCGCCGCGTCGTCGCGGGTCTGTTCGACGCATTCACCGACGATCCGCGGCTGTTACCGCCGAGCTATCAGTCAACGGACGCATCGCTGCAACCGCGGCTGATCGCCCATTACATCGCGGGTATGACGGATCGCTATGCGGTCAAGGAGTACCAGCGCCTGTTCGTGATTGACGATAACTGATCAGGCGTCGTTTCAGGTTTGCGTGCGGCTGGGCTGTCTTCTTTGATGTTCGCGTCCGCCGCACATTGCCTTGACGTCGACAGCACGCACGGAGCGGCTCTCCGCATCGATGGAGCGGCTGACCGCACGTACACGAGCTGATGACCGCGCACGCGAGCTGCTGACCGCGCGCGCCCAAGCTGATGACCGTACGCACGCGAGCCGCTGGCCGCACGTACCCGAGTTGATGATCGGTACGCATGCGAGCCGCTGGCCATATGCACGCAAGCCGCTGACCGTACGCACGCAAGCCGCTGACCGCACGCACGCAAGCCGCTGACCGCACGCACTCGGGCCGCTGATCGCACCTACGCGAACTGCTACCCGCACGCATGCGACTTGCTGACCGCACGCCCCTAAGCTACCGACCTACGCACCCGAGCCAGCATCGCCCTCCGGCGACAGCCCGCCGCAGCAGGAATCGCCCGTTCGAGGCGACCCCGCTCGTCGTCTGCTCGCGCTTTAGCGCAACCGCGAGGCGAACAGCGCGCCGGCAATCAACGCCACGCCGCCGACGATCGCAATCGTCTGCCACGGATTTTCATGCACGTAGTCGTCGGCATCCGAAATGGCGACTTCGGCGCGTTCGCGCACGGCTTCGCGCGTGTCGTTCAAGCGGGCGCGCGCTACCTCGAGTTGCTTGCGAAGTTTGCTGCGCAGCGCCACTGCATCGGCCTGGGTGCCGTCCGCCAGCGTCGATTCGAGTTCCGACATTAGCGTGCGCAGTTCGCCTGCGATATCTTCGGCCGCATGGCGGCTATGGCGAGCGATACGCCGCGCACGGCGGCTGGTGCTGGTCCAGGATTCGCCGAGGGCGTCTCGCGTATTCGGAAGTGCAGTCATGGTCGCTCCGTCGATGAGGTGAAAGGGTCCCGCGCGCTGTCACGAAGACGCACTCTCACGTCTGAACGCGGGAAACACCCGGTGAACGCAACTTTGGTGCCAAACCCGGAGGCCCCATCCACCGTGGCGCGGGCGCATATTCGTCAGCACATATTGCACTGGCTGGCGCGATTGCGGGTCAAATTTACAAACGCTTGCGCCTCGCCACGGCTTTGCCTGCAAAGGTGGCAAAGGAGACGCGTTCGGCGCGCGCCAAAAAGTAAAACGCCGCCATGGGATGCATGACGGCGTTGTCCAAGCCACGAAAATTCGACTACCCTAACTCAACGGCCCCTAATTTTCCGAAGCGTTAGAAACGGTAACCGATATTGACGTAGGAAACGATCGGGTTCAGTTTGATCTTGGTTTGCGATTGCACATTCAGCGTGCCGACGGGCGTGTTCGCAGCGGTGTTGAGCTTCGCGGTCGTGCTGAGCGGCAGGTAGGAAATCGATACGCCCGCGAACCAGTGCTGGTTGAAGGCGTAGGTGAAGCCGGCATTAAACACCGGCTCCCACGAACTATCCGTAGTGACGCTGGTCGGACCATGCAGAACGTTTGCCTCGAATGCGCTGTTGGTGATCTTTTCGTCGGTGAACCAGATGCGGCTCACGCCAACGCCGAGATACGGCCGGAACGTGGCGGTCGGCGCATTGAAGTAGTACTTGAACAGCAGAGTCGGGCTCCACTGTTTTGCCTGACCCAGCTTGCCGAATTGTGCGAGGCTGCCCGAACCTTCCAGGTCGAACGAAGGCGGTATGCCGATCACGAACTCCGCTGCGATGTGGTCGGTGACGAAGTAGCCGGCAGTGAAACCAAGGGTGTCGGCTGAACTGAGTGTTGCACCGGTATTGGCTTCAGTGATGTTGGTCGGGCTACCACCAATGCTTGTTACTTTGAGCGGCTCGCTGCTCGATTGAGGCGCAAGATGGAACCAGCCCGTCGTGACGAAAAAGCTTCCGGCCGATTGCGCGTGAGCTGCCGTTGTCATGCAGGCTAGCGCCGCGATCCCCGTTACGGCCTGTTTTAATTTCATAAGTGCTCCTCCAAAAAAGGCCCGCTCATTATGACGAGAACGTTTGAAACAAACCATACGCGGCGGTTAGAGCTTTCTCCCTAAGCTCCGCGCGGTTTCTGGCTCTGCCGCGCCGCGTCTAACCTTGCGCGGATGCGGTTCTTCGGACCTTCGGGTATGTACCAACGCGACTATTGGATACTCCAGCATGGCACGGCTTGCACGTCTCTATGTCCCTGACCAGCCGCAGCACGTCATCCTCCGCGGGCTCGATCAGCAGCCCGCATTCGTCGACGACCAGGACTACGAGCTTTTCATCGATTGTTTGAAAGCGGCTTCACGCGACCACCATCTGTCCATCCACGCGTATGCGTTGATGCCAGGCGCGGTGCAACTGCTCGTCACGCCGACCGAGGAGTCGAGTCTGCCGAAGGCGATGCAGGCGGTCGGGCGCCGATACGTGGCGCACTTTAACAGGCGCTATGCGCGCCGGGGCACGTTGTGGGAAGGGCGCTACAGAGCGACGGTGATCGAAGGCGAGCGCTACTTTCTGCTGGCGAGCCGTGTCGTAGAGATGTGCCCGGTGCGCGCCGGGCTCGTGAGCGCGCCGGAAGATTACCGCTGGTCGAGTTACCGTCATCACATCGGCCTGACACTCGACAGCCTGATTACGGATCATCCGCTGTACTGGTCGCTCGGCAATACCCCATTCGAACGGCAGCGCGCGTACCGGGAACTGTGCGAGCAGCCGCTCGATGAACGGGAAGCCAGCCAGCTTCAGCAGGCCACCCTGAAAGGCTGGGTTCTGGGCAGCGACACCTACCGCGAGTGGGCGGCGCGGGCCGCCAACCGGCGTGTATCGCCGCTGCCGCGCGGGCGGCCGCGAAAGGTGCGCGAGACGCCGCAACAGCAATAAAACGTTTCGCATCAAAGGGCTGCATCGAAACGGCATCTCCGCATGCCGTTTTCTTTTGCACGTTTTGGATGTGGCACCAATAAAAAATAGCCGCAATGCACCAACTTGATAATTGGGGTTCAATCATCACGTTTTATTTGCTATTCCATTGATTCGTCGCGTATATTCCGAATTCCGGCGCTTTTTGACACGCGTAGCATCGAGCGTTGAGCGCGCCGTCGCGGTTGCGAACTCGGTTGTGAATCGCACTGCGGCAATAGAAAAACGGTTTAACGGCCTGTCCGGCCCCTTACAGACGGTGTCCCCATGAACGACCACCAGCAACCGATCCACCCGGTTCCCGCCGCGCAAGGTCTGTACGACCCGCAAAACGAGCATGACGCCTGCGGCGTCGGCTTTGTCGCTCACATCAAGGGCAAGAAAAGCCACGAGATCATCGAGCAGGGCCTGAAGATTCTCGAGAACCTCGACCACCGGGGCGCTGTCGGCGCCGATCCGCTGATGGGCGACGGCGCGGGCATCCTGATCCAGATCCCGGACGGCTTCTATCGCGAGGAAATGGCCAAGCAGGGCGTGGTGCTGCCGCCGCACGGCGAATACGGTGTCGGCATGGTCTTTCTGCCGAAAGAACACGCGTCGCGTCTCGCCTGTGAGCAGGAACTGGAACGCACGGTGAAGGCGGAAGGCCAGGTCGTGCTGGGCTGGCGCGATGTGCCGGTCGACCACACCATGCCGATTTCGCCTACCGTCAAGGCGAGCGAGCCGCTGATCCGCCAGATCTTCATCGGCCGTGGCAAGGACATCATGGTGACCGACGCGCTCGAGCGGAAGCTGTACATCATCCGCAAGACCGCGAGCCACCGCATCCAGGCGCTCAAGCTCAAGCACGGCAAGGAGTATTTCGTGCCGTCGTGCTCGGCGCGCACGGTCGTCTATAAGGGCCTGCTGCTGGCCGGCCAGGTCGGCGTGTACTACCGCGACCTGCAGGACGAGCGCACGGTGTCGGCGCTGGCGCTGGTGCACCAACGCTTCTCGACCAACACGTTCCCGGCGTGGGAACTGGCTCACCCGTACCGCATGATCGCCCACAACGGCGAAATCAACACGGTCAAGGGCAACGTGAACTGGCTCAACGCCCGTACCGGCGCGATCGCATCGCACGTGCTCGGCGACGACCTCCCGAAGCTCTGGCCGCTGATCTATCCGGGCCAATCGGACACCGCCTCGTTCGACAACTGTCTCGAACTGCTGGTGATGGCCGGCTACCCGCTCGTCCACGCAATGATGATGATGATCCCGGAAGCCTGGGAACAACACACGCTGATGGACGACAACCGCCGCGCGTTCTACGAATACCACGCCGCGATGATGGAGCCGTGGGACGGCCCCGCTGCAATCGCCTTCACGGACGGCCGCCAGATCGGCGCGACGCTCGACCGTAACGGTCTGCGTCCGGCGCGCTACATCATCACGGACGACGACCTCGTCATCATGGCGTCGGAAGCCGGCACGCTGCCCATTCCCGAGTCGAAGATCGTCAAGAAGTGGCGTCTGCAGCCGGGCAAGATGTTCCTGATCGACATGGAGCACGGCCGCATCATCGACGACAAGGAGCTCAAGGACAATCTCGCGAACGCCAAGCCGTACAAGAGCTGGATCGATGCCGTGCGCATCAAGCTCGACGAGATCGAGGCAAAGGCCGAAGACGTCGCCACGGAACGCCGCGAGCCCGCCGCGCTGCTGGATCGCCAGCAGGCGTTCGGCTACACGCAGGAAGACCTCAAGTTCCTGATGGCGCCAATGGCGCAAGCCGGCGAAGAAGCGGTCGGTTCGATGGGCAACGACTCGCCGCTGGCGGTCATGTCCAACAAGAACAAGACGCTCTACCACTACTTCAAGCAGCTGTTCGCGCAAGTGACGAACCCGCCGATCGACCCGATCCGCGAAAACATGGTGATGTCGCTGGTGTCGTTCGTCGGTCCGAAGCCGAACCTGCTCGACACGAACAACATCAACCCGCCGATGCGTCTCGAAGTGTCGCAGCCGGTGCTCGACTTCAAGGACATCGCGAAGATCCGCGAGATCGATCAGTACACGGGCGGCAAGTTCAGCTCGTATGAACTGAACATCTGCTATCCGGTGGCGTGGGGCAAGGAAGGCATCGAAGCACGCCTCGCCTCGCTGTGCGCGGAAGCCGTGGACGCGGTCAAGTCCGGCTACAACATGCTGATCGTGTCGGACCGCAAGACCGATCGCGACAACGTGGCGATTCCGGCGCTGCTGGCCACCGCCGCGATCCACACGCACCTCGTGCAGCAAGGTCTGCGCACGAGCACGGGTCTGGTCGTCGAAACCGGCTCGGCGCGTGAAACGCACCACTTCGCGCTGCTCGCGGGCTACGGCGCGGAAGCCGTGCACCCGTACCTCGCAATGGAAACGCTCGGCCAGCTCGCAGCCGGCCTGAAGGGCGACCTGTCGCCGGAAAAGGCGGTCTACAACTTCACCAAGGCAGTCGGCAAGGGCCTGATGAAGGTCATGTCGAAGATGGGCATTTCGACCTACATGTCGTACACCGGCGCGCAGATTTTCGAAGCGGTCGGCCTGGCTGAAGACCTGGTGGTGAAGTACTTCAAGGGCACCTCGTCGAAGGTGGGCGGCATCGGTCTGTTCGACGTGGCGGAAGAAGCGATCCGTCTGCACCGCGAAGCGTTCGGCGACAACCCGATTCTCGCCAACATGCTCGACGCAGGCGGCGAATACGCATACCGCGTGCGCGGCGAAGAACACATGTGGACGCCGGATGCGATCGCCAAGCTGCAACACTCGGCGCGCAGCAACTCGTACCAGACGTACAAGGAATACGCGCATCTGATCAACGATCAGACGAAGCGCCACATGACGTTCCGCGGCCTGTTCGAATTCAAGTTCGATCCGACCAAGGCCATCCCGCTCGACGAAGTCGAACCGGCGAAGGAAATCGTCAAGCGTTTCGCCACCGGTGCAATGTCGCTGGGCTCGATCAGCACGGAGGCTCACGCCACGCTGGCAATCGCCATGAACCGTATCGGCGGCAAGTCGAACACGGGTGAAGGCGGCGAGGACGTGAACCGTTACCGCAACGAGTTGCGCGGCATTCCGATCAAGAACGGCGACACGATGAAGTCCGTGATCGGCGACGAAGTGATCGTGGACATTCCGCTGAAGGCGGGCGATTCGCTGCGCTCGAAGATCAAGCAGGTGGCGTCGGGCCGTTTCGGCGTGACGGCGGAATACCTCGCGTCCGCTGATCAGATCCAGATCAAGATGGCGCAGGGCGCGAAGCCGGGCGAAGGCGGTCAGCTGCCGGGCCACAAGGTGTCGGAATACATCGGCAAGCTGCGTTACTCGGTGCCGGGCGTCGGCCTGATTTCGCCGCCCCCGCACCACGACATCTACTCGATCGAAGATCTGGCGCAGCTGATTCACGATCTGAAGAACGCCAACTCGGCGGCCAGCGTCTCGGTGAAGCTGGTGTCCGAATCGGGCGTCGGCACGGTTGCCGCAGGTGTGGCCAAGGCCAAGGCCGATCACGTCGTGATCGCCGGTCATGATGGCGGCACGGGCGCGTCGCCGCTGTCGTCGGTGAAGCACGCCGGCACGCCGTGGGAACTGGGCCTGGCCGAAACGCAGCAAACGCTGGTGCTGAACCAGTTGCGCGGCCGTATCCGCGTGCAGGCCGACGGTCAGATGAAGACCGGCCGCGACGTCGTGATCGGCGCGCTGCTCGGCGCGGACGAGTTCGGTTTCGCGACGGCGCCGCTCGTCGTCGAAGGCTGCATCATGATGCGCAAGTGCCATCTGAACACCTGCCCGGTCGGCGTCGCGACGCAAGATCCGGTGCTGCGTGCGAAGTTCCAGGGCCAGCCGGAACACGTCGTGAACTTCTTCTTCTTCGTTGCAGAAGAAGCGCGCGAAATCATGGCGCAACTGGGCATCCGCAAGTTTGAAGACCTGGTCGGCCACGCCGAACTGCTCGATACGAAAAAGGGCATCGAACACTGGAAGGCGAAGGGTCTCGACTTTTCGCGCGTGTTCTATCAGCCGCAAGTCTCGGCGGAAGTGGCGCGCAAGCATGTCGACGTGCAGGACCATGGTCTGGACAAGGCACTCGACCACACGCTGATCGAAAAGGCGAAGGCGGCGATCGAGAAGGGCGAGCACGTCTCATTCATCCAGCCGGTGCGTAACGTGAACCGTACGGTCGGCGCGATGCTGTCCGGCACGATTGCGAAGAAGTACGGCCACGACGGCCTGCCCGACGACACGATTCACATCCAGTTGAAGGGCACCGCGGGTCAGAGCTTCGGCGCGTTCCTCGCGAAGGGCATCACGCTGGATCTGGTCGGCGACGGCAACGACTATGTCGGCAAGGGCCTGTCGGGCGGCCGCATCATCATCCGTCCGACCAACGATTTCCGCGGCAAGTCGGAAGAGAACATCATCTGCGGCAACACAGTGATGTACGGCGCGATCGAAGGCGAGTCGTTCTTCCGCGGCGTGGCAGGCGAGCGTTTCTGCGTGCGTAACTCGGGTGCGACGGCGGTTGTCGAAGGCACGGGCGACCACGGCTGCGAATACATGACGGGCGGCACGGTGGTCGTGCTCGGCGAAACAGGCCGTAACTTCGCGGCCGGCATGTCGGGCGGCATCGCCTACGTGTACGACCCGGACAACTCGTTCGCGGGCAAATGCAACAAGTCGATGGTTGCGCTCGATCCGGTCTTGCAAACGGCCGAACAGGAACGCACGGTCGACAAGGGCCTGTGGCACACCGGCACGACCGACGAAGCGCTGCTCAAGGGACTCATCGAGCGTCACTTCCAGTTCACGGGCTCGCCACGTGCAAAAGCGCTGCTCGAAAACTGGGACGCGTCGCGCCGTCAATTCGTGAAGGTATTCCCGACCGAATACAAGCGCGCGCTGGGCGAAATGGCCGCGAAGAAGGCGAACAAGGAAGTGCTGGCCGCCTGATTCGCAACGCTGTTCATCAGCAAGACGTCACCTTTAGCCGTACCCGCCGCGTGCGACCGATCCACGGTGCTGCGCGGCGGGTGTAGATCACCCCACCTGATTAGATAGAGAAGAGAACCACATGGGCAAGGCAACCGGTTTTCTCGAGTTCGAACGCCGCCACGAGGCGTACGAAGCTCCGCTCACGCGTGTGAAGCACTACAAGGAATTCGTCGCCGCATTGACCGACGACGAAGCCAAGATTCAAGGCGCACGTTGCATGGACTGCGGCATTCCGTTTTGCAACAACGGCTGCCCGGTGAACAACATCATTCCGGACTTCAATGACCTGGTGTTCCATCAGGATTGGAAGAACGCGATTGAAGTGCTGCACTCCACCAATAACTTCCCCGAGTTCACGGGCCGCATCTGCCCGGCACCGTGCGAAGCGGCGTGCACGCTCGGCATTAACAACGACCCGGTCGGCATCAAGTCGATCGAGCACGCGATCATCGACAAGGCATGGACCGAAGGCTGGGTCGCGCCGTTGCCGCCGAAGCACAAGACCGGCAAGAAGGTCGCCGTGGTCGGATCCGGCCCCGCTGGGTTGGCCGTCGCGCAGCAACTCGCGCGCGCGGGGCACGATGTCACCGTGTTCGAAAAGAACGACCGCATCGGCGGGTTGCTGCGTTACGGCATTCCCGACTTCAAGCTGGAGAAGTGGCTGATCGATCGCCGCATGCGCCAGATGGAAGCCGAAGGCGTGACGTTCCGCGCCAACGTGTTCATCGGTAAAGCGGATTCGCTGCCGGCCTATATCGGCAACACGGCGAAGGAAACCATCACGCCGGATCAGTTGAAGGAAGAGTTCGACGCGGTCGTGATCGCGGGCGGTTCGGAAACGCCGCGCGATCTGCCGGTGCCGGGCCGTGAGCTGGAAGGCATCCACTACGCGATGGAATTCCTGCCACAACAGAACAAGGTCAATGCCGGCGACAAGGTCGCGAACCAGTTGCTCGCGAAAGGCAAGCATGTGGTCGTGATCGGCGGCGGCGATACGGGTTCGGACTGCGTGGGCACGTCGAATCGTCATGGCGCGAAGAGCGTCACGCAATTCGAACTGCTGCCGCAGCCGCCGGAAGAAGAGAACAAGCCGCTCGTGTGGCCGTACTGGCCGATCAAGCTGCGCACGTCGTCGTCGCACGACGAAGGCTGCTCGCGTGATTGGGCGGTCGCGACCAAGCGTCTCGAAGGCAAGAACGGCAAGGTCGAGAAGCTGATCGCGGCGCGCGTCGAGTGGAAGGACGGCAAGATGCAGGAAGTGCCGAACTCGGAATTCGAAATGAAGGCCGATCTGGTGCTGCTCGCCATGGGCTTTACGCAGCCGGTGTCGCCGGTGCTGGAAGCGTTCGGCGTCGACAAGGATGCGCGTGGCAACGTGCGTTCGTCGACCGAAGGCGACAAGGCGTATTACACGTCGGTGGACAAGGTGTTCACCGCGGGTGACATGCGCCGCGGCCAGTCGCTGGTGGTGTGGGCGATTCGCGAAGGCCGCCAGTGCGCGCGTTCCGTCGACGCGTTCCTGATGGGTCATTCGGAACTGCCGCGCTGAACGTCTCCGGCCGGTTTTTGCGCCTTGGCGCCAAAACCGGCCACTGCTTGCAGGAAGAGGTGGAGACGACACTGTGCCGCGTCAGCGGCGCATCGAGCGGTGAAAAAACAAAGCCGGGCACCTGAGAGGGTGACCCGGCTTTTCTATTTCGGCGCGCAACGACGCTACGTGCCTGACTTGCGATAGCGCGCCAACGTCAGTCCGTCCAGATCGATCTCCGGCTTGCGGTGCGTGATCAGATCCGCGACCACGCGCCCCGAACCCATCGACATCGCCCAGCCCGTCGAGCCGTGCCCGAGGTTCAACCACAGTTTCTCGATGCCGGACGGGCCGAGTAGCGGCGCGCCATCGGGTGTCATCGGACGGCGGCCCACCCAGAAATGTGCGGACGTGGGATTGGCCGCGTGCGGGAACCAGTCGCTGAGCACTTTCATCAGCGTTTGCAGGGCCTGTTCGCGCAAGGTGGTTTCACGATTGCCGAGTTCGGCGGTGCCGGCCACCCGCAGGTTGTCGCCGAAGCGCGTAATCGCCGTCTTCAGCGATTCGTCCATCAGCGCGGCGTGCGGGGCTTTCTCGTCATCGGTGACGGGCAGCGTCGCCGAATAGCCTTTCACGGGATAAAGCGGCACCTTCACGCCGAGCCGCGCGAGCAGCGTGGCACTGTCGACGCCCAGCGCCACCACTACCGCATCCGCATGCAGCATCTCGGCGCCGCGCTCGCTCTCGATACGCACCGCGCGCACCGCACCGCCTTGCACATCGAGCGACGTGACGCGCGTGTCAAAACGAAAGCGCACGTCGTTGCGCTCGCAGATTGCGCGCAGTTCACGGGTGAAGCGGGCGCAATCGCCGGCTTCGTCGTCGGGCAGATACAGGCCCGCGAGCGGCGCCTGACGCGCCCAGCGCAAGCCCGGCTCGATCTCGACACACTGCGCCGCGCTGACTTCACGGTGCGCAATGCCGGCGTCGCGCAGCACGGCGAGCGCCGGCTGCGCGAGTTCGACGTCGTACTCGCTGCGGAACAACTGCAGATAGCCCTGGCTGCGGCCATAGTCGAACGGATGGCGGCTGCGGAATTCGTGCAGAGACTCGCGGCTGTAGTAGGCAATACGCTGCATGCGCTGCTTGTTGACGCGAAACCGTTCGAGATCGCATTCACGCAGCCAGCGCGCAATCCAGCGCCACTGGGCCGGGTCGAAGGTCGGGCGAAAAATCAGCGGCGAGGCCGGCTTGAACAGGTATTTGAGAATCTTCGCCGGCATGCCGGGCGCGGCCCAAGGCGTCACATAGCCCGGCGCGATCACGCCCGCATTGCCGAAACTGGTGGAGAGCGCGACGTCCGGCTCGCGCTCGATCACGGTGACTTCGCAGCCCTGCTGGCGCAGGTAAAAAGCGGTGGCGACGCCGATCACGCCGCCGCCCAGAACAATCGTTTTCATGTGTGTGTACGGCGGATTCAGGCGGCAGGGCGGGTGGCCCCGAGCACCTTGCCCTTGGTCTCAGGCAGACACACCGCGGCGACGATCACGAGCAGATAACCGGAGCCCGCCACGATGCCCATTGCCTTCACCAGCGTCATGGTTTGCGACAGTGTACCGACCAGAATCGGAAAGAACGAGCCGAGTCCGCGCCCGAGGTTGTAGCAGAAGCCTTGTCCCGAGCCGCGTATCGCATTCGGATACAGCTCCGACAGATACGCGCCCACGCCCGCGAAAATCCCTTGCACCACGATGCCGAGCGGAAAGCCGAGCGCGAGCATCATGCCGTCGGTAATGGGCAGCATGGTGTAGACCATGCCGAGCACGAACGAGCCGATGGCGAACAGCACGAACGACGCGCGCCGGCCGATCTTGTCGCACAGAATCGCGCCGACGATATACCCCGTGAACGAGCCGACGATCAGCACGATCAGATAGCCACTCGTGTTGAACACCGACAGATGGCGCACGGTCTTCAGATACGTTGGCAGCCAGGTGGTAATTGCGTAATAGCCGCCGAGCATGCCGGTGCACAGCGCGCTGCCGAGCAGGGTGGTTCTGAGGTGAGCGGCCGAGAAGATTTGCAGGAAGTGCGAGGTGTCGAAACCACTTTCGCGGGCCCGGCGCGTTTCGAGAAAGATATCCGGATCGCTCACGTTGCGGCGAATGTAGATGATCCACGCCGCGGGCAGCAGGCCGATCCAGAAACAGGCGCGCCAGGCGTACTGTTCCGGCAGCAGCGCGAAGAAGGCCCAGTAAATGATCGCCGCAGCCGCCCAGCCGAACGACCAGCTGCTTTGCACGGTGCCCACGGCTTTCGCGCGATGCTGAGGCGAGCGAATGGTTTCGGCCATCATGATCGTCACGACCGACCATTCACCGCCGAAGCCGATGCCCTGCAACGTGCGCGTGGTGAGCAGTTGCCAGAACGAATGGGTGAAGCCGGACAGAAAGGTGAACAGCGCGAAGGTGGCGATGGTCCACTGCAGCACGCGGATGCGGCCATAGCGGTCGGCGAGAATGCCGGCGAGCCAGCCGCCCACCGCCGACGAGATCAGCGAACTGGTGGCGATCATGCCGGCTTCGCTCTTGGTCATGCCCCATGTCGCGATCAGCGTCGGAATGAGGAAGGAGTAAATCATGAAGTCGAAGGCATCGACTGCGTAACCGCCGAATCCGGCGTACAGGGTGCGGCGCTCGCGCTGGGTCAGTTCGGTGAACCATTGGAGAGAAGGCATTTTTGTTGTGGTCTCCAGGACTTGTCGGCCGGCCGTGGGCACGAAGGTGGGGTGTTTGTATTCTACGGGGCGGAGGATAGTGGGGCCAGTCGTGCTCAAAAATGGCCCGCGTTCCTTACCAACTACTACCGTGTAACCCAAAATATATCGAGCGTGGTTACACTGCGTCCGCAGCGCCGATGCTGCGACTCGCCTTCTCCGCCTCTCATCTCCGCGCCAGCCACGCCTAATGCCCGCCACCGCAAAAACCTGCTCGCCGTCCCGTCTCTCCGCGAGCACGTTTGTGCGGCCGCCGCAGATATCGGCCCACGAGACCATGGCATCGCGCCGGTGCTTTCTGAAGCGTTCAGCCGGCGTCCTGCTGATCTCCGGCGTGGGCGGCTCGCTGCTGTCCGCGTGCGGCGGCGGCAACCTCAGCGATGATTCGCCGGCAACGCCGCGCCTTGCGTCGGTCAGCAACTTCCGCGATGTCGCCGGAGCGGCACCGTATCCGACCGTCGACGGCAGGCAGATGCGCCGCGGCGTGTTCTATCGCGCGAACGTATTGACGCTAGACGCCGCCGACCAGGCCACGATCGACCGGCTCGGCATTGCATCGGTCTACGATCTGCGCACGCCGGCGGAAATCGCGCGAACCGCCGATATTCTGCCGGGCGGTGCGACAGCCCAGACGCTCAACGTGCTGGGCACCGCCGACTTCGTCGCGCCGGCCTTCGACACGGCGGCGGCCGCGGTCGCGTTCATGGAAGCGCAGGCGCGCGGCTACGTCACCGGCGCCGCCCAGCGCGCCGCTTACGGTGGGCTCCTAACAAGTCTGGCCGACGGTCCCGGCGCGCAACTGCTTCACTCCAGCGCGGGCAAGGATCGCGCGGGTTGGGTCGCCGCGCTCCTGCTCAGCATCGCGAACGTGCCGCTCGACGTGATCATGCGGGACTATCTGTTGAGCAACGTCTATCTGGCGCCGTGGATCAAGGCGCAAACCGACGCGCTGCGCGCGCAGGCCGGCGACGCTGTCGCTTCGGCCCGGGCGCCGTTGTTGAGTGTTCAGGAAAATTATCTGCAGGCCGGGTTCGATCAGGTGCAGGCGAGCTACGGGACGATGTCGAGCTATCTGACACGAGGCCTCGGCCTCTCGCAGAGGACGATCGATACCTTGCAGAGCCGCCTCGTGATCTGAACCACAAGAGCCTAGTGTTCACCGAAGGCAAAAAAAACCGCCCCAAACGACAGGGCGGATAGAGAAGGGCGGCATCGAGGTTGCCGGGGGCGACTATAAAGCCGCCGCGCCTGTGAAAGAGCCTCCAGTAAGGGCGCGTAAGCGCGTCCGGCCGCGCTCACGCCAGCGCCTGCACCACGGGCAATTCGATCCGCACTTCCAGACCGCCCTGCGCGTGATTGCGCACATGACAGCGTCCGCCGCGATCGTGCGCGAGCCGCGCGACGATCGCGAGGCCTAGGCCGCAATGGCCTTCGCCGCCACGCGCGGCGTCGAGTCGCACGAACGGCTTCATGGCGGCCGCGATGCGGTCGTCGGGAATGCCGGGGCCGTGATCGCGCACGCTGATCATCCAATGGCCATCGTGGCGCGCGGTGCCGATATCGACGGGCGGAGTGCCATGTTCGAGCGCGTTATCGACCAGATTCGTGACCAGCCGGTCGAGCAATGTGCGCGGCAGCGTAAACGACGAACCGGCGCGCAGATCGAGCGTGAACAGCGGCGTTTCGGTGCTGTCGCTGGCGGAGAACTGTTCCTGCAAAAAGTCGTCGACTTCGACCGGCGGCCCGGCTTCGGCGGACTGGCCCGCGAATTCGAGAAACTGCTGGACGATGTTGGTCAGCGAGTCGACATCGCGGATCAAACCGGCGCGTTCGTTTTCCGCCACCAATACGCTCGCGCGCAACTTCAGGCGCGTGAGCGGCGCTTTCAGATCGTGCGCGACGCCGGCCAGCATCACGGCCTGGTCGTCGCCGGCTTCGTTCAAGCGCCGCATCATGTCGTTGAACGAACCGATCAGGTCGCGCAATTCGCGTGGGCCTTGCACTGTTACGGGTTCCGGGCGGCCGCCCGAGCCGAACGCACGCGCGGCGTCGGCGACGCGCGACAGCGGCCGCTGCATCTGCCACGCGACGAACACGGAAAGGATCAACGCGGCGAGCAGCATCGAAATCGATTCGATCAGAAAGCGCGGGCGCGGCGGTACGTCGACCGGCACGACGACCCAGTTCGATTTGCCGGGAAACAGCACCCACAACTGCGGCGGGCGCAAGTCGTCGACGGCGATACGGGTGCCGGGCGGCAGATTCTCGCGCAGATGCCGGCTCAGTTCGACCAGCGGATGATGCGTCGGCTCTTGCAGATGCACGCTAGCCGGCATGTTCCAGGTGGGCACGAGGTGCACGCGCATGGCGGGCGCGAGCGCGGCGCCTTTCATCGGCTCGCCGTTGACGGCCTGCAACACGAGCAGAATGCCGCGCGCGAAGCCGTCGATTTCATGACGCGGCGGCTGCATCACCACCAGCACGAACCAGCCGGCCTGAATCGCGAACAAGACCGCTGCCGAGAGTAACGCCATCCTGCCGAACAGCGTGTTCAGCGGGTTTTTCATGCGCTTGCGGCAGCCTCGTCGGCGAACGGCGTGCCGTCGGCGTCGGGCACGAACACATAGCCTTTGCCGCGCACCGTTTGCACGTAGCAGGGATTGGACGGATCGTCTTCGATCACGCGGCGCAGGCGCCAGATCGGCACGTCGAGGCTGCGGTCGCGGAAAGCGAGGTTGTCGCGATGCACGAGATCGTGAATCAGCACGCGCGAGAGCACCTTGTACGGATTGTTGACGAAGATCTTCAGGAGCGCGAACTCACTGTCGCGCAGCGGCAGCTTCGAATTGTCCCGGCACAGCGAACGGGTTGCGAAATCGAGTTCGAACGGGCCGAAGCGATACGGCTTGCGGGCTTCCGGCGCGCTCGTGGTGGACGGCCCACGCCGGCGCAACACGGTGTGGATGCGCGCGAGCAATTCGCGTGGATCGAACGGCTTGGTCAGGTAGTCGTCCGCGCCGAGCGAGAGCCCGACAATGCGGTCGGCCACCGTGCCGCGCGCCGTCACGAAGATCACCGGAATGTCGTCGCCGGCGGCGCGCAGCGCGGTGAGCGCGCGCAGGCCGTCGGTGTTCGGCATCATGATGTCGAGCACGACGACCGACGGCCGTTCACGCTCGAGCCGGCGCTGGAGATGAGTGCCGTCGTGCAGCACGGACGCGTCGAAGCCGTTCGATTGCAGAAACTTGCAAAGCAGATCGCGTACGACCGGATCGTCGTCGACGATGAGGACCTGTGGATTCATGGCGAAATTTTAGACTGGCGCGTGCAACGCGCGTCCGACTCTTTTCTTACCAATGCTTACGTCACGCCGCGCCGCGGCGGGTGATGCCCTTGTCAGGCCCGCCACACAAGGCTCGCGGCATATTTCAGCGCGGCCATGTTCGGCAATGCGCGCAGCCATGCTGCCACTCCCTTCGCATAGCCAACATTCCTCCGAAGAAAGAATCTGTGCCTATTTGGAAGCGACCGCAACAGCGCGCAACGGCTCGTAAGAACCGCCGGAAAGCGCGCTTTCCTTCATGCATCGGCGCCGCACGCCCGGCGGGATGATTCGTCGTGCAGTACGTTGCGCCGCATGCTGAAAACAGCCTAACGCCTTGGGCCCACGGCAGGCGGCGTGAAATCGAAACCTAGCGCCACGCGAGGCTCATCATGACCGTTCCCAGCAATCTCTCATCCACCCGCTTTTCGTCCCTGGCGGCGACGCCGCCAGCAGGCAGGCCCGCAGCCGCCAACAACCCGGGTTCCGCTGCGCAGCCGCGGGAGTCCGCCGGCCAGGCGCAGCCGTCGCTGCCCGCCGGGCTCGTCGGCCACCATGTCAATACGACAGCCTGACGTCCTGAGGTCTGTGTGTCGACCCCGAGAATCCTTCATCGCTTCATGCGTGTCGCCGCGTGGTTGACGCTCGGCGCGGCGCTGCTGCCCCTGGGTGGCTGCGCCGTCGCCGCGCTGCCGTGCCGGCTGACTTCGGCCACGCTGAAAATCATCCCGGTGGTTGGCCATGCCGCGGCCTCGCCGTTCGACATGTGTTCATCCGCCATCGACTGAATCATGACACTCAAACGGATTGCCTGCGCGCTGGCGGTACTGGGCGGCGTGTTCTCGCTGACTGCGCAAGCGCAACCGCTCGTGCGGGAGGCGAGTGCGGCGAGTGCCGCAACGAAAGAGCCTTCCGCCGACGCGCGGCGGCGCTCGCCAGACGCGCCGTTCGCGTTTCGAGGCGTGGCGCTCGGCATCACGCTCGACGAATTCCGCGCCGGCTCGACCGTGCGGGCCACGCCGCTCGGCAGCGTGCCGGTCTGCGAGACGGACGTGCAGGCGGGCGCGCTCGGCATGCGGCTCAAGTCGCATGACAGCCTGACGGTGGCGTGCCGCTGGGCGCATCGCGCGGACAACGGCTGGGAGGTGTCGCAAGCGGTGGTCGACGGCGCGCCCGCGCTGGAGCATGTGCTGCGTTTCGCGCGTGTGGACGGACAAAGCGCGCTGCGTCTGTACGAGATTTCTTTCGTGATCGACGAGATCACCGCCGACGACTTGCGCGAAGCGCTCGCGGACCGATACGGGCCGCCGCGTCTCGCGACGCGGACCGTGTCGGCGTCGTCGGGCGCGATGCCCACGTATGTCTGGGAAAACGCCGTGAGTTCGATCACGTTGTGCTTTCTGCCGGGCACACGCAACGGCACGCTCACCTATTTGCTGAAGGGCTCGGATGCGTGGGTGAAGTCTGTCGTGCGGCAGTGGCAGGCGAGCGGCGCGGAGGCTGGTTGATGAGCGGCATTGAGTGGGGCCGCAAGGCCCGTTTCGAACCCGGCCGACCCGGCCAAGGAGTAGGTATGACTGCGGGCATGACTGCGCTACGTCTCACTGTCGCGCTAGGCGCGGCGATCTGCGTTGCGGCTTGCGGGAGCACGCAGCAAAGCTCGATCGTCGATACGCCGATGGCGCCGCCGCTTGCCTCGGCGCCACTGAACGTCAACACGCAAGGCGCGATCTATCAGGCCGGCAGTCCGCTGCTCCTGTACGAGACGCCGCGTGCCCAACATATCGGCGATGTATTGACGATCCGTCTCTCGGAATCGTATAGCGGCAATAACAGCGCGACCGCGGCGGCTAGCCGCTCGAGCAGCATTACCGCCGACGCCGCCGACCATTCCACCAACGCTGCCGCGCGCCTTGCGCGACTGTTCAACATCGGCTCGGCGAGCACCGAATACAAAGGGCAGGGCAGTCTCACCGATGCGAGCGGCATGAGCGGCACGCTCGCCGTCACCGTGATCGGCACGATGTCGACCGGCAACCTCGTGGTGTCGGGCGAGAAGGTCATTGCGATGAGCGGCAACCGCGACAGGTTGCGCCTGTCGGGCATCGTCAATCCTAAGGATATCGAAGCGGGCAACTACGTGGCGTCGAGCAAGGTCGCGAACGCGCGTATCGAACAGGCCGGTGTGGGGATGGTGTCCGACGCCACGACCATGGGCTGGCTGCAAAGAATGTTCATGAGCGTGCTGACGTTCTGATCACGTTCTGAGTCGTCGACGCATTGCGAACCTGCCAGCCAGGAGGTGCGATAGCCATCGCACCTCGCGTCACATGCTAGGCCGGCGGCGCACCGCGTTCGGCCGCACCGATTTCACCGTCCGGCACGAACACGTAGCCGCGTCCCCACACGGTTTGCACATAGCGTGGCTCGGACGGATCGACTTCGATCAGCCGGCGCAGACGCCAGATCGACACATCAAGGCTGCGATTGCGATGTATCTCGCTGTTGCCGTGCAGTTTCTCCAGCAACTGCGCGCGCGTGAGCACGGTCATCGCGTGGGTGACGAATATCTTGAGCATGGCGAATTCGCTCGAACGCAATGGAATGCGCTCGCCTTCGTGACGCAATTCGCGCGCCGGGAAATTCACTTCGAAACGGCCGAAGCGATACGGCGCGCGCTGCTCCGGCGCGCTCGGGGCAATCACGCTGCGACGGCGCAGCACGGTGCGGATCCGCGCAACCAGTTCGCTCGGTTCGAAGGGCTTGCCGAGGTAGTCGTCCGCGCCGAGTTCGAGACCAATCACGCGATCGATCGGATCGGCACGCGCGGTCAGCAGAATCACGGGAATGTCGTCGCCGGCCACGCGCAACGCGCGCAACGCGCTGATGCCGTCGAGTTGCGGCATCATGATGTCGAGGACGATCAGGTCGGGCCGCTCGTCCTGCAATTTGCGCTGCAGGCCGAGGCCATGTTCGAGCGTGTCGACCTTGAAGCCGCGCCCTTGCAGATATCCGCTGACGAGTTCACGTATCACGGGATCGTCGTCGACGACCAGAATGGATGGGTTCATTCAGGTCATCTTAGAGAACCGCGCGTGCGCAGCAAAGCGCGTCACGCTTTCGAATCCTTTCCCCTGTAAGAGAAAGCAAGCGATCTGTGCGCCTAGTTCGCCTGGGAAGTCTGAATGGTCTGTGGCGGCTGGCGAGAGAAGTCGGTTCGATCGACGACCATTCGCTCGATCAGGCCATTGAGCTTGGTCGATGCCGAAGAGAAGCGGTCGGTGTTCAGGCCCCCGGTCTGATAGCGGGCGGTGACGAGAATACGGCCGTTCTGAATCAGCGTCAGGTCGATGATCGACAGATACTGGATCGTTTCGTCGCTGAACGAACGGCGGCCGTAATCGATCGCGGCGTTGTAGACGAGCCGCGCCTCGCAACCGGCGGGCGACGTGCCCGGATTGTAGACTTCCGAACGAATGCCTCGCCGGTCGAGCGCGAGTTGCAGCGCCGGCACGAAATCGCCGACCGACACGTTCTGATTCACTTCGATGCAGACGTTGCGCAAGTCAGCCGGCCGGCCGTTGACGAAGGTCGGCGATGAATAGTTCGCCGCGATCGCGTAGCCCGCCTGAATCACCGAACCGGTGGCGTCGGCGGCCTGAATCAGCGTCCACGCGCAGCCGTTCAGGCCGACCGCCAGCGTGGCGGAGACGGCGAGCCACGCGCAGGGACGCTTCAACATGCGCCACGCAGCCCGCGGGGCTCGCGTGAATGCGTGGGCGGGCATGCTCGGCATGAAGGTCATGAGGCGGCGCCAGGTGACGGTCGGTGAATTCCGTAAATCACAGTGGACAACGGCGATCAGGCTCACGTTCAGCGCGTGACGCGCAGGCGCAATTCGTTTTGCCCTTGCACGCTTGCCGTGACGCTGACGCGCCGCGCGGGGGTGGTCACGATGAAATGCTGGCGCGTTGGCGTATTGATGTCGTGCACGACGTTCGGGAAGCAGGCAGCGATGTCGGCGCCGAATTCTTCCAGCGGATCGGAGACGACGCCGTCCGCTTGCCAGTGCGCGCGCCAGTGGCAGTCGTAGGCATGCGAGTTGGCGCGGCAGTCGTCGGCGCTTTCTGTGCCCGGCAGTTGTGCGGCGGCTTGGGTCTGCAACTGCCGGAAATCAGCGGCGTCGACGATGTGCTTGAGCGCGGGGCAAACGTCGGCGGGCTCGTTAGCCGGGTTAGCCTGGTTCGCTTGTGCCGCATAAGCGGCGCTCGTGACGAGCAGCGCGCCAAGAGCAAGCGCGAGACGCGGGGTCAAAGGATGGGAGCGGCGATCGAATGACATGTCGGGAATCCAGTAGCGGTGAATGACGTGGGGCAGGACGTGGTACGGCCCGCACGACTATCGTCGCCGCCGGAGGGCATTTTCAAAGCGCGGAACAGCTTGCCCGCTTCGCAAATGCTTTCGAACTCTTCTCGCGTGTTTCGGAATGTTGCGCCGCGTTGCGTTGCGTTGCTTTGCGCGGCGTGGCGTGCGGTGCGTCGCTCAGCCGAGAGTCAGGCCGCCGTCGACGTGGATTACCTGGCCGGTGATGTGGCGCGCTTCGTCGGAGAGCAGGAATGCGATCAGCGCGGCGATATCCGTGGGCTCGGCGACATGGCCGAGCGGCGTCGCTTCGGCGGCGCGAGTCCACACCGATGCATTATCGGCACTCGGTCCGCGATCTTTACGGGTAAAGCCGGGTGCCACGCAATTGACTGTCACGCCGTGCGGCGCGAGTTCCGCAGCCGCGGTTTTCGCCAGCGATTCGAGCGCCGCTTTCGCGGCGGCCGTTGCGGCAAACGGCGCGTCCGCGCGGTAGCGATGCGCGACGAACGAGCTGAGCGCGACCACGCGGCCGCGCTTCGACGTCTCCAGTGCGGGTGTCGCACGTTTGACGAGTGCCGCGAACGCGGCCGGCATGGCCGCGAAGGCTGCGCTCAACGCGTCGGCATCGAGCGCATTCAGCGTTTGGCGCTGCGCGTGTCCGGCGTTGGCGACCAGTTGATCGAGCGCGCCGAAGTTCGCCAGCGTTTGATGGATCACGTGTTCCGCGGCGCCGCGTTCGGCTAGATCGCCGAACACCGTCGCGCAGCGTGCGCCGTTCGCGCTGCAATCGGCGGCGACTTGCGCGAGTCGTTGGCGCGCTTCGTGATCGGCGCCGCGTGCGTGCAGCATCAGGGCCGAGCGCGGCGCGGCGATGCGTCGGGCCAGTGCGGCGCCAATGCCGGAGCCGGCGCCGGTGATCAGCGCGACACGCTCGAATCCGGCGCTGCCCGCGTCGTTCAGGTCGGCGATGGCGCTTATGTCGCTCATGCGGCGATCGCTTCGTCCGAGCGCTCGACGTCGAGCGTCTCGTCGTGGAACGCAGCGAGCGACTCGCGATGCGCGACACTGACAATCGCCGCCTTCGGCAGCCGTTCCGTGAACAGGCGATACAGGCGCGCCTCGTTGTCCGCGTCGAGCGCGCTGGTCGCTTCGTCGAGGAACAGATAGTCCGGCTTGTGCAGCAACACGCGCGCGGCGGCGAGGCGCTGTTGCTCGCCCGGCGAGAGAATGCGGGTCCAGTGCCCCGATTCCTGCAGACGGTCCGCGTATTCCGACAGATGGCAGACGACGAGCGCTTCGCGGCATTCGTCGTCGGTGTAGGTGTCCACGGAGGATGGGTAGGCGAGCGCCGCCTTGAGGGTGCCGATCGGCATGTAGCTGACCTGCGGGATGAACATGATGCGCGCGTTGACCGGTGCGTCGATCGAGCCGTCGCCGAACGGCCACAGGCCGGCGAGGGCGCGCATCAGCGTGCTCTTGCCCGAACCCGACGGGCCGCGCACCAGCCAGCGCGAGCCCGGCCGGATCGCCACATCGCGAATGCGCGACAGCGGGTTGCCGTTAGGCAGGGCGAGTTTGAGGCCCTCGGTGGAGAGCTGGTCTTCGTCGACGAAATGCAGATTGATGCCGCCGTGCGCGGTTGCCGGCGAGACCGATTCCTTCAGCCGCGGTGCGTGCACGACGCGCTTGAATTCACGCAACCGGTTCACGGTGGCGCGCCATTCGACCAAGGTGCCGTAACTGTTGATGAACCACGAGAACGAGTCGCTGACGGTGCCGAATGCGCTGGAAATCTGCATCAGCACACCGAACGTGAAGGCGCCGGCGAAGTAGCGGGGCGCGGCGACCACCAGCGGAAAGATGATCGCGATCTGGCCGTAGAAGCTCAGCACGAACGTGAGGCGCTTGGTGTACTTCATCACCTGCCACCAGTTGTCGCGGATGCGGCCGAACAGCGAGTGTGCGTTCTTCTTCTCGGTTTCCATACCGTTGTAGAAGGCGATCTGCTCGGCGTTTTCACGCAGACGGATCAGGCCGAAACGGAAATCCGCCTCGACTTTCTGCGCCTGGTAGTTGATCGGCACGAGCGGATGGCCGACCTTCTGGATGATCAGCGAACCGACCACGGCGTAGAGTGCCGCCGCCCACACCATATAGCCGGGGATCTCGATCGGCATGCCGCCGAGCGAAATGGTCAGCGCGCCGGCAAGCGACCACAGGATCGTGATGAACGACACCAGCGTGACGACCGTGGAGAGCAGGTCGAGCGTGAGTGAAAGGGTGCTGGTGGCGAACGATTGCAGGTCGTCGCTGATCCGCTGGTCGGGGTTGTCGGCGAGGCGGTCGCGCTCGATCCGGTAGAACGCGCTGTCATTCAACCACTCGTTCAGGTAGCGCGTGGTCAGCCACTGGCGCCAGCGAAAGCCGAGCATCTGGCGCAGGTAACGGCCGTACACCGCGAGGATGATGAAGCCGAACGCGAGCCCCGAGAACACCATCAGCAGGTGCGGGAAGTCATGCACGTTCTTGGTTTGCAGCGCGTTGTAGAAGTCGGCGCTCCAGCGATTCAGGCGCACGTTGATCCACACCACGAGCAGATTCATCACGATGATCGCGATGAGCAGGCCCCATGCCGTTTTTCGTTCTTCGGAAACCCAGTAGGGTTTGATCAGGCTCCAGGCGGAGACTTTTTCGTCGGGCGGCAGCGCGGGGCTGGCAGTGGTATTCGGTGTCATGAGCATCCTGAAGTAGTGCTGGCCCATTAGGGGCTGACCCATGTGGGGCTGACCCATCGGGGCAGGTCCGTCTGCGGGCTGCCCTGCGGCGGGTTTGCGGTACAGGCCCGGGCGTCGTGCTCGACGAACGCACGCGCGGGTGAGCGTCCGATTCTGGCGCGAAGCCCTTAAGCGAAAATTAAGTTGCGCCGCGAGGCCTCGCCCCGATACCGCGCGAACGCGGCGTGGCCGTCTGGTGCGCCGGCCGCGCCGCGTTCGTGCGGCATCTGTGCTGGCATTGTGCCAGAGCACCGCCCCAGGCCGTATTGATTAAGCGAAAGATGGTGCCGGATCAAACCGCGTGCGGCGCGGCGGGGCGCTGGTTTGCGGGGGGCGCGTCTTTTATGGTCTAATGGACTTCGACGAAACAGGGGTGCTTCGCGCCACAGGCGGCATGGTTTTCATGCTGCGGCGGCGAGGCTGAGAGAGACCCTTTGCACCCGATCCGGGTAATACCGGCGCGGGAAGTTTCCGGAAGCAGCCAGTCTTCCATTCCCCGCCGGGCGGCGTTAGTCATTGGAACGCGCATTGCCCGGCCGGCCTCACCCGCCGGTTTCGTCCTGGGTACGTGCGTTTTGTTGGCCGTACGGAAAGGACTCGATGACCGCCTATTCTTCAGATATGTGTTTTGCTCTTCGGCACGCCGCTGGTGCGCCGTGCCGCTTTGCCTTTGCTTGCCATCCTGAATGGGAGTGCGCACGATGACGCGTTCTGCGCAACCCGATTTCGCCGTTCTCGGCGGTGGCCTGTGCGGGCGGCTGGTCGCGTGGCGTCTCGCCGGTGAGGGGCATCGCGTGGCGCTGTATGAGCGAGGCGATGCCGCCGGTTCGCAAGCCGCCGCGTGGGTCGCCGCGGCCATGCTTGCGCCGCTCGCGGAAGCCGCGAGTGCCGAGCTGCTCATCACGCGCCTTGGCGCGAGTTCGCTCGATACATGGCCGCAAGTGCTTGCCGAGTTGCCCGAGCCGGTGTTCTTTCAGCGCAATGGCACGCTGGTCGTCTGGCATCACGCCGACCGCACCGAAGCACCGCTGTTCGAGCGCCGCGTGCGCTCCAATGCGCCGGCTGAATTGCTGGACGGCGGTTTCGTCACGCTGTCGGGCGCGCAACTCGGCGCCGCCGAGCCCGCGTTGGCGGGCCGTTTCAATCAGGGCTGGCTGTTGCCACATGAAGGCCAGCTGGATAACCGTCAGGTGCTGAGCGCGCTGGCCGCGGGCCTCGCGCAACGTGGCGTCGAAACGCACTGGAATACGGCGGTCGACGATCACGCGCTGCCGCCCGCCCGCGTCACGATCGACTGCCGCGGCCTCGGCGCGAAGCCCGTGCTGCCCACGCTGCGGGGCATTCGCGGCGAAGTCGCGCGCGTGCATGCGCCCGGTATCAAGCTGACGCGGCCGGTGCGGCTGCTGCATCCGCGCTATCCGCTCTATATCGCGCCGAAGCAGGACGATCTCTACGTGATCGGCGCCACCGAAGTGGAAGGCGAGGACATGTCGCCGGTCAGCGTGCGCTCGGCGCTCGAACTGCTGAGCGCGGCGTTTTCCGTGCATCCCGGCTTCGGCGAGGCACGCATCCTCGAACTGAATTCGCAGTGCCGCCCAACTTTGCCGGACCACCGTCCGGCCTTGCTGTGGGATGGCGCGCAGACGCTGCGCGTGAACGGCCTGTACCGGCACGGCTACATGATCGTGCCCGAAGTCGCCGACGAAGCCGTGCGCTTCGCCGCGGCGCTGCTCGACGGCCGCATCGGCGACGCCGATGCTTTCGCCGACTGGCAGCGCGATGCGCGCTGGAGCGAGCTCTTTCAACTGGACGCCGCGCGGGAGCCGGCATGAGCGTTGCGCAAGTGGTCCACACCCAAACGAGCGCCGCATACCATGCCGCTTTCGCCATCGATTGAACCGTATTCGAACACCATGGACATTCATATCAATCAGAAGCCGTTGTCGCTACCCGAAGGCGCGACTGTCGCCGACGCGCTCGCCGCGTACGGCGCACGTCCGCCGTTCGCGGTCGCGCTGAACGGCGATTTCGTGGCGCGCACCCAGCATGCGGCGCGCGCGCTGCAGGCGGGCGACAAGCTCGATGTCGTGCAACCCGTGGCCGGCGGCTGAGCGCCTCGCCGGGATGCCCGATTGCAGGAAACCAAGGATTATGCAAATGACCTCCTCCCAAACTGCCGACGCGCTCACGCTCTACGGCCAGACCTTCGCGAGCCGTGTGCTGCTCGGCACCTCGCGCTATCCGTCGCTGCAATCGCTGTCCGATTCCATCGACGCGGCGCTCCCCGGCATGGTGACCGTCGCGCTGCGCCGGCAAATGAACGAAGGCGGCGCGGAAGCGGGCTTCTTCGACCTCCTCAAGCGCCACGGCGTACCGCTGCTGCCGAACACGGCCGGTTGCCTGACCGTCGGCGAGGCGGTGACGACCGCGCATATGGCGCGCGAAATCTTCGAAACCGAGTGGATCAAGCTCGAACTGATCGGCGACGACTACACGTTGCAGCCCGACCCGGTCGGCCTGATCGAAGCGGCCGCGCAACTGGTCAAGGACGGCTTCAAGGTGCTGCCGTACTGCACGGAAGATCTCGTGATCGGCCGCCGTCTGCTGGACGCCGGTTGTGAAGCGCTGATGCCGTGGGGCGCGCCGATCGGCACCGGCAAGGGCGTGATCAATCCGTACGGCCTGCGCGTGTTGCGCGAGCGGCTGCCGGACGTGCCGCTGATCGTCGACGCCGGACTCGGCGTGCCGTCGCATGCGGCGCAGGTCATGGAATGGGGCTTCGACGGCGTGCTGCTGAACACCGCCGTCTCACAGGCCACGCACCCCGACGCAATGGCGCGCGCCTTCGCGCTCGGCGTCGAAGCGGGCCGCCAGGCTTTTCTGGCGGGGCCGATGGCCGCGCGCGAAAGCGCGCACGCGAGCACGCCGGTGGTCGGCATGCCGTTCTGGCATCAAGACGGGAGCGCCGCATGACGCAGAGTTTGACATTGAAGGATCGCGACCTCTTCTGGCCGCCCGCCGACGAACTCACCGAAGCCGCCGAGCGCATCCGCGCCCGGCTGGGCGACTGGCCGCCGACGCATGCGCAGTGGCGCATCTGTCTGACCGCGCCGGAGGAACTGAACGGCGGCGACCTGATTTTGATTGCCGACGCGCAGCAGCACGGCGAACAGATGGCGCGCTGGCTGGTGCACGGCGCCGGCGTGATCGAAGCCGCCGAGGAAAAGGCCACGCTGCATCTGGGCGGTGAAAAATACCGCCTGGAAGGCCATCTGGCGGAAGACTGGATTCCCGCGCTGGCGGCTTTCCTCGACTGCGGTTTCGATCCGCATGACGCGCTGGTCCTGGCGCTGGCCTGGCGCGACGGCGACGAAACTCGTGCCGACGACGCTTTTCCCGCCGATATCAACCACTTCCCGCGTCTTGCCGGCTTGCCCGAGGCGCCGCCGCAGGCTTTTGCACGCTGTCCCGAGCGGCTCGGCCTGTATCCGGTGCTGCCGACCGCTGAATGGGTCGAACGGGTGGTGGGCTTTGGCGTGAAGACAGTGCAACTGCGCCGCAAATCCGCCGAACCCGCCGACGAACTGAAGCGCGAAATTGCTCGCTGCGTGGCCGTTGGCCGCCAGTACGACGCTCAGGTCTTCATCAACGACCACTGGCAGGCCGCGCTCGAAGCCGGCGCGTACGGCGTCCACCTCGGTCAGGAAGACGTGCATACGGCTGACCTCGCCGCGCTCGCGGCGGGAGGCGTGCGTCTCGGCCTGTCGACCCACGGTTTCTACGAAATTCTGAAAGCGCTGCATTTCCGGCCGAGCTACATTGCACTGGGCGCGGTGTTTCCGACCACCACCAAGGTCATGCCGACCGAGCCGCAGGGCCTGCGGCGTTTGGCCCGCTACGTGCGACTGCTCGACGGCGTCGTGCCGCTGGTGGCGATCGGCGGCATCGACCTGCAGGTGCTGCCCGACGTGCTGGCGACAGGCGTCGGCTGCGCGGCCGTGGTGCGCGCGGTAACGGAAGCGGCCGATCCGGCGGCGGCCGTTTCTGCACTGCAACAAGCGTTTACGCAATAATCGTGAGAATTGGTTAAGGGTCGGGGCAGCGTCACGGCAACTTTTGCACGGTGGCCCTATAATTCGCCTTCCGTGTAAAAGGACTGTCAGTTTCGTGTCTTCTTCCCCCGAGACCTTACTCGAGTTGCGCGACGTCGACTTCGGTTACGGCGACCGGCTCGTCCTGTCGAACCTGAATCTGCGCTTCAAGCGCGGCCAGGTGGTCGCGGTCATGGGCGGTTCGGGCTGCGGCAAGACCACGGTGCTGCGCCTGATCGGCGGCCTCGTGCGCGCGCAGCGCGGCGAGATCCTGTTCCACGGCCAGGACGTCGGCCGGCAAACGCGCGACGGCCTCTACGCGCTGCGGCGCAAGATGGGCATGCTGTTCCAGTTCGGCGCCCTGTTCACCGACATGTCCGTGTTCGACAACGTCGCCTTCGCGCTGCGTGAGCACACCGACCTTCCCGAAGAACTGATCCGCGATCTGGTGCTGATGAAGCTCAACGCGGTCGGCTTGCGCGGCGCGCGCGACCTGCTGCCGTCGGAGATCTCGGGCGGCATGGCGCGGCGTGTGGCACTGGCGCGCGCCATCGCGCTCGATCCCGAACTGATGATGTACGACGAGCCGTTCGCCGGTCTCGATCCGATCTCGCTCGGCATCACCGCGAACCTGATCCGTGCGCTGAATCAGGCGCTCGGTGCCACGTCGATCCTCGTCACGCACGACGTGCCGGAATCGTTCGCGATCGCCGATTACGTCTACTTTCTCGCCAATGGCGGGGTTCACGCCGAAGGCACGCCCGCTGAACTGCGGGAGTCGACCGATCCCACCGTGCGCCAGTTCATCGACGGCGCGCCGGACGGTCCCTTCAAGTTTCACTATCCCAGCAAGACGCCGCTCGCGGCGGACTTCGGTATCGGCGGAGGTCAGCCATGATCAGTATGATCGGCCGCTCGGTGCTCGACGGGCTGGGCACGGCCGGCTATGCCACGCGTTTCTTCTTCCGGCTGCTGCTCGAATTCTTCCCGTTGTTGCGCCGTCCACGTCTTGTCACGAAGCAGATCCACTTCGTGGGTAATTATTCGCTGGTGATCATTGCCGTGTCGGGCCTGTTCGTCGGCTTCGTGCTCGGTCTTCAGGGCTATTACACGTTGAACCGGTACGGCTCCGAGGAGGCGCTCGGGTTGCTGGTCGCGCTGTCGCTCGTGCGTGAACTCGGCCCGGTGGTCACGGCGCTGCTGTTCGCGGGGCGCGCCGGCACGTCGCTCACAGCTGAAATCGGCTTGATGAAAGCAGGCGAGCAGCTGACCGCGATGGAAATGATGGCCGTGGACCCGGTCAAGGTCGTGATCGCGCCGCGCCTGTGGGCGGGCATCATTTCAATGCCGATCCTCGCCGCGATCTTCAGCGCGGTCGGCGTGCTCGGTGGCTATGTGGTGGGCGTTCTGCTGATCGGCGTCGATGCCGGCGCGTTCTGGTCGCAGATGCAAGGTGGCGTCGATGTCTGGCGCGACGTCGGCGCCGGCGTTGTCAAAAGCGTGGTGTTCGGCCTCGCGGTGACGTTCGTTGCGCTGTTTCAAGGCTATGAAGCCAAGCCGACGCCGGAAGGCGTGTCGCGCGCCACGACCAAGACCGTCGTGTACGCGTCACTTGCGGTGCTCGGCCTCGATTTTCTGCTGACCGCATTGATGTTCAGCTAAGGCTGCGCCGCACTTTTTTAGCTGGCGGCGCGTGATTCGACGCGCGCGGCGGAAGTGCCAACGGCGTGGCGGATTCACTTTGGGATAACGATGAAAAAGACTGCTCTCGACTTCTGGGTCGGCCTGTTCGTGGTGTTGGGTTTCGTGGCGTTGCTGTTTCTGGCGTTGAAGGCCGGCAACATGAGCTCGTTGTCGTTCCAGGCAACCTATCCGGTGAAGCTCAAGTTCGACAACATCGGCGGATTGAAGGCGCGCGCGCCCGTGAAGAGCGCGGGCGTGACGGTTGGCCGCGTCGGTTCGATCGGCTTCGACAGCAACGCGTACCAGGCCGTCGTCACGATCGATCTGGACAAGCAGTACCAGTTTCCGAAAGACACGTCGGCGAAGATCCTGACCTCGGGTCTGCTCGGTGAACAATACATCGGGCTCGAACCCGGCGGCGACAGCGAGATGCTCAAGGCGGGCGACACCATCTCCATGACGCAATCGGCGATCGTGCTGGAAAACCTCATCGGACAATTCCTGTACAGCAAGGCTGCGGATTCGGGTGCGTCCAAGCCTGGCGCCGCCGCGAGCACACCCGCGCCCGTGGCGCCGAGCCTGCCCGCGTCCGGCGCGGGCGCTCAATAAGGAGAACAAGAATGCAGACCACACGCATCAGGGCCGCGCGCGCTTTCCCGGTCGCAAGGCTGGCGGTAGTCGCAACGCTGCTCGCCGGCTGTACGACCGTGCAGACGCCGACCAAGGGCGACCCGCTCGAAGGCTTGAACCGCACCATGTTCACCGTCAACGACAAGATCGACCAGTACGCGCTCAAGCCGGTCGCGAAGGGCTACGTGTGGGCGACCCCGCAGCCGGTGCGCGACAGTGTGACGAACTTCTTCTCGAACATCGGCGACGTCTACATTGCGGCGAACAACCTGCTGCAATTGAAGATCACCGACGGTGTCGAAGACATCATGCGGATCGTGATCAACACGGTCTTCGGTGTGGGCGGTCTGTTCGACGTGGCGACGCTTGCCAAGCTGCCCAAGCACGACAACGACCTCGGCTTGACGCTCGGTCACTACGGCGTGCCAGCGGGCCCGTACCTCGTGCTGCCGCTGTTCGGGCCGAGCACCGTGCGCGACGCGGTCGGATCGATCGGCAATTACTATGTGAACCCGCTCAGCTACATTCATCCGGATGGTCTGAGCTGGGCGCTGTACGGCCTGAACGTGGTCAATACGCGCGCCAATCTGCTGAGCGCGAGCGATGTGCTTGAAGGCGCCGCGCTCGACAAATATTCGTTCGTGCGCAACGCGTATCTGCAGCGCCGTCAGTACCTGCTGTCCGACAACAAGCAGGCGCAAGGACTGCCGAACTACGGCGACGAAGCGCCGCTGCCGAACTACGGCGACGTCGACGGCAGCGCGGCGGGTGCGCCGACTGGCGCCGCGACGGGTACGGCCGGCGCGGCAGGCACGCCGGGTGCTGCTGCCGCGAAGGCGGCGCCGGCTTCCGGGGCGACCGCGGCAACGCCGCCGCAGGCGGCATCGGGCACGGCGGCAGCGCCGGAAGCCGCGTCGGGCAGCGTCGAATCGCCGCCGCTCGACCTCAACGGCGGCCCTGAAACGACGCAGATCCCGGCTGGCCAACTGGTTCCGCCCTCGCGTTTCAACTTTCCGTCATTCAAATTGCGTTGATCGTGCAGCCGTAACAGATCGATACGACTCTCGCAGTTTGCGCATGGATTGCGGCTGAACTCGCGTGTTAATGTCGGCTCAAACGGTTGCACTATTTTTAAGGCAGGGCTCCATATGAAAAAATTGTTCTTGATTCCGTTGTTTGCCGCGCTGTTCTCATTTGCCAGCGCCGGCGTCTCGGCACAAACCGTCGACTCCAATTCCCCCGACGGCATGATCAAAACGGTCACCCAGCAGGTGATCGATGCAGTGCGTGCCGACAAGTCGATCCAGCAAGGCGACATTTCGCACATCACCACACTCGTGAACGAGAAGATCCTGCCGTACACGGATTTCCGTCGCACCACCCAGCTGGCGATGGGCCGCAACTGGCGCACCGCATCGCCGGAGCAGCAAAACGCAGTGGTCGAGCAGTTCAAGATGCTGCTGATCCGTACGTACTCGGGCGCGCTGGCCCAAGTGCGCGATCAGCAGATCCAGTACAAGCCGTTCCGCATGAACCCGGACGACACCGACACGGTGGTGCGCTCGGTCGTGATGAACAACGGCTCGCCGATCGAACTCGACTACCGTCTGTACAAGACGCCACAAGGCTGGCGCGTGTATGACATCAACGTGCTCGGCGCATGGCTGATCCAGGCGTATCAGCAGCAGTTCAACGAGCAGATTCAGCAGAAGGGCGTGGACGGGCTGATCCAGTTCCTCACGCAGCGTAACCAGCAACTCGCCGCGGGCAAGCAGTCGTGAGCGAAGTGCTGAGCCCCGTCGCCAACCGCTTCGAGAGCGGCGCGACGCTGACCCACGAGAGCGCGAACGCCGCGCTCTCGGCGGGTTTGCAACGTATCGCGGCGGGCGCGAACGGCGTGGACTGCGCACCGCTCGCGCAGTTCGATTCGTCCGCGCTGGCCGTCCTCCTCGCGTGGCAGCGTGCCGCCCAGGCGCGCGGCGGCGCGTTCGAGATCGTCAATCTGCCGGCTGGTCTCGCCAGCCTCGCGCAAGCCTACGGCGTCGATACTCTCTTATCGGCGCGACATTGACGCTCTGAGCGCGTCACTTCCAAACCTCCCGCCTGAGATAGGGCCACCGATTTTTGCCCTATAATCAAACGTTTTTTGGGGCTCATAACCGGCCCCAATTCCGTTTCTTCCAGCATTTGTGCGCCCCCTCCGGGCTCCTTTAGGCGCCGCGACGCACGCGGCCCACAGTCAATGTCAGCCATAGAAATTCGTAACGTCAAGAAGCGCTACAAGGACTTGCAGGCGCTCAAGGGCGTCAGCCTTACAGTTGAAGAGGGCGAGTTCTTCGGGCTGCTCGGTCCGAACGGCGCGGGCAAGACAACGCTCATCAGCATCCTCGCCGGGCTCGCGCGCGCCGATGAAGGCAGCATCGCCGTGCGTGGCCACGACGTGGTCAGCGATTTCCGCGCTGCGCGTCGCGCACTCGGCGTTGTGCCGCAGGAGCTCGTGTTCGATCCGTTCTTCACGGTGCGCGAAACCTTGCGCATTCAGTCCGGCTACTACGGTCTGCGCAACAACGACGCGTGGATCGACGAGATCATGGCCAATCTCGACCTCACCGACAAAGCCGACGCCAATATGCGCGCACTGTCGGGCGGTATGAAGCGCCGCGTGCTGGTCGCGCAGGCGCTCGTGCACCGGCCGCCGGTGATCGTGCTCGACGAGCCGACCGCGGGCGTCGACGTCGAATTGCGGCAAACGTTGTGGAAATTCATTTCGCGCCTGAACCGCGAAGGCCACACTATCGTGCTGACCACGCACTATCTGGAAGAAGCCGAATCGCTGTGCGATCGCATCGCCATGCTGCGGCGCGGCGAGGTCGTGGCGCTCGAGCGCACCAGCACGCTGCTGCAACGTTTTGCCGGTATGCAACTGTTCCTGCGGTTCGCGCAAGGCGTATTGCCGGCCGATCTGCGTCCGCTCGAAGTGGAGAGCGGCACGGGCAACGGCAACGGCCGCCAGCATCTGCTGCGTCTTGCAAGCTACGACGACGTCGAAAAAATTCTCGCGCAGTGCCGCACGGCGGGCTGCACATTCGAAGAAATCGAGGTCCGCAAAGCCGACCTCGAAGATGTGTTCGTTCAGGTAATGAACGGTCCGGAAGTGATCGAGGGACTTGCATGAGCGGTTTCCGTACGCTGTTTTACAAAGAGCTCCTGCGGTTCTGGAAGGTGGCGTTCCAGACGGTGCTGGCGCCGGTCATTACCGCGCTGCTCTATCTGACGATTTTCGGTCACGCCTTGCGCGGTCACGTGCAGGTCTATCCGGGTGTCGAATACACGAGTTTCCTGATTCCGGGTCTCGTGATGATGAGCGTGCTGCAGAATGCATTCGCCAATAGCTCGTCCTCGCTGATCCAGTCGAAGATCACGGGCAACCTGGTGTTCGTGTTGCTGCCGCCGCTGTCGCACTACGAGATGTTCGGCGCCTATGTGCTCGCGGCCGTGGTGCGCGGTCTCGCCGTGGGTTTCGGCGTGTTCATCGTGACGATCTGGTTCGTGCCCGTCAGCTTCACCGCGCCGCTGTTCATCATTCTGTTCGCCATTTTCGGCGCGGCGATTCTCGGCACGCTGGGTTTGATCGCGGGTATCTGGGCCGACAAATTCGACCAGCTCGCCGCGTTTCAAAACTTTTTGATCATGCCGCTCACGTTCCTCTCGGGCGTGTTCTACTCGACTCACACGCTGCCACCGGTGTGGCGTGAAGTGTCGCGGCTCAATCCCTTTTTCTACATGATCGACGGCTTTCGCTACGGGTTCTTCGGGATGTCGGATATCAATCCGCTCGTGAGCCTCGCGATCGTCGCCGGTTTCTTTGTGGTGCTGGCCGTGGTGGCGATGCGCATGCTCGCTTCCGGCTACAAACTGCGCCACTGATCAGGAGCTTCTCTCATGTTGCCGACTCCCGAACAGGTCAAGCAATACATCGCGGCTGGGCTCGCCTGCCAGCATCTCGAAGTCGAAGGCGACGGCCAGCATTTCTTTGCGACCATCGTTTCGCCGAGCTTCGAAGGCAAGCGTCTGATTCAACGCCATCAACTCGTGTACGCGGCGCTCGGCGACCGCATGCGCGAAGAAATCCACGCGCTCAGCATGAAGACGCTGACGCCCGCCGAATGGCAGAACGCATAATCTGGAAATTTAGTGCGAATTACTCAAGAAGGGCGCGACGCCGGTAGCGGCGCGCCGAACACAGTCAAAGCAGCCCCGGCCGAAGTCCGGGTCAATCAGGAACTGACAGGCATGGATAAACTCGTCATTGAAGGTGGCTACCCGCTGTCGGGTGAAGTCGTCGTCTCGGGTGCGAAGAATGCGGCGTTGCCGATTCTGTGCGCGGGTCTGCTGAGCGCGGAACCGGTGCATCTGGAGAACGTGCCCGACCTGCAGGACGTGCGCACGATGCTCAAGCTGCTCGGCCAGATGGGCGTGCAGATCGAGAGCGGCGAAGGCCGCGTGTCGCTGAACGCGTCGAAGGTGGATAACCTCGTCGCGCCGTATGAGATGGTGAAGACCATGCGCGCGTCGATCCTCGTGCTCGGCCCGCTGGTCGCGCGCTTCGGTCACGCGCGTGTCTCGCTGCCGGGTGGCTGCGCAATCGGCGCGCGTCCGGTGGATCAGCACATCAAGGGCCTGCAGGCCATGGGTGCCGAGATCACGATCGAGCACGGCTTTATCGAAGCCCGCGCGAAGCGTCTGAAGGGCACGCGCATCGTCACCGACATGATCACCGTGACCGGCACCGAAAATCTGCTGATGGCAGCCGTGCTGGCTGAAGGCGAAACCGTCATCGAGAACGCGGCACGTGAGCCGGAAGTCGGCGACCTCGCGCATCTGCTGGTCGCGATGGGCGCAAAGATCGAAGGCATCGGCACCGATCGCCTCGTGATTCAGGGCGTCGACAAGCTGCATGGCGCGAAGCACACGGTGATTCCCGATCGCATCGAAGCCGGCACGTTCCTGTGCGCGGTGGCGGCAGCCGGTGGCGACGTCATGCTGCGTAAAGTGCGTCCGCTGATTCTCGAAGCGGTGACCGAAAAGCTGCGCGAAGCCGGCGTCACGGTCGAAGAAGGCGACGACTGGATGCGCGTGCGCATGGACAAGCGTCCCAACGCGGTTACGTTCCGCACCTCCGAATACCCGGCGTTCCCGACCGACATGCAGGCGCAGTTCATGGCGCTGAATACGATCGCGAACGGCACCTCGCAAGTCGTCGAGACGATCTTCGAGAATCGCTTCATGCACGTGCAGGAATTGAACCGGCTCGGCGCGAACATCACGATCGACGGCAACACCGCGCTCGTGAGCGGCGTCGAGCAGCTCTCCGGCGCGAAGGTCATGGCGACCGATCTGCGCGCGTCCGCGAGTCTCGTGATCGCCGCCTTGCGTGCCGACGGTGAAACGCTGATCGACCGGATCTATCACCTCGACCGCGGTTACGACCGGATGGAAACCAAGCTCACCGCTATCGGCGCGAAGGTGCGCCGTATCTCGGGGAGCCAGGCATGAGCGCGATGCCGCAAACTTCGTCGTCGCCGGCGGTGAGCGCGCCGCTCACGCTAGCGTTGTCGAAAGGGCGTATCTTCGAGGAGACGTTGCCGCTGCTCGCCGCAGCCGGCATCGAAGTGGCCGAAGATCCGGAAACCTCGCGCAAGCTGATCCTGCCGACCACGGACGCCAATGTGCGCGTGATCATTGTGCGCGCCACCGACGTGCCGACCTATGTCGAATACGGCGCGGCCGACTTCGGCGTGGCGGGCAAAGACGTGCTGCTCGAACATGGCGGCAGCGGCCTGTATCAGCCGGTCGACCTGGATATCGCGCGCTGCCGCATGTCGGTCGCGGTCGCGGCCGGTTTCGATTATGCGAACGCGGTGCGCCAGGGCGCGCGCTTGCGCGTGGCGACCAAGTACGTTGAAACCGCGCGCGAGCATTTCGCCGCCAAGGGCGTGCACGTCGATCTGATCAAGCTGTATGGCTCGATGGAACTGGCGCCGCTGGTCGGCCTGGCCGACGCAATTGTCGACCTGGTGAGCTCGGGCAACACCTTGCGCGCCAACAATCTTGTCGAGGTGGAGGAGATCATGCAGATTTCGTCGCGCCTCGTTGTGAACCAGGCGGCGCTCAAGCTCAAGCGCGCCGCGTTGCGGCCGATCCTCGACGCGTTCGAACGCGCGTCGAAAGCCGGCTCGACGACGGCCTGATACTGATCGTGTTGGTGTGACCACGTTCTAGAGCGCGCCTTACCGAAACGGATACCCGTATGTCTATCAAGATTCGCAAACTCGATTCCACTGCTCCCGACTTCCAGAAGTCGCTGCACGCGGTGCTCGCGTTCGAGGCGAGCGAAGACGAAGCAATCGAGCGCTCGGTCGCGCAGATTCTGAACGACGTGAAGGCGCGCGGCGACGCCGCGGTGCTCGAATACACGAGCCGCTTCGACCGTGTCGAAGCCAGGAGCGTGAGCGCGCTCGAACTGCCGATGGCGGAGCTGGAAGCGGCGCTGGAAGGTCTGGAGCCCAAGCGCCGCGCGGCGCTCGAAGCGGCGGCGGCGCGGGTGCGCGGCTATCACGAGAAGCAGAAGATCGAATGCGGCAGCCATAGCTGGCAATACACGGAAGCCGACGGCACCGTGCTCGGCCAGAAGGTCACGCCGCTCGATCGCGCGGGTATCTACGTGCCGGGCGGCAAGGCGGCGTATCCGTCGTCGGTGCTGATGAACGCGATTCCGGCGCGCGTGGCCGGCGTGCGCGAAATCGTCATGGTCGTGCCGACGCCGGACGGCGTGAAGAATCCGCTGGTGCTCGCTGCCGCGCTGCTGGGCGGCGTGGATCGCGTGTTTACGATCGGTGGCGCGCAGGCGGTCGGCGCGCTCGCGTACGGTACGGAAACGGTGCCCGCGGTCGACAAGATCTGCGGTCCCGGCAACGCTTATGTCGCGTCGGCCAAGCGCCGGGTGTTCGGCACGGTCGGCATCGACATGATCGCCGGGCCGTCGGAAATTCTCGTGCTGTGCGACGGCACGACCGACCCGCGCTGGGTCGCGATGGACCTGTTCTCGCAGGCCGAGCACGACGAACTCGCGCAGTCCATTCTGCTGTGTCCGGACGACGCGTTCATCGGCCGCGTGAAAGATGCGATCGACGAACTGCTTCCCACCATGCCGCGCCGCGATGTGATCCAGGCATCGCTGGAAGGCCGCGGCGCGCTGATCAAGGTGCGCGACATGGAGCAAGCCTGCGCGATCGCCAACGACATCGCCCCGGAACACCTCGAAATTTCGGCGCTGGAGCCGCAGCAGTGGGGCCAACTGATCCGCCATGCCGGCGCGATCTTCCTCGGCCGCTACACCAGCGAAAGCCTCGGCGACTACTGCGCGGGGCCCAATCACGTTTTGCCTACGTCTCGTACCGCACGGTTCTCGTCCCCTTTGGGCGTCTATGATTTCTTCAAGCGTTCGAGCGTGATCGAGGTCAGCGCGGAAGGCGCGCAGACGCTCGGCGAGATTGCCGCCGAACTCGCTTACGGCGAAGGCCTGCAGGCGCATGCCCGCAGCGCCGAATACCGGATGCGGCAAAACGGCTGAGGGCGTCGAATCCGGCGCTCGAACCGCGGGCATCGAGCCGATGCCCGCGAACGCCAGCGACGGATTGCGCGCGGTTCCACGTTCAATAACGACAACAGAGACCAACCTGGGGCGGCCAGCATGCCGCCGACGCCGGGCCGGCGTTTCCTCGCGGCCCGCTCCACCGACCTATGACGACACCTCAAGACATCATCCGCCGCGACGTGCTCGCGATGACGAGCTATCCGGTTCCGGACGCGACGGGCTATATCAAGCTCGACGCGATGGAAAACCCGTTCCCGCTGCCGCCGGTGCTGGCCGCGCATCTGGGCGAGCATCTGGCCGGGGTCGCGCTGAACCGCTATCCGGCGCCGCGCCCGGATGCGCTGATCGAGAAGATCAAGCGTGTGATGAAAGTGCCCGCCGGCTGTGACGTGCTGCTCGGCAACGGCTCGGACGAAATCATCAGCATGGTGTCGGTCGCGTGCGCGCAGCCGGGCGCCAAGGTGCTCGCGCCGGTGCCGGGCTTCGTGATGTATCAGATGTCGGCGAAACTGGCGAATCTCGAGTTCGTCGGCGTGCCGCTGAAGGCGGATTTCACGCTCGACACCGAAGCGATGCTGGCCGCCATCGCCGAGCACCAGCCGGCGATCGTTTATCTCGCGTATCCGAACAACCCGACCGGCACGTTGTTCGACGACGCCGACATGGAGCGCATCATCGCTGCGGCCAATAAGAGCCTCGTGGTGATCGACGAGGCCTACCAGCCGTTCGCGCAGCAAAGCTGGCTGCCGCGCGCCGACGCGTTCGACAATGTCGTAGTCATGCGCACGGTGTCCAAGCTCGGTCTGGCCGGCATCCGTCTCGGGTATCTGGTCGGCAAGCCGGCCTGGCTGACCGAATTCGACAAGGTGCGGCCTCCGTACAACACCAACGTGCTCACGCAAGCCGCCGCCGATTTCCTGCTCGATCACATCGACGTGCTCGATTCCCAAGCCGCGCAATTGCGTGACGAACGGACGAAACTCGCGCACGCGGTGGCCGAGTTGCCGGGCGCCGAAGTGTTCCCAAGCGCCGGCAACTTCCTGCTGGTGCGCGTGCCGGATGCATCGGTCCTGTTCGAAACGCTACTGGCGGCGCGGGTTTTGATCAAAAACGTGAGTAAAATGCATCCATTGCTGGCCAATTGCGTGCGTTTGACCGTCGGTTCGCCGGAAGAAAACGCGCAGTTGCTCGCCGGACTGAAGCTCGTATTGCATTGAAAGCGTGCCGAATGGCCGCGCAAACGCTTGTCCCGACTGCGGAAAGCACGCGCGGCCCGACGTTTTCCCATCCCACCTACCTATCGCTTTCTAGCTAGATTCGAGGAATTACCATGCGCCTTGCGGAAGTCGTTCGCAACACCAGCGAAACGCAGATCCGTGTGAAGATCAATCTGGACGGCACCGGTCAGCAGAAGCTGGCCACCGGTGTGCCGTTTCTGGACCACATGCTCGACCAGATCGCGCGGCATGGATTGTTCGACCTCGAGATCGAAGCGCATGGCGATTTGCATATCGACGACCATCACACGGTCGAAGACACCGGCATCACGCTCGGCCAGGCCGTTGCGAAAGCGATCGGCGACAAGAAGGGCATCCGCCGTTACGGCCATTCTTACGTGCCGCTCGACGAAGCGCTGTCGCGTGTCGTGATCGACTTTTCCGGCCGTCCGGGGCTCGAATTCCATGTGCCGTTCACGCGCGCGCGTATCGGCACGTTCGACGTCGATCTATCCATCGAATTTTTCCGCGGCTTCGTGAATCACGCCGGCGTGACGCTGCATATCGACAACCTTCGCGGCCTGAACGCTCATCACCAGATGGAAACGGTGTTCAAGGCGTTCGGGCGTGCGTTGCGCATGGCTACCGAACTGGACGAACGCGCGGCGGGGCAGATTCCGTCGACCAAGGGCAGCCTTTAAGCGCTCATTAGCTGGCTCATTTACCTGGACCGGGAGCGGCGCCGATTGCGCTCGCGCCCGGTGTGCGATGGACATTCTGAAGTCGTTTATTTCGCTGCTGGCGCTGATCAACCCGGTCGGCGCCATTCCGTTTTTCATGAGCCTCACGGCGAATCAGAGCGACGCCGAGCGGCGCAGGACCATCCGGATCGCGGCGATTTCGGTGTTCTGCGTGATTGCGGTGACCACGCTGCTCGGGCAGCAGATCATCAGCTTCTTCGGCATTTCGGTCGGCTCGCTCGAAGTGGGCGGCGGGATCATCATGCTGCTGATGGCGATCAACATGCTGAACGCGCAGATCGGCAACAGCCGTTCCACGCCGGAAGAGCGCCATGAAGCCGAGCAGAAGGACAACATCGCGGTCGTGCCGCTGGCGATTCCGCTGTTGACCGGTCCGGGCGCGATCAGCACCACGATCATTTATGCGGCCGGTTCGGCGCACTGGTACGACCGCATCAGCCTCGTCGCGATCGGCGCGGTGTTGGCGGCGATCTGTTTTTTTTCGCTGCGCCTCGCCGAACCGATTGCCCGCTGGGTCGGTCGCACGGGTATCAACATCGGTACGCGGCTCATGGGTTTGATGTTATCGGCGCTGGCGGTGGAATTCATCGTCGATGGATTGAAGGCATTGCTGCCTAACTTGAAATGAAAACTTCGATAGCGATTGTGGATTACGGAATGGGCAACCTGCGTTCGGTTGCCCAGGCGCTGCGCAAAGCCGCGCCGGAAGCGGATGTGGCGATTGTCGACCGGCCGGAGGCGATTCGTGCCGCCGACCGCGTGGTGCTGCCAGGCCAGGGGGCGATGCCCGACTGCATGCGCAGTCTCGGCGAGTCCGGCCTGCAGGACGCGGTGATCGAAGCATCGCGCAGCAAGCCGCTAATGGGCGTGTGCATCGGCGAGCAGATGCTGTTCGACTGGAGCGCGGAGGGCGACACGCCCGGCCTCGGCCTGCTGCCCGGCAAGGTGCTGCGCTTTGACCTGGAAGGCCAACTGCAGGACGACGGCTCGCGCTTCAAGGTCCCGCAAATGGGCTGGAACCGCGTGCGTCAGACGCAGCCGCATCCGCTGTGGGACGGTGTCGCCGACAACGCGTTTTTCTACTTCGTGCACAGCTACTATGTGGTGCCGGACAACGCCGCCCATACCGCGGGCGAAACGGTCTACGGCGTGCCCTTTACCTCGGCGGTGGCGCGGGATAACATCTTCGCGACCCAATTCCACCCGGAAAAGAGCGCCGAAGCGGGGCTGCGCGTGTATCGCAACTTCGTGCACTGGAACCCGTGAGCGCCTTTCTTCATCCTGTTGCCGTGCGTCGCTCCGCCATAAGCGGAACGGGCGCCGTGCGCCACAATTGCGACACCACGATTTCGCTTGCCCACGACGCCACGCAAGGGCGTCGAAAGAGTTGTACTAAACTAGCGAAACGGCGTCCCGGCGGGCTGGACCTTCAGCCGCTCGCGCCGACCCTCAACCCATTCCCAGACAACACCCGATTGCTATGCTGCTGATTCCCGCCATCGACCTGAAAGACGGTCAGTGTGTACGCCTCAAACAGGGCGATATGGACCAGGCGACGATATTTTCCGAGGAACCGGCGGCGATGGCCCGACATTGGGTCGATCGCGGTGCCCGGCGTCTGCACCTCGTCGACCTGAATGGCGCGTTCGCCGGCAAGCCGAAGAACGAAGACGCGATTCGCGCGATCATCGAAGAGGTGGGCGGAGAGATTCCCGTTCAGCTGGGCGGCGGCATTCGCGACCTGAATACGATCGAGCGCTATCTGGACGACGGTTTGTCGTACGTGATCATCGGCACGGCGGCCGTGAAGAATCCTGGCTTTCTGCAGGACGCCTGCACGGCGTTCGGCGGCCATATCATCGTCGGGCTGGATGCGAAAGACGGCAAGGTCGCAACCGACGGCTGGAGCAAGCTGACCGGTCACGAAGTGGCCGATCTCGCGCGCAAGTTCGAGGACTACGGCTGCGAGTCGATCATCTACACCGACATCGGCCGTGACGGCATGCTGCAGGGCATCAACATCGAAGCAACGGTGCGTCTCGCGCGCGCGGTGAAGATTCCGGTGATCGCGAGCGGCGGTTTGTCGAACCTCGCGGACATCGAATCGCTGTGCGAAGTCGAAGACGAAGGCATCGAAGGCGTGATCTGCGGCCGGGCCATCTACTCGGGCGATCTCGACTTTGCGGCGGCGCAAACCCTCGCAGACCGGCTGCGCGAATCGGACGACGCTTAAGGCGGGGAGGCGGGGCCGGCAGGCTCGCCGCTCGCGCCTCGTGCGTTCGTCCGCTCGGCATCGCGGTGATCAAATCACCGGCGTCCGAGCAGCGCGGCCTGACACCGGCATACCGTCTCGAGCCGGTTGCGTGGAACTCACCGGCGGCGTGGCTCGCCGCGCCGGCACTGTGCCGCTCGTCCAGGCGAGCGGCCTCATCAGCGGTATTGGCAGAATTGCAAGATCATGGCTCTAGCTAAACGCATCATCCCCTGTCTCGACGTCACGGCTGGCCGCGTGGTCAAGGGCGTCAACTTCGTCGAACTGCGCGATGCGGGCGACCCCGTCGAAATCGCCCGCCGTTACGACGATCAGGGCGCGGACGAACTCACCTTCCTCGACATCACCGCGACCTCGGATCAGCGCGATCTGATCCTGCCGATCATCGAAGCGGTCGCCTCGCAAGTGTTCATTCCGCTGACGGTCGGCGGCGGCGTGCGCGCCGTCGAAGACGTACGGCGCCTGCTGAACGCGGGCGCGGACAAGATCAGCATGAATTCGTCGGCGGTGGCGAATCCGCAGCTCGTGAAAGACGCAACGGACAAATACGGTTCGCAATGCATCGTCGTCGCGATCGACGCCAAGCGCGTCTCCGTGCAAGGCGAAACGCCGCGCTGGGAAGTCTTCACACATGGCGGGCGCAAGGCAACCGGTCTGGATGCGATCGAATGGGCGCGCAAGATGGCCGAACTCGGCGCCGGCGAAATCCTGCTGACCAGCATGGATCGCGACGGCACCAAGAGCGGCTTCGACCTCGCGCTCACGCGCGCGGTGTCCGACGCGGTGCCGATCCCGGTGATCGCCTCGGGCGGCGTGGGCAATCTGCAGCATCTGGCCGACGGTATCAAAGAGGGCCACGCGGACGCGGTACTCGCCGCGAGCATTTTCCACTACGGCGAACACACCGTGGGCGAGGCCAAGCGCTTCATGGCCGATCAGGGCATTTCGGTGAGGTTGTGACGTGGTGAATCCCTCGGCAATCAATTGGCTCGACAAGGTCAGGTGGGACGCGAACGGCCTCGTGCCCGTGATCGCGCAGGAAGCGTCGACGAACGACGTGCTGATGTTCGCGTGGATGAACCGCGAAGCGCTGGCGAAAACCGTCGAAACGGGCCGTGCGGTGTATTTCTCGCGATCGCGTCAGCGGCTGTGGTTCAAGGGCGAAGAGTCCGGCCACGTGCAGCATGTGCATGAACTGCGGCTCGATTGCGACGAAGACGTCGTGCTGCTGAAAGTGGAGCAGGTGTCGGGCATTGCCTGCCACACCGGCCGCCACTCGTGCTTTTTCCAGAAATTCGAAGGCTCGGTGGAGGATGGCGACTGGGTCGCCGTCGATCCGGTGCTGAAAGATCCCGAACACATCTACAAATGACGCAATCCACGCAAACCACGTCGGCTAACCCCGCTTCCACGACCGACACGCTGCTGCGCCTCGCGGCGATCATCGACAGCCGCAAAGGCGGCGATCCGGACGTCTCGTACGTGTCGCGCCTGTTCCACAAGGGCGACGACGCGGTGCTGAAGAAGATCGGCGAAGAAGCCACGGAAGTCGTGCTGGCCGCCAAAGATGCGCGCCACGGCGGCGCGCCGAAGGCGCTGGTGGGCGAAGTCGCGGACCTGTGGTTTCACTGTCTCGTGATGCTGTCGCACTTCGATCTGAGCCCGGCGGACGTGCTCGCCGAACTCGAGCGCCGTGAAGGCATGTCGGGTATCGAGGAAAAGGCGCTGCGCAAGAGCCGCGACCGCGAGCAGAACGGCGACTGAGCGGCGACTGAGCGACGGCTGTGCCGCGGCGATCCGCGGCCGTCTTGAAGTGGCGAGCATCGGCGCCCATATTGCACTGAACACATCTGACGCGCATCCTCGGGAGGACGCAAGCATGGAACAGTCGCACGAAAGCTATCCGCCGCCGGCTTACCGCAATGCCCTCGAACCGGAACGCGAGCGCAGCCTGCGCACGCTCACCCACGTGCTGTATGCGCTGTACGCGGTCCACTGGCTGACAGGCGGCCTGACGATCCTGATCGCGATCATCATCAACTACGTGAAACGGCCCGACGTGGTGGGCACGCCCTACGAAGCCCATTTCGAATGGCAGATCCGCTCTTTCTGGATGGCGCTGCTGGGTTATGCGATTGGCGGCGTGCTGCTGTTCGTCGTGATCGGCATTCCGGTACTGTGGGCCGTGAGCATCTGGATGTTGTACCGTATTATCAAAGGCTGGCTGTATCTGTACGATAACAAGCCGCTCGCGAATCCGCGTGGCTGGTTCTGAGTTTCGTCCGACTGTTGCCGGGCCTGACATGAACTGCGCCGCGCACGCTTCGCGCTCCAGCCATACTGCGTCAGGAATACGATGAGCCACGACCCGAACTGCCTTTTCTGCAAGATCGCCGCCGGCGAGATCCCGTCGACCAAAGTCCACGAAGACGAAGAGTTCGTCGCCTTTCGCGACATTCGTCCGGCCGCCGAAACGCATGTGCTGGTGATCCCGCGCAAGCACATCGCCACGCTGTCGAATTGCACCGAAAGCGATGCACCGCTGCTTGGTAGAATGCTTGTCTTGACCGCGCGTCTGGCCGATCAGTTGGGCGTGGCGTACACCGGTGGCGAAACGGGCTTTCGCACGGTAATCAATACCGGCCCTGGCGGCGGGCAAGAGGTGTATCACATTCACGCACATATTCTCGCGGGACCTCGCCCCTGGCAGCGCATGGGCTGACAGGGCAACGCTGACAGGGCATCGCGGCGGCGCGGCGAGTTTTGTTCGTGGACAATAGCGCGAGCGTTGTTTTTGCCGCATTGTAACGACGCCGACGCGATCGTCTGGCCACAATGACATTCCGTGTCGCGGGTTGAATCGGAAGAACTCGCGGTAACGTATAGATGAAGCGCACGCGCTTCGATTCATGCCGCAAGGCGCACGAGTTTCACCGCATCATGGTGCGGTATCGGGGTTAAGGAGAGTAGTCATGGGTTCGTTGAGCATTTGGCATTGGCTGATCGTGTTGTTGATCGTGGCGCTCGTCTTCGGCACGAAGAAGCTGCGCAATATCGGCACCGATCTGGGTGGCGCGGTGAAGGGCTTCAAGGAAGGCATGAAGGAAGCCGAAACGCCGGCAGGCGAAGCGCAACAGCGCGAACTGCCGCGTAACGGCGCCGTGGATGTGGATGCGAAGGAAAAGGCGCCGCGTTCCGGCGATTACCGCTAAGCCGCGGCTTAACCGCGTTACTGACGGACATTCCACTTCATGCTGGACCTCGGTCTAACCAAGATGGCGCTGATCGGCGTCGTCGCGCTGGTCGTACTCGGGCCTGAGCGCCTGCCACGCGTCGCCCGTACGGCCGGCGCGTTGTTCGGCCGCGCGCAGCGGTATATCAACGACGTGAAGGCCGAAGTCACGCGCGAAATCGAACTCGACGAATTGCGTCGTATGAAAAGCGAGTTCGAGGCCGCCGCGACCAACGTCGAAACCTCTGTTCAGGACAATCTGCGCAAGCATGAGGGCGAGCTGAACGACGCGTGGAACAGCGGCACGTCGGTGTCGCCGAGCATTGCGGGCGGCGCGCTCGAAGACGTTGGCAACGCAGGCAATACGTCGTGGCCGAGCAGCACGCCGGCTGCGGCGCCCAAACGCAAGAACTGGCGCGTCAAGCAGACGGCCATGCCCACCTGGTACAAGCGCGCGACCACGCGCCGCACGCGCGTGCAGTCGGGTGCGGCGCGCGTGGCGCGGCATACGCCGGCCACCATGCGTCGTCCGACGCGCTTCTTCTGATGATCAGAACGACAATCTCTAACCGAGGGCCGGTGTGAGCGACCCCCAGCAAACCCAGGACGAAGGCACTGAAGAGACCTTCATTTCCCACCTCGTAGAATTGCGCGACCGTATCATTCGCGCCGGCCTTGCCGTCATCGTGGTGTTCGTGGGACTCGTGTATTGGGCGCCGGATATTTTCCGGTTGCTGGCGCGGCCTCTGATGCAGAACTTGCCGAAGGACGGCAAGATGATCGTCACCGACGTAACCGGCTCGTTCTTCGTGCCGATGAAGGTGACCATGCTGGTGGCCTTCGTGATCGCGCTGCCGATCGTGCTGTACCAGATCTGGGCGTTCGTCGCGCCGGGTCTTTATCAGCATGAGAAGAAACTGGTCGGGCCGCTGGTCGGCAGCAGCTACACGCTATTCCTGTGCGGCATGGCGTTCGCGTACTTCGTGGTGTTCCCGACCATTTTCCGCGTCATGGCGCACTACAACGCGCCGCTCGGCGCGGAGATGACCACGGACATCGACAATTACCTGAGTTTCGTGCTGACCATGTTCATCGCGTTCGGCGTGACGTTCGAAGTGCCGATCGTCGTGGTGCTGCTGGTTCGGATGAACGTGGTCACGCTCAAGAAGCTCAAGGAGATCCGTCCGTATGTGATCGTCGGCGCGTTCGTGATTTCGGCCGTGGTCACACCGCCGGACGTATTCTCGCAACTGATTCTGGCGATCCCGCTGATCGTGCTGTACGAAGCGGGGATTATTGCGGCGCGGTTGATCGTGGGTAAGCAGCCGGCGGTGATTGAGGACGCGGGCGCGTCGGATTAATGCTTAGGCGTGAATAAAACGAAAAGGGCGGTCTATTGCAGACCGCCCTTTTTATTGCGCGCTCGTTGCTCGCGGTTAGTTCATCCGAAGCTTTCGTGCGTCCACAATCATTTATCGATTGGCCATTGGATACAACGGCCCTGTAAAAGCAGAGGTTCACCTGTGAAGACAGAGACTTGGAGCAGTCTGAGCGCGTTTGTTGCGGAAGATGCCGGAAAACCGATTGTCGGTCGGCTCCAACTGGCGAGGGACACGGACCTGTATCACGATCTGGATATGGATCCAGCGCGTATCGCGGAATTTATGAGGAGATGGGCCGCACGCTTCGGCGTGGATGTGGGCGGTTTCGATCTGCACTACCATTACCCGGCTGCGAAGCTGAACATTGGCCCTTTCTTCGCCACCGTGGCCAAGTCGCCGTTCAGCGCCAGTGCGCGCGAAACCCTCGGCGGTAGATCGCTCACGCTCGGCATGCTCGAAGAGGCAATGAAAGCGGGGCGGTGGCAAGCGTAGCTCAACACGACCTGGCCCCCGCGCACCTCAACCCCCATCATCATCCTGCTGATCACCACCACCGCCGTTGTCCTCAACCGGTTGTTTCGGTGGAGGCGGGCGTTTGCCGATGGTGACGTCCAGATCCATCTCACGGCTCTTGCGCACGAGGTGCACCTTCGCCGCCGTGCCCGGTTTGATCTGCGCGATCACATTCAGCAGGCGAGTGGTGTCAGTGATCTCCTGCCCGTTCACGCTCACAAGGATATCGCCCGGCTTGATGCCAGCGCGGTCCGCAGGGCCGTTCTTCAGCACACCCGCCACGATCGCCCCAGACTTCTGCTCCAGCCCGAACGATTCGGCGATTTCCGGCGTGACGTCCTGCGGCTCGACGCCGATCCAGCCGCGCGTGACCGAACCCGTGGTGATGATGCTCTCCAGCACGCTGCGCGCCGTCGACACAGGAATCGCGAAGCCAATGCCGAGCGAGCCGCCCGAGCGGGAATAGATGGCGGTGTTGATGCCGAGAAGGTTGCCTTTCACGTCGACCAGTGCGCCACCCGAGTTACCCGGGTTGATGGCCGCGTCGGTCTGAATGAAGTTTTCGAACGTGTTGATGCCAAGGTGATTGCGCCCGAGCGCGCTGACAATACCCATGGTCACCGTCTGGCCGACGCCGAACGGATTGCCGATGGCGAGCACTACGTCGCCCACGCGCGTCTGGTCCATGCGGCCGAGCGTGATGGTGGGCAGGTTGGTCATGTTGACCTTGAGCACGGCCAGATCCGTTTCCGGATCGACGCCGATCACTTTCGCATTCGTGGTGCGGCCGTCGGCCAGCGCAATTTCGATCTGGTCGGCGCCGTCCACGACGTGCTGGTTCGTTAGAATGTAACCTTCCGAACTCACTATCACGCCGGAACCCAGATTCGACGCGGGCTGTTCCTGCTGCTTGCGCTTATTCTTGTCGCCGAAGAAGTAGCGGAACAGCGGGTCTTTCGCACGCGGGTCGGGTGGCAGTGAGCCATCCTTGCTGGAGAACACATTGACGACCGCGGGCATGGCCTTTTGCGCGGCGTCCGCATAGGACGCCTGGGCTGGGCCGCTGCCGATGCCTGGCGCCACTTCCCGCAGGGCGACGATCGGTTCGGCGAGTTGCTTGCCGAATTGCCCCTGGCGCTGCAGCCATTGCGGTTTGAGCGTCGCAATGATGAACATGAGCGCCAACAGCACGGTCACCGCTTGGGCAAAGAACAGCCAAAAGCGTCTAAGCATCTGAAGACTAGAGGTTTATATGGATCGGATCGAACTTGAATTGTACTTGAACAATCTCCTTGAAACCGCGCGCTTCAAGGACTATTGCCCCAATGGACTGCAGGTCGAAGGGCGTCGCAAGATCAATAAGCTCGCGACCGGCGTGACCGCTTCGGCGGCCTTCCTGGAGGCCGCGCTCGACTGGGGCGCGGACGCCGTGCTGGTCCATCACGGCTACTTCTGGCGCAACGAGGCGCCGCAGATCACCGGCCGCAAATATGCGCGTCTGAAACTGCTGATCGCCAACGAACTGAATCTGTTCGCTTATCACCTGCCGCTCGACGACCATCCCGAGTTCGGCAACAACGCGCAGATCGGCGCGAAGATGGGCTGGATCAGCGACGCGCGCTTCGGCGAGAACGACCTCGGCTGGCTCGCCACGTTTCCGATGCCGATCACGCTCGCTCACTTCACCGCGCAAGTCGAGCAGACACTCGGCCGCACGCCGCTCGTGTTCGGCGACGCGGATCGCGAACTACGCCGCGTGGCCTGGTGCACGGGCGCCGCGCAAGGCATGTTCGACGCGGCCATCAACGCGGGTGCCGACGTCTACCTGACCGGCGAAGTGTCGGAGTCGGTCATGCACACCTCGGCGGAAAGCGGCGTCACATTTCTCGCGGCCGGCCACCATGCAACGGAGCGCTTCGGCGTGCAGGCGGTGGGCAAGCATCTGTCCGAGCAGTTCGATATCGAACACCTCTTTATCGATATCCCTAATCCCGTTTGAATCACCGGATTTACGTAAAACGCATTAGCTAAGCAAAAGGCACGAATAACGCAGAGGGCACTTAAAAGGAGGTGCGAAAAAGTTTGCGATCCGTACGGAGTAACCCTGATTTATCAAGGGCTTCGCACGGTTTTTGGCAATCGGCCCTTGTAAATGGCGACTCCATTCGCGCAAACTAGCGGCGGTAGAAGCGACGTGAAGGAAAAATCCAACTCAGAAGTGGGGCGTGTGATGCGAGACAAGGAAGATGAACGCGTCGACGGCAGCCGCCGTACCTGGCTGATAGCGACGACCGTAGCAGGTGGCATTGGAGGCGTTGCCACTGTCGTACCCTTTGTTAGTTCGTTTGCACCATCTGAAAAGGCCAAGGCAGCAGGTGCCCCGGTCGAAGTCGATATTAGCGATCTCAAGCCCGGCGACATGAAGACCGTTGCCTGGCGCGGTAAGCCGGTGTGGATCATCAACCGCACCGACAGGATGCTCGCCGATGTCCAGAAAGCCGATAACGAAGTAGCGGATCCCCACACCAAGAATCCTTTTTCGATGCCGTTGCCGGAGTACTGCAACAACGAGTTCCGTTCACGCGCCGACCACAAGAACCTTTTCGTCGCCGTTGCCGTGTGCACCCATTTGGGTTGTACGCCGACGCCGCGCTTCCAGGAGGGCGCGCAGCCGAATCTTCCGGACGACTGGCCAGGCGGCTTTCTGTGCCCGTGCCACGGCTCGACCTATGACATGGCCGGCCGCGTCTTCAAGAACAAACCTGCGCCGCAGAACCTCGACATCCCGCCTTACATGTTCACGTCGGCTACCGGCCTCGTGATCGGCAAGGACGAGAAAGGAGAAGCGTAATGGCGATCGAACACGAAGTAGAGACGACCGGGCTGGTCGGCTGGATCGACCGGCGCTTTCCGCTGACCTCCACCTGGAAGAAGCACGTTTCCGAGTACTACGCGCCGAAGAATTTCAACTTCTGGTATTTCTTCGGTTCGCTCGCGCTCCTGGTGCTGGTCAATCAGGTCGTCACCGGCATCTTCCTCACCATGAACTACAAGCCCGACGCGACGCTCGCGTTCTCGTCGGTCGAGTACATCATGCGCGAGGTGCCGTGGGGCTGGCTGATCCGCTATATGCACTCCACGGGCGCGTCGATGTTTTTCGTCGTCGTGTATCTGCATATGTTCCGCGGGCTGATGTACGGCTCGTACCGCAAGCCGCGCGAGCTGGTGTGGATCTTCGGCTGCGCGATTTTCCTGTGCCTGATGGCCGAGGCGTTTTTCGGCTATCTGCTGCCGTGGGGCCAGATGTCGTTCTGGGGCGCGCAGGTGATCGTGAACCTGTTCTCGGCGATTCCGTTCATCGGGCCGGATCTGTCGCTGTGGATTCGCGGCGACTACGTGGTCTCGGACGTCACGCTGAACCGCTTCTTCGCGTTTCACGTGATTGCGATTCCGCTCGTGCTGATCGGTCTGGTGGTCGCCCACCTGGTCGCGCTGCATGAAGTCGGCTCGAACAATCCGGACGGCATCGAGATCAAGGCGAAGAAGGATCCGGACGGCATTCCGCTCGACGGCATCCCGTTCCACCCGTACTACTCGGTGCACGATTTCATGGGCGTGACGGTGTTCCTGCTGATCTTCGCCGCGATCATTTTCTTCGCGCCGGAGATGGGCGGCTACTTCCTCGAAGCGAACAACTTCGTGCCGGCCAACCCGTTGCAGACGCCGCCGGAAATCGCGCCGGTCTGGTACTTCACGGCCTTTTACGCGATGCTGCGCGCCACCACCGATCCGTTCAAGATTGTGTTGATGGTCGTGATCGCGCTGCTCGGCCTGCTCGCGCTGGTGCGCGCGCGCGGCAAGTGGAAGCTCGGTCTGCCGGTGCTCGCGGTGCTGGTGATTCTGGCCATGGCGTTCACCGAATCGAAGTTCTGGGGCGTGGTGGTGATGGGCAGCGCGGTGGTATCGCTGTTCTTCCTGCCCTGGCTCGACCGCTCGCCGGTCAAGTCGATCCGTTACCGGCCGTTCTTTCATAAGGTGTTCTACGGCATTTTCGTGCTCGCGTTCCTGACCCTGGCCTTCCTCGGCACGAAACCGCCGTCGCCGGTCGCCACGTTGATCGCTCAGATCTGCGCGCTGATCTACTTCGCGTTTTTCCTCGGTATGCCGTTCTGGACGCGGCTTGGCACGTTCAAGCAGCCGCCCGAGCGGGTGCGGTTCAAGCCTCACTAATCGCGAGCCAGGAGAACACGAAATGAAAAAACTGCTTACGAAGTGCGCGCTGATCGGCGTGACACTGCTCGCGGTGCTGGCCGCCCCGGCTCACGCGGACGAGAATTTCCCGCTCGACCGCGCGCCCGATAACGCGGAGAATTTCGCTTCTTTGCAGCACGGCGCGCAATTGTTTGTAAACTACTGCCTGAATTGCCACAGCGCGAATCTGATGCGCTACAACCGGCTGACCGACATCGGCATCATGCCGAACGAAATTCAGGCGAACCTGCTGTTCACCACGGATAAAATCGGTAACACCATGACCGTGGCGATGCGGCCCGAAGACGCGAAAGCGTGGTTCGGCGCGAGTCCGCCGGATTTGTCGGTGGAAGCGCGAGCGCGCGGCAAAGACTGGCTCTACACGTATTTGCGCAGCTTTTACCGCGACAATACGCGGCCGACGGGCTGGAACAATCTGGTGTATGAAAACGTGAGCATGCCTCACGTGCTGTGGCAGCTTCAGGGGCAACGTACCGCGAAGTTTGGTGACGAAACCGACGAAAAAACTGGCGAGACGGTACACAAATTTGTCGGCTTCCAGCAGGTCACTCCGGGGACGATGTCGCCGGTAGATTATGATTCTGCTGTGGCCGACCTCGTGTCGTACCTGTCATGGATGTCCGAACCGACCCAGAAAACCCGCAAACAGCTTGGCGTGTGGGTGCTGATGTTCCTCGGTATCCTGAGCTTTTTCGCCTGGCGACTGAACGCCGCGTACTGGAAACATATCAAATAATCACGCCGTCACCCGGCGTGGGGCCGGCGCCAGGAAAAACCTGCTGAACGGTTTTTCCGCGCGCTGGCCTTTCAGCTTTTTGAGGAAACGTAAACATGATGGTTCTGTATTCCGGCACAACTTGCCCGTTCTCCCAGCGCTGCCGGCTGGTGTTGTTCGAAAAGGGCATGGACTTCGAGATCCGCGACGTCGACCTGTTTAACAAGCCGGAAGACATCGCCGTGATGAATCCGTACGGTCAGGTGCCGATTCTCGTCGAACGGGACCTGATTCTGTACGAATCGAACATCATCAACGAGTATATCGACGAGCGCTTCCCGCACCCGCAGCTGATGCCGGCCGATCCGGTTCAGCGTGCCCGCGCCCGCCTGTTCCTGCTCAACTTCGAAAAAGAGCTGTTCGTGCACGTCGGCACGCTCGAAAACGAAAAGGGCAAGGCCGCCGAGAAGAATCACGAGAAGGCCCGTCTCGCGATCCGCGATCGTCTGACGCAGCTCGCGCCGATCTTCCTGAAGAACAAGTACATGCTTGGCGAAGAGTTCTCGATGCTCGACGTCGCGATTGCTCCGCTGCTGTGGCGTCTGGACCACTACGGCATCGAACTGTCGAAGAACGCCGCCCCGCTGATGAAGTACGCCGAGCGCATTTTCAGCCGCCCGGCTTACATCGAAGCGCTGACGCCTTCGGAAAAGGTGATGCGTCGTTGAGTTTGGCTTTGGGGTGAGGGCGCCGCGCGGCTGGGTGAGCGCGGGCCCGCGCCCGGTAAGAGGACTGTTGATGCAAGAGATTTCCACCAAGCCTTACCTGCTGCGCGCGCTCTACGAGTGGTGCACGGATAACGGCTATACCCCGCACATTGCGGTCCGGGTCGACAACCAGACGCGCGTGCCGCGTCAGTTCGTGCGCGACAACGAAATCGTGTTGAACATCAGCTTCGAGGCGACCAGCCAGCTGCAGATGGGCAACGAGTGGATCGAGTTCAGCGCGCGTTTCTCCGGCAAGTCGCACAAGATCGAAGTGCCGATCGCCAATATTCTCGCGATCTACGCGCGCGAAAACGGGCAGGGCATGGCATTCCCGGTCGAGTCGACAGGCGGTGAAGCGCAGGATTCGGGCACCGACGCCGAAGTGGCGGACGAGACCGAGGCGCCCGCGCCGCGTGCGGTCGAAACGGCGCCGGCCGCGGATGCCGCCGACGCCAAAGCGGAAAGCGCGACGGACGCCCCGCAGCCTGACGACGATGGATCGAAAGGTGGCGGAAGGGCTCGCCTCAAGATCGTAAAATGAAGTAGAATCACGGCCTCATGCCGGCTTAGCTCATCAGGTAGAGCGCTTGACTTGTAATCATGAGGTGGCGGGTTCGAGTCCTGCAGCCGGCACCAGTTGTACTAAACGGGGTTTCTGTTCATTCAGAAACCCCGTTTTTCATTTATGCGCGCGCACGCTGCGTGATTAAAAAATCACCGCGCTTAAATGCGTGTTGTCTGGAATAAGCAGATTAATGAGAAACGAGTTGCGGACGCGAATTAGCATCCGCAATCGTAGGTTTATTTTGATGAGCTGGCGACGTGGAGGGTTTTGCCCGGCGCCGCCGTGGGTCTCTCAGGTTCTTCTTGGAATAGTTGCGTTCCACTAATTGGGAAAACTATACCGGTCACATTCCTTTCTGTCCATTAACCGGCTGTAAACCCCTACAAAGAATTGCGTCTCGGGATAGACGAGTTGTCCACTTGTATAAGATTTTGCCTATTCAATTGAATAAATCGCGGAGTCGCACAGGACTGAGCCGCTCCTCGTTGATAAAGTGCGCAGAGAGAGGCGGTTCCGTGAAGCAACGGTGAGGCTCGATATCGGTCCAAAAATGCCATATCTCTTTCACCTTGTCGATGGTGGACTTTTTAGTCCATGTCGGCGCGTTTCTCCGAGGGTTTGCCGGCGAATACCGCACCGCGAACCCGAACCACCGGGGTACTATTCGGGCGTCAGTCGGCCACGCTATCAAGTTACTCCGGCGGGCAACGCCCCCGATGACGTGGTTTCTCAGCGCGTCGCTCCCGCAACACCGATCCCACCTTCACCATGACCAGCCCAGCAACCATCACCTGGCCCGAAGCCGACGGCCCCCGCGCCGCGCGTTGGCGCTCCGAAGCGGCCGTGCCGCCGCCCAAGCGCGTCATTGTCGCGGACGACCGCACCACCGCCGATTCCGCTTACCGTCTCGCTTGCGAAGGAACGGCGCTGCTGTGGAACGGCGACTTCCAGAACGCTCGCCAACTGCTCCAAGCGGTCACGCGCCGGCTCGAGCGCAAGCCTCGCAAGCAGGGCGAAACGCCGCTCGACGCGTTCAACCTGCATCGACAGGCGCAGTCGCAACGCGCGCGCACGCTCGGCATGATCCTGATCCCGCTCGACGCCGCATACGGCATTCCGCTGCGTCGCGCGCCCGATGTCCAGCAGGCCTGCATCGAAACGTATGGACCGGCCACCGGCGAGGCGTCCGTCGTATCGCTGCGCGAGTTGCTCGGCATGATCGGTGCGCACGAATGGCGCAAGAAGGGCGTCGAGATTGCCGCACTGGGCGAGCGGATCCATCCGCACTACGGGGTGTTTTCACCGGTGCGCGGCGAGTATGTGGATCTCGTCGCGCGCACGCCGCTGCCTTCGCTGAACAAGGCGTTCGATATAGGCACGGGTACGGGCGTATTGTCCGCGCTGCTCGCCAAACGCGGCGTGAAGAAAATCATCGCCACCGATCAGGATCCCCGCGCGCTCGCTTGCGCGAATGAGAACCTGACGCGTCTCGGCTACGACCAGCAGGTCGAGGTCGTGCGAGCGGATCTGTTTCCGGAAGGCCGTGCTCCGCTCGTGGTGTGCAACCCGCCGTGGCTGCCGGCAAGGCCCGCTTCTCCGATCGAATATGCGATCTACGATCCGGAAAGCCGTATGCTGCTCGGTTTCCTGAATGGGCTCGCGGAGCATGTGTCGCCGGGCGGGGAAGGCTGGCTGATCATGTCGGACTTCGCGGAGCATCTCGGCTTGCGCACGCGCGACTGGCTGCTCGCCGCCATCGACAAGGCGGGGTTGACGGTGATCGGGCGCGAGGACATTCGTCCGCGGCACCCCAAGTCGACCGATGAAACCGACGCGCTGCACACCGCGCGCATGGCTGAAGTCACTTCGCTGTGGCGTCTCAAGCCGCGATAAGCGGCGCAATGCGCTGCCACGCAGCAAGGCGGCGCGTCACGTCGATGCGCCGCTCGCCTTGAGTTTGCCGAGGTATGCCGCCGCGCCACGCCCTGCCGCGAGGCCGCTGGCAAAGCAGGCAGTGAGGAGATAGCCGCCCGTGGGCGCTTCCCAGTCGAGCATTTCGCCTGCGCAGAATGCGCCCGGCAGTCGCTCGATCATCAGGTGCTCGTCGAGCGCCTCGAAGGGAATTCCGCCGGCGGTGCTGATTGCCTCCGCGATCGGCCTTGCACGGGTGAGGCGCACCGGCAGCGCCTTGATGGCGTGCGCAAGGCCGTTCGCGTCGGCAAAGGCCTCTTTCGACAAAATCTCATGCAACAGAGCCAGTTTGACTCCGCCGATTCCGATCCGGCCATGCAGATGACTCGACATCGAGCGTGAGCCGCGCGGCCGCGTGACTTCGGCGACGACTCGCTCCAAAGGCAGGCCCGGCGCCAGGTCCAGCGCGATTGTCGCGGAACCGTCGGCGAGAATTCGGTCGCGGATCACCGCCGACAAGGCATAAATCAGACTCCCTTCGAGGCCGGTTTCGGTCAGAAGTATTTCACCTTGTCGATTGTGGACTTTATTGTCTGCGCTCGTCAGTGCGATGGCTACCGGCTTCACCGGTTGGCCTGCAAAACGCTCGCGCAGGTAGGGGCTCCAGTCGGCGTCGAAGCCGCAATTCGCCGGCAGCAAGGGCGTCACCGGTACCTCGCGCGAGGCCATCAACGGCACCCAGGCGGCGTCCGAACCCAGACGCGGCCAGCTTGCGCCGCCAAGCGCGAACACTACGGCGTCGACGGTTACAGTTTGCTCACCGTTGGGCGTGGCAAATCGAAGTGTATGCGTGGCAGCGTCCCCGCCCGCTTCGGTGTCCCAGCCAGTCCACTTGTGGCGCATGTGAAAGCCCACGCCCGCTTCGCGCATTCGATGCAGCCACGCACGCAGCATGGGCGCGGCTTTCATGTCGGTCGGAAAAACGCGGCCCGAACTGCCTACGAAGGTTTCCACGCCCAGCCCGTGCAACCACACACGCAAAGCGTCGGGATCGAAGGCGTTCACGAGCGATGCGAGTTGCTCGCGGCGGGCCCCGTAGCGCCCGAGGAACGGCTCGAGCGGTTCCGAATGGGTGATATTCATGCCGCCTTTGCCCGCCATCAGGAATTTGCGGCCGACTGACGGCATGGCGTCATAGACGTCGACCCGCACGCCTGGCCGGGCGAGCGCCTCGGCGGCCATCAAGCCGGCGGGGCCGCCGCCAATCACGGCGACGCGGGCGGAATCGAATGAGGATGACATGCGGACCTGCGGATGAGCGGAAGAGGCGGCGCGCCGGCCGGACCAGATGAGCGGGCGGTGCGAAGGGCGCTATTTTTACACCGCGGCCAGCGCAGGGCAAACGCGAGGGCGGGCACGTGGGCTGAAAAAGGCTCGGTTCAGGCGGTCCCGCGTTCGGCTGGATTGCGTCTGCGGCTTCGTTGTCGGCTGGCGCGACCTATAATTTTCAGACACCTTCCATCGGACGCCGTGCGCGTCTTTCCCGCGTCAAACCCAGCTCCTGTCTTCTTGCCATTCGACGCGCCTCTGCTGTCTGTGACGCCGCGTCACGGAAGGCTCTGTGCTTCGCGCGTCTGCTGCCTGCGTGGATATCTGAACGTCTGACCAAGGAGACTGCCATGTCCCGCAAATACATTGATTGTCGCGAATTCCCGAGCGAAATGAACTGCACGGTTGCCCTATCTGCCGACACCGAGAGCGAATTGCTCGACGCCGCAGTCCAGCATGCGGTCTCTGTGCACAAACACACGGATTCGCCGGAGTTGCGGTCGCAACTCAAGACCCTCTTTCACGACGGCACGCCACCGGTCGAAGCTCCGCGCGCGTGAGTTGCTGTCTTTCGGGAATGAGATAGGCCGTGCGACCTGCACGAGCGGCGTCTGGCCGCCCGTGCGGGTAGCGACGTATTGGGACTGTCCTAGCCAGGGTAAGCCTCGTCTACCTTCAAGCCCGCAAGCTTGAAGATGACCCGCAGCGTTTGCGGCTTGATATCGCGCCGCGAAGCGAGCGTCGTCATGACAAAGTCGAGGACCTTGGCGTACTTGAGCATGGTCAGGCAGGTTTCCATGTCAACGCTGCCGTCGCGCATGATTTCGGCGAGACGGAGCATTTCCGTGGAGATGTCACGGGCCATTTCCAGCTCGAGTTGCTGCTTCTCCGACCAGGCCGGGGTGGCGATGAGCTTCGCCAGCATTTCCTGAAACTTCTGTTCGACGTTTCCGTTGGGTACCGTATCCATTGCTGCCTCTTCTATTTTCCGAGCGCGCGTCCGGTGGAAGTCTCGGCGCGCTGCTGGTTACGTAACGTTCGGCCCGTGTTCCGGGACCGTCCTCCCCACATGCATTCGGTTCGCGTGATCAAAGTCACGGCCGCAGCCACTTGTTATAGGCGAGACGGCCGACGCCGACGGGCTCAGCCGGTACGCACGCTGCTTTTTGCGCCTATCTGGCCCCCCTGAGTAGAGCTTTTAGAGCAGGAAGTGTTCCAGATTGACACCATTTCTTGCATGATCCGCGCGGCTCTTTCGGTAAGCGGGCCGCACTTTGGGTAAACTGGCAGCAACTTTTCCCTTTTTCCGTCGCCTGTCGCACGTTCGCGCTGCAATTGATGACGGTTTCCCCCGATGTCCAGCAAAACTCACGAAATCCGTCCCAACCAATCCGTCGAATTGCTGAAGGAGCTCCATATCCTCACGCGCGACGGCAAGATGAACCAGGACAGCCGTCGCAAGCTGAAACAGGTCTATCACCTGTTCCAGTTCATCGAGCCGCTGCTCAAGGACCTCAAGGACAAACAGGGCGCCGTGTCCCTCGTCGATCACGGCGCGGGCAAGTCCTACCTAGGTTTTATCCTGTACGACCTTTTCTTCAAGGAGTTTCAGGCTCAGGCTGGTGGGGCGTCGCACATATACGGCATCGAAACGCGCGAGGAGCTGGTCGCGAAGTCGGAGGAACTGGCGAACCGGCTGGGCTTTACGGGCATGTCGTTCCTGAATCTTTCGGTGGCGGAGTCGATCACGTCGGATCGCTTGCCGGCCCAGATCGACATCGTGACGGCGCTGCACGCCTGCAATACGGCGACCGACGACGCGCTGCGCTTCGCTCTGGAGAAGAAAGCCAAATACATCGTGGTCGTGCCGTGCTGTCAGGCCGAGGTGGCGGGTGTGCTGCGGCAGAACAAGGGCAAATCGCTGGGGAACGCCTTGACGGAAATCTGGCGGCATCCATTGCATACGCGGGAGTTTGGAAGCCAGATTACGAATGTGCTGCGGTGTTTGCAGCTCGAAGCGCATGGCTATCAGGTCAGCGTGACCGAGCTGGTGGGATGGGAGCATTCGATGAAAAACGAACTCATCATCGCCCAGTACAAGGACTTGCCGAGGCGGCGGCCGGCCGAGCGCCTCAATGAGGTAATGGCGACGCTCGGAATCGAGGAGCTGAAAGAGCGGTTCTTTGTATCGGCCTGACGAGGCGGCCTTTCCTCGCAGCGAGGCGCTGGGTGAATTACGGCTTCATCAACGCGTTCCAGCCGGCAAGGCCGATTCGCCGAAGCGTTTCCTGATTTCGCTCGTAAATCTCTTCCGCATCGGGAAACGCCTGAACCGCGCGCTCGATGCTGTCCTCGCGCAGCAAGTGCAGAATCGGGTAGGGCGCCCGGTTCGTGTAGTTTTCGATATCGTCAGGCTGGCTGTCTTCGAACTGATATTGAGGATGAAAGCTGGCGATCTGAACGATGCCTTCGAGCCGAAGCTGCTTGAGCATGCGGTCGGCGAAAAACAGGCAGTCGTTGTAGTCGAGAAAGTCGCCGAGTGCGTGGGGCACGATCAACAGTGTCGTATCCACCGCGTCCGCATCGGCCGCCATCAACGTCTGAAGCTCGGTTTCGAGATCGGTCAGCACGCCTTCCATGTCCGCGGCATGGCTGACTACGTAGCGAATCTGGCCCTTCACATGCACGGCCTTGGCAAACGGACACAGGTTGAGGCCGATCACCGCCTCGGTCAGCCAGTGACGAGTGGCGGCAACGACAGCATCATCGGATTCGGCGGACAAAGACATGGCAGGTGGCGGCGGGGGAAATAAACGCCATTCTAACGGCGCGCCTCGAAACCGATTCGAGGCTCACGCAACCCCCTCGCGCAAACAGCACCGCCAAGCAGGAATCTCAAGCGCCCGAGGGCACCGCCGTCGTGCCGCATGCGGCGGCGATCAACTGCGCAGCGACTTTAGGCGCGGCCAGAATGGGCCCGCATCCCGGGCCGTAGGTCTGGCTCGCCGCGTACACGCCTTCGATCATTAAACCGAGCGCATTGGCCAGCGCTTCGGGATCGTCGGCGCCCGCCGCCGTGGTTAGTTCCGTGAGGCGCGCCATCAACCGCGCCTTGTTGCGGAACACGAACTGTCGCGCCGGATGTGCCGCGTCCGGAAACTCGACCGACACGTTCACGAAGGGACAGCCGCGATAGCCGTCGATCGACGCGCGCCCCGCGAGATCGTCGAAATATTGCTGAAGCTGTTTGGCCGGCTCGCCCGGATGCTTCGCGAAGCTCCTCTCCACATAACCGAAGAACTGCTCGTCCTTGCGCTCCAGATAAGCCATGATCAGTTCGTCCTTCGACGAAAACTGGCGGTACAAGCTCATCTTGTTCACGCCGGCGCGTTCGACAACCGCGTCGACGCCGACGGCTCGCACGCCCTCGCGATAGAACAACTCGTCCGCGGCACGAAGCAGATGCTGCTGCGCCTGCGGCCCGGCCGTCTGTGCGCCGCGCGCACGCCGTGCACCGGCAGGCTTGTGAGTTTCGTTGTCGGACATGGATGGCCACCTGAATGAACTTGACGCCTTGACATGTTACCGACCAGTAACTAATATCGCAACACTCATTGTGACTGATCTGTCACAAGTCCTTTACCGAAGTCGTAAGAATATGAGCGGCGTGGCCTGCGAGGTCGGCGTCGATTGGAGAACCGATGAATTGGGCAGCGAAACTGATTGGCGGACGTTTCCACTACGGCTGGTTGACCGTCGCAGTGGTGTTTCTGGTGCTGCTGGCGGCAGCGGGCACGCGTGCCACGCCGAGCGTGATGATGGTGCCGCTCGAGCATCAATTTGGCTGGAGCCGCGCAACGATCTCGTTGGCAATTTCGGTGAATATCGCGCTGTACGGTCTCATGGGGCCATTCGCGGCCGCGGCGATGCAGCGTTTCGGGGTGCGTCCCACGCTGCTGGCCGCGCTCGGCACGATGGCGGCGGGCGTGGCGCTCTCGTCGCTGATGACGCACCCATGGCAAATGGTGCTGATCTGGGGCGTGATGGTCGGCGGCTCGACGGGCGTCGCGGCGCTGTCGTTGTCGGCGACGGTAGTGACGCGCTGGTTCACGACGCGGCGTGGCCTCGTCATGGGCATTCTCACGGCCAGTTCAGCGACCGGACAACTGGTGTTCCTGCCGATGCTCGCGGCCATTGCGGAGCATCAAGGCTGGCGGCAAGTGGTGTGGGTCGTCGCCATCGCTGCCGCGATCGTGATTCCGCTGGTGGCGTTTCTCTTGCCCGAACGTCCGGCCGATATGAAGTTGCGCCCGTACGGCGAGCCGCACGATACGCCGATCAACAGCACCGTCACGAAACAGAATCCGCTGGCGATCGCCTTCGGCACGCTCGCGATGGCGAGCAAAACCCGCGACTTCTGGCTGCTGTTTTTCAGCTTCTTTATCTGCGGCGCAAGCACCAATGGCTACGTCGGCACCCATCTGATCGCGATGTGCGGCGATTACGGCATGACGGAAGTGCAGGGCGCCTCGCTGCTCGCCGCGATGGGCATTTTCGATCTGTTCGGCACGACACTCTCTGGCTGGTTGTCGGACCGCTTCAATAGCCGCGTGCTGCTGTTCTGGTACTACGGTTTGCGGGGTTTGTCGCTGATGTATCTGCCGCACGCGTTCGGCATCGACTTCTTCGGTTTGCCGCTGTTCGCCGTGTTCTACGGCCTCGACTGGATTGCAACCGTGCCGCCGACCGTGCGTCTGGCTACCGACGTCTACGGCAAGGAGTCGGCGCCGGTGGTGTTCGGCTGGGTCGTCGCCGGCCACCAGCTCGGTGCGGCGTTCGCAGCGCTCGGCGCGGGCATGCTGCGCGCGAGCCTCGGCACCTACACGGTGGCGTCGATGATTTCGGGCGGTTTGTGTCTCGTGGCGGCGGTGATCGTGTTGCGAATCAACCGGCCCGCCAAAGTACCGGAGCCGCAGGCGGCGTGAAGCCGATCGCCCCGAACGGAGCACGGCACAGTTGTTGGAACGACGGCCCCGCGCGGGGCCGTTTTGCTAGTGCTTCACTGCGCGTAAACAAACTGCTGGCCTGATGGAGCACGCGCGCCGAAGCCCGGTTATGCTATGTGACCCCGGGCAGTTGCCCGTCGATCATGAATTTCGACCGAGAGAAGCGCATGACCAACAAACCCGCCCCTACCGCAGTTGCCATTCACGAGCTGATTGCAGGCCGCTGGAGCCCGCGCGCCTATTCGAGCGAGCCGGTGAGCCGCGAGCATCTGCAATCCGTGCTCGAAGCGGCACGCTGGGCGCCATCTTCGTACAACGGGCAGCCGTGGCGTTTCCTCGTATTCGACCGCAGCGTCGATGAAGTCTCGTTCAAGCAGGCCTTTGCCACGCTGGTGCCGTTCAACCAGGGCTGGAATGCGCCGGCGCCGGTGCTGATCGCGGTGACTACGCACACGCTCACCAACAAGGGCGAAGTGAATCGCTGCGCGCCGTACGATGCGGGCGCCGCGGCGATGGCGCTGGTCTTGCAGGCCCATGCACTCGGACTCGCCGCGCACCAGATGAGCGGCTTCGACCCGAACGCATTCCGCACGGCATTCAAGTTGCCGACCGACGTCGACGTGATCGCCATCATCTCGCTCGGTCATTACGGCGACGTGGACAAGCTGGATCCGGTGTTGCGCGAGCGCGAGAAGTCAGTGCGTCAGCGTTTGCCGCTGGCGGAAATTGCCTACGGCGGTGGCTGGAAGAAAGCGTTCTAAGCGGTTTGAAGGTTTCGTTCGAAGCAAAAAACGCGCGGCGACGACCGCACGTTTTTTATTCCGCGCCGTCCGCGACGCTGGAGAGCGGCGTGGCCACGCTCTCCAGCGACTTGCGTTCCGCATCCACGCCCCAGATCGCCGCGATCACCGCCGCCGCGAGCATCAGCCCCGAGCCGACCAGATAGCCGGAAAACACCGCGCTGCGCTGATGCGTGTCGATGAGCCGGCCGAAGAACGCAGGCCCGGCGACGCCACCTAGCGCCGTGCCGAACGCATAGAAAACAGCGATGGCCAGCGCGCGAATTTCCAGCGGAAACGATTCGCTGACGGTCAGATATGCCGAACTCGCGGCCGCCGACGCGAAGAAGAAAATCACCATCCACGCGACGGTCTGCGTGACGACGGTGAGCAACTGCTGCTCGAACAGGTAGCCGCTCAGCGTCAGCAGGATCGCGGACATTGTGTAAGTCGCAAAGATCATCTTGCGCCGGCCGATCACGTCGAACAGCCGGCCGAGCAGCAGCGGTCCGAGGAAATTGCCCAGCGCGAAAGGCAGCAGATACCAACCAATGTGGTCGCCCGGCACCTGGTAAAAATCGGTGAGCACCAGCGCGTAAGTGAAGAAGATCGCGTTGTAGAAGAACGCCTGTGCGGTCATTAGCGACAGGCCGACCAGTGCGCGCCGTCGATGCACGTTGAAGAGCGTGTGGAACACCTCACGCAGCGGCGTATGCCCGCGAGCGCGCAAGCGCAGACGCATGAGGCTGTCGTCGCAGAGCGTGTGGCCTTCGTGGCGAAAACGCGTTTCGATCCCTTCGACAATCGCGCGTGCGTCGCGCTCGTCGCCATGCGTGAGCAGCCAGCGCGGACTCTCCGGCACCCAGATGCGCATCGGCAAAATACCCAGCGCGAGCACCGCGCCGATGAAGAAGCAGGCGCGCCAGCCCCAGTCGGCCGGTAGCAGATGCGGATCGAGCAGCACCAGCGAGCCGGCCGCGCCCAGCCCCGCGCCGATCCAGAACGTGCCGTTAATGCCCAGATCGGTCCAGCCTCGCACCCGAGCCGGTGTGAATTCCTGGATCGTCGAATTGATCGCCGTGTATTCGCCGCCAATGCCCGCGCCGGTCAGGAAACGAAACAGCAGAAAGCTGGCCAGATTCCACGACAACGCGGTCGCCGCAGTCGCCGCCAGATACAGCGCGAGCGTGATGAAAAACAGTTTGCGACGGCCGAGCCGGTCGGTCAGCCAGCCGAACCCCAACGCGCCCAGCACCGCCCCGGCGATGTAGGCGCTGCCGGCCAGGCCGACGTCGGCGTTGGTAAAGTGCAACGATGGACTAGACTTCAACGCACTCGCCACTGCGCCCGCCAGCGTCACTTCCAGCCCATCGAGCAGCCATGTGACACCGAGCGCCACCACGATCAGCGAGTGAAAGCGGCCCCATGGCAAGCGGTCGAGCCGCGAGGGCAGGTCGGTATCGACGACCGTGGCGCTTTTTTCGTGAACAGCGGCGGTGGGCGGCGCGCTCATTGCTTGAAGTCTCCTGAATTCCGAAAATTGGCGGCGTATCCTGTCCAAATGAGCAATATTCGTTCCGTCGAGCCGGGCCTCTCGGTTATCGCGGCCGTGCCGGAAACGCCAGTTGATGCTGGCTGGCCTTTCGTGATACAAAGCCGCTCCCCTTCTGTCCGCGCCAGCCGTGAGCGGCGATTCCTGCCATGAACTATTGCGCGATTGACTTCGGTACTTCCAACTCGGCCGTGGCCGTTCCTGACGGCGGCGCGCTCAGGCTCGCGCCGGTCGAGGGCGCCTACACGACGCTGCCCACCTCGGTCTTTTTCAATACCGACGAGAACACCCGCGAATTCGGGCGAGCGGCGCTCGCTGCGTACATCGACGGCTTCGACGGTCGCCTGATGCGCTCGATGAAGAGCATTCTCGGCTCGCCGCTCGCTGAGAACTCCACCGATCTGGGCGACGGTTCCGCGATCAAGTACACCGACGTGATCGCGATTTTCGTCGATCACCTCAAGCGCTCGGCCGAAAAAAGCGCCGGCGGCCCGATTAGCCGCGCCGTGCTGGGCCGCCCGGTATTTTTCGTCGACGACGATCCGCGCGCCGATCAGATGGCGCAGCGGCAACTCGAAGCCGCCGCACGCTCGGTTGGTTTGCAGGAGATTCACTTCCAGTATGAGCCGATCGCCGCGGCGTTCGACTACGAATCGCATCTGACGGAAGAAGGGCTCGTGCTGGTGGCCGACATCGGCGGCGGTACTTCGGACTTTTCGCTGGTGCGGGTCGGGCCGGAGCGCATGAAGCGCGTCGAGCGCAAGGACGACGTGCTGGCCCACCACGGCGTACACGTCGCGGGCACGGATTTCGACCGTCGCGTGGAACTGGCGACGATCCTGCGCGAACTGGGTTATCTGACGCTGGACCCGGAAGGCCGCGAGATCCCGAACCGGGTCTACTTCGACCTCGCGACCTGGCACCTGATCAACACCGTCTATGCGCCGAAGCGCGTCAGCGAACTCGCGCTGATGCGGCATCTGTTCACCGAGGTCAAGCATCACGACCGCCTGATGCGCGTCGTGGACCGCCGTTTGGGCCACGCGCTAGCGGCGCATGCGGAAGAGGCGAAGATCGGCGTGGCGGCGGGCGGGGAGACCGTGATCGATCTCGACGAAGTGGAAGACGACCTGCGACTCGCGTTCGATGAAACACAGCTCATCAAGGCCGGGCAGGAGGAAACGCGCCGCATCGTGCAAGCGGCGCGCGACACGGTGCAGGCAGCCGGCGTCACGACGCGCGAGCTCAGTGCGATTTATTTCACTGGCGGCTCGACCGGATTGGGATTTTTATCGGGTGCATTGGCGGCAGCGTTTCCGGACGCCAAAGCGGTATTCGGCGATCGTCTCGCAAGTGTCGCGACCGGACTCGGTATTCACGCACGGCGTCTGTTTGGATAACCAGAAATTATCAATCGCATTCAGCGAAGATAATCGAGGTTTGTAGTTGCAGCAGATATAAAAAAACCCCGCCGAGGCGGGGTTTTTTTGCGTCCAGAAGGAAGCGTGTTGCTTACACCGGCTTGATGTTAGCAGCTTGCTTGCCCTTCGGGCCCGTCTTCACTTCAAACGTAACCTTTTGGTTTTCTTGCAGCGTCTTGAAGCCTTCCGTGCGGATTTCCGAGAAATGCGCGAACAGATCTTCGCCACCGCCGTCCGGCGTGATGAAGCCAAAGCCCTTTGCGTCATTGAACCACTTGACGGTACCGGTTTCCATATTACTTGTTCCTAAAGATGGTAAATAAGGCCGAAGCCCAGAGGGTGCATGAAAATCAAGGAAGGGGGTAATGGGACCAACCGGAGTACCGTTGATGGGCGAACTACGAAAGACCAATTCACTCGCCGCTTGAAATCCTGCCCGAACGTTATACGGCGATTTTGAGAGAAGGTCAACAGTCTCCACATAACTTTACATACTTTCGCACAACGGGCGCAAAAGTTGCTTACAAAGCTTGCCATTCATCCGAATTTTTTGTTAGGGAGAACCCCTAATTTCGGTGCACACGTTGGGTGCAACCGTTAAACTACGCGCCGCGCGCCGGTTGCACCTGTTTGGAATGAACCGTCGCGCAGGCATGCGTGTCACCCGTCTCCAGCGCCATAAGCGATGTCAGCGGTGCGGGCATGGATCTGCTGCAAACTTGCATGGGGCCGGGGCAGGTGCGGAAGCGCCAACGCCGGCCGTCACAGGAGAAGACGTGAAAAGTTCTATACAACGGAACATCGGGCCGTTCGCGCTGATGCTGACCGGCTTGGGTTCGATCATTGGATCGGGCTGGCTGTTCGGCGCGTGGAAGGCTGCAAAAATTGCCGGGCCCGCAGCCATTTGTGCATGGGTGATCGGCGCGGTCGTGATTCTCGCGATCGCATTGACCTACGCTGAACTCGGCGCGATGTTCCCTGAATCTGGCGGCATGGTGCGTTATGCGCGCTATTCGCATGGCGCACTGGTCGGTTTCATCAGCGCATGGGCCAACTGGATCGCTATTGTTTCGGTTATTCCCATCGAAGCTGAAGCATCCATTCAATATATGAGTACGTGGCCCTATCCATGGGCGCATGCGCTATTCGTGGATGGGTCATTAACCACCAACGGGTTATTGCTGTCCGCGGCGCTCGTGATCATTTACTTCCTGCTGAATTACTGGGGCGTCAAGCTGTTCGCGCGCGCCAATTCGGCCATCACGATCTTCAAGTTCCTGATTCCCGGCGCGACGATTCTCGGTCTGATGCTGACGGGCTTCCACAAGGAAAACTTCGGCGAAGTGAGCACCTTCGCGCCGTACGGCTGGTCGGCGGTGCTGACCGCCGTGGCGACGAGCGGCATCGTGTTCGCGTTCAACGGTTTCCAGAGCCCGATCAACCTTGCCGGTGAAGCGCGCAATCCGGCGAGGAGCGTGCCGTTCGCGGTGATCGGCTCGATCCTGCTCGCACTGGTGATCTATGTGCTGCTGCAGATCGCGTATATCGGCGCGGTGAACCCGACCGACGTGGTGAAGGGCTGGAGTCACTTCAACTTCGCGTCGCCGTTCGCCGAGCTCGCGATCGCGCTGAATCTGAACTGGCTGGCAATCCTGCTCTACGTCGACGCATTCGTCAGCCCGAGCGGCACCGGCACGACCTACATGGCGACCACCAGCCGCATGATCTACGCCATGGAGCGCAACAACACGATGCCGAAGATGTTCGGCAACGTGCACCCGTTCTACGGCGTGCCGCGTCAGGCAATGTGGTTCAACCTGCTGGTGTCGTTCATTTTCCTGTTCTTCTTCCGCGGTTGGAGTTCGCTTGCGGCGGTGATTTCAGTCGCCACGGTGATCTCGTACCTGACCGGCCCGATCAGCCTGATGTCCCTGCGCCGCGCGGCCACGGACCTCGAGCGTCCTCTGCATATTCCGGGCATGAAGATCATTGCGCCGTTCGCGTTCGTTTGTGCGTCGCTGATCCTGTACTGGGCGAAGTGGCCGCTGACCGGCGAGATCATTTTGCTGATGGTCGTCGCTCTGCCGGTGTACTTTTACTTTCAGGCGAAGTCGGGCTTTGCCGGCTGGGGGCGTGATCTGAAGGCGGCATGGTGGCTGGTTGCCTATCTGCCCGTGATGGCGATTCTGTCGCTGATCGGCAGCAAGCAGTTCGGCGGTCATGACCTGATCCCTTACGGCTGGGACATGCTGGTGGTCATCGCGTTTTCGCTGGTGTTTTACTACTGGGGCGTGAATAGCGGCTATCGCTCGGAATATCTGGACGAGCGCGAGGAGCACGACGAAGTACTCGAAGGCATGGGTGCGCACTAAGGTGCCGCGCTGAGTCCGCTCGCTGGATCGAAGTCGGATGCGCTGTAAAGAACCCCCGCCTCGAGCAATTCAGGCGGGGGTTTTTGTTTGCGGCGTTCAGGTCGTGCTTAACGCAAGGCGGCCAATGGATCAGACGGTGCCGAACACGTAATTCGTCATGGCCAGCGAACGCTGATACGTTCCGAGCGACTGGATGGCCAGCGAATAATCGTCGTCCGCTGCGCCCAATGCGGCGAAGACCGGCAGCAGATGTTCGTCGGTCGGGTGCATCAGCACCGCATGCGGCGCCTGGCGGCGGTAGTCGAGCAGCGCGTCGATATCGTGCGCGGCGAGCTTTTCCTCGAACCAGCCGGTGAATTCGGCGACGCGCGGATCGGCGTCTTCGGGGCGCGCGGAGAAATCGGCGGCGCGCAGATTGTGCGTGATCTGGCCGGAGCCGATCACCATCACGCCGTCGTCTCTCAGCGAACGCAGCGCACGGCCGACGCGGAAGTGGTGCGCCGGGTCCATGTGCGGCTGGATCGACAATTGGGCGACGGGCACGTCGGCGTGCGGGAACATGAGCAGCATCGGCACCCATGCGCCGTGGTCGAGTCCGTGCGGCTGGGCGTCCGCGAGGATGCCGTTGTCGTTGAGCAGCACCGCGGCACGGCGCGCGACATCGGGCGCGCCCGGCGCCGGATACTGGATCTCGTACAACTGACGCGGAAAGCCATAGAAATCGTGAATGGTTTCCGGCGCCGTCGACGTGCTCACCACTGGCTGCGCCGTGCCCCAATGGGCCGACAGCATCAGCACCGATTCCGGACGCGGCAGTTGTGCGCCGAGTACGCCGAATTCGGCGGACGGCAACGACGGGTCGATCGGCAGCGTGGGCGCGCCGTGCGACAGGAAAAGCGAAGGCAAGCGGTTCATGGCAGCAGCGCCGCCGCTAATGTGCGGCGCAGAGATTGGGTTGCTACCAATATAGGGGTGAACTGCCGTTTGATAAACGGGTAAAAACGGAATTGATTGTGTCGCAGGCGTTGTTAATCAGCGCGTGTGCGCAGACTTATTTCGCTGGCGCGTTATTCCTGAGCGCCGCGCAGCCCAGCCCACGCGGGCGACAAGGCCGGCCCGAGCGCGAACAGATCCAGCACGCGCGCCACGGTGTGATCGACCATTTCGTCGATGGAAGCGGGTTGGTTGTAGAAGGCCGGCAAGGGCGGGAAGATCACGCCGCCCATTTCAGTGACGGCCGTCATATTGCGCAGGTGCGCCAGATTGAACGGCGTCTCGCGCACGAGCAGCACGAGGCGGCGGCGCTCTTTGAGCGTGACATCGGCGGCGCGCGTGATCAGGTTGTCCGAGAAACCGTGGGCAACGCTGGCAAGCGTCTTCATCGAGCAAGGGGCGACGACCATGCCGTCGGTGGCAAAGGAACCCGACGCGATGCTCGCGCCGACGTCGCGCACCGAATGGACGACATCCGCGAGCGGATGCACCTCTTCTTTGCTCAACTGGAGTTCGTGCTGGATGTTGAGCCAGCCCGCGCTCGAAATCAGCAGGTGGCTTTCGACGCCGCCCAGCCGGCGCAGCGTCTCGAGCAGACGGATGCCGTAGATGGCACCGGTCGCGCCAGTGATCGCGACGATCAGCCGGCGTGGCGCCGCAGCGCGTGTTTCCATGGCTCGCGGCGCCTTAGGGATAAAAGCGGGTTGACCGGGACCGCTCAGGCCGCGGCGAACAGTTGTTGCAGTTCGCCCGATTCGTACATTTCCATCATGATGTCCGAACCGCCGATGAATTCGCCCTTCACATAGAGCTGCGGAATGGTCGGCCAGTTCGAGAACTGCTTGATGCCCTGGCGGACTTCGTCGTCTTCGAGGACGTTGACGGTCTTGATTTCACCGACGCCGCACGCCTTCAGGATCTGGATGGCGCGGCCCGAAAAGCCGCACATCGGGAACTGAGCGGTGCCCTTCATGAAGAGAACGACAGCGTTGTCGTCGACGATTTGCTTGATGCGTTGTTGCGTATCCATGACTGACCTTGCGGTTCCGGTATGTGTAGGGAATAGGCTGAAATGATAGCGGATTTCGATACAGCCGGCCGAGCGCCGCGATGCCCGTTCCGCGCTTGTGGATATTAGGCGATGCGGGTCAACCGGCCAAACGCCCGCCGCTGATCCGCTCGATGCCGGCAAGATCGTGTTCCGAGCGGACTTGCGCAAAGCCCTGCGCGATCAGCAACGCGCGCACGGCTTCGGCCTGATCGTAGCCGTGCTCCATCCACAATACGCCGTTGGCCGCGAGCCGTGCGGGCGCGCCGGCGACGATCGCGCGGATTGCGCTGAGCCCGTCGGCTTCGTCGGTGAGCGCGCCGCGCGGTTCGAAGCGCAGATCGCCTTCATCCAGATGCGGATCGCCGCTTGCGATATACGGCGGATTGCTGACGATCACGTCAAAGCGCAACGTGGCGTCGAGCGAGTCGTACCAGTCGCTTTGCGTCAACACGACAGCGCCGCCGGGACGCTTCGCGTCGAGTAGGCGCGCGGCGTTGCGCGTGGCCACCGCCAGCGCCTCGGCGGAACGGTCGAGCGCCCAGACCTGCGCGTCCGGCCGCATCGAGGCGATCGCGACGGCAATCGCGCCGGTGCCGGTGCCAAGATCGAGCACGCGAGGCCGCGGGCTGTTTTCGAGCGACGCCAGCGCGGTCTCGACCAGCAATTCGGTTTCGGGGCGCGGAATCAGCACGTGCGGCGTCACTTCGAAATCCAGCCCGAAAAATTCCCGTGCGCCGACCAGTTGCGCCACCGGCTCGCCGGCTGCGCGCCGCGCTTGCAGCGCCAGATAACGTTCGACAAGTTCGGCGCCCAGCACTTCGTCGCTGCGCGTAATCAGCTGCGTGGGCCGCCAGCCGAGCACGTGCGTGAGCAGAATCCGCGCTTCGAGCGACGGCAGCGGCGAGGCGCGCAACAGCGTGGCGGGCGTGGCCGGTGCGGCGGGCGTAGCAGGTGTGGCCGATGTCATGCGCGCGTTAGTCCGCGTCGCCCAGCGAAGCCAGCAATTCGGCCTGATGCTCGCTGACGAGCGCCGCGATCAGCTCGTCGAGATCGCCGTCCATGATCGCGTCGAGGCGGTAGAGCGTCAGATTGATGCGGTGATCCGTCAGACGTCCTTGCGGGAAGTTGTACGTGCGGATCCGCTCCGAGCGGTCGCCCGAGCCGATCAGGCTCTTGCGCGTGGCGGCTTCCTTCGCCTGCTGTTCGTGCGACTGCTTGTCCTTGATACGCGCGGCCAGCACCTTCAGCGCGCGGTCCTTGTTCTTGTGCTGCGAACGATCGTCCTGACACTCCACGACGATGCCGGTCGGCAAGTGCGTGACGCGCACCGCGGAATCGGTCTTGTTGATGTGCTGCCCGCCCGCGCCGGACGCGCGAAACGTGTCGATGCGCAGGTCGGCCGGATTGATCTCGACCTCGCCGATTTCGTCCGCTTCCGGCATCACCGCGACCGTGCATGCGGAGGTGTGAATGCGGCCCTGGGTTTCGGTCGCCGGCACGCGTTGCACGCGATGGCCGCCGGACTCGAACTTCAGCTTCGAATAGGCGGCCTCGCCGGCGATCCGCACGATCACTTCCTTGTAGCCGCCCAGATCGGATTCGCTCGCCGACATCATCTCCACTTGCCAGCGGTTGCGCTCGGCAAAGCGCAGGTACATGCGCAGCAGGTCGCCCGCGAACAGCGCGGATTCATCGCCGCCCGTGCCGGCGCGGATTTCGAGAAAGATGTTGCGATCGTCGTTCGGGTCTTTCGGCAGCAGCATTTTCTGCAACTCGGCGCCGAGCTTGTCCATGCGCTCGCGGGCCGCGCGAATTTCTTCTTCCGCGAAGTCGCGCATGGACGCATCCGCCAGCAATTCCTGCGCGGTGGCCGCGTCGTTCATGGCCTGGCGCCACAGCGCGTAGTGCTCGACCACCGGCCCAAGCTCGGCGTGTTCCCGCGTGAGCTTGCGGTATTGGTCGAGATTCGAGGTGATGTCCTCTCGGCTCAACAGATCGTTCAGTTCGGCCAGCCGGGTAGTGAGCTGGTCGAGCTTGCGTTGCATGCTCGTTTTCATCGGACGGGTATCGGAGCGGGCTCCGGTAAGGACGACGACTAGGGGAATGGGCGGATGCCCTTGGGTCGGAAGCACGTCGCGGGCCACTGCGGATGGCCCGGACAGCGCGGTGCTGGCTGCGCCGCTAACGCTCCGTGGAACCGGAGTGTTTGTAGAAACCGCTCATGAGTTCGATGAGCGTGTCACGGTTTTCGCTGCTCGCGCGATTGAGCGCGTGCGTGGGCCCGTGGATCAATTTATTGGTGAGCGCTTGCGACAGCGCTTCGAGTACGGCAGCCGGATCGTCGCCGCGAGCGAGCATTTTCTGCGCGCGTTCCACTTCAGCGCGACGCAGCACGTCGGCCTGCGTGTGCATATGACGGATCACCGGCACGATGCTGCGTGCGTCCAGCCATTGCATGAAATTCTGCACGCGCGTTTCGATGATCGCTTCGGCCTGTGCGACCGCGGCTTGCCGGGAGGCATTGCCTTCGCGCACGATCGCGCCGAGGTCGTCGACGGTGTACAGAAATACGTCTTCCAGCTGGCCGACTTCGGGTTCGATATCGCGCGGAACGGCCAGATCGACCATAAAAATTGGCCGATGGCGGCGCGCTTTCACCGCCCGCTCGACCGCGCCCAAACCGATGATCGGCAAGGTGGACGCGGTGCACGACACGATGATGTCGAACTCATGCATGCGCGAGGGCAGTTCCGCTAGCGGAATGGCGCGGCCGTTGAAGCGCTCGGCGAGACGCGTGCCGCGCTCGGCCGTGCGATTCGCGACCACGAGTTCGCGCGGCTGCTGCGCGGCGAAGTGCGTGGCGCACAGCTCGATCATTTCGCCCGCGCCGATGAACAGCACGCGCTGGTTCGAGACCTTGTCGAAAATTCGCTGGGCGAGGCGCACGGCGGCGGCGGCCATGGAAACCGACTGCGCGCCGATTTCGGTGGTGCTGCGCACTTCCTTGGCCACGGCGAAGGTGCGCTGAAACAACTGGTTCAGATAGGTGCCGAGCGCGCCGGCTTCGGACGCGGTGCGCACCGCATCCTTCATTTGTCCGACGATTTGCGTTTCACCCAACACCATTGAATCCAGCCCGGACGCGACGCGGAACGCGTGGCGCACGGCTTCCGACTGCGGCAGCGCGTAGACGTGCGGCGCGAGTTGGTCGATGGGCAGGTTGTGGTATTTGGACAGCCACTGGATCGCGGCTTCTCGCGCGGCCTGGTCGTTGGTCGCGCAGTAGAGCTCGGTGCGATTGCAGGTGGACAGAATTGCCGCTTCCGGCGCGGTACTGGCCGACGGGCCGAGCCAGATGCTCTTGAAGGTGTCCAACGCAGGTTTGATCTGTTCGAGCGGAAACGCCACGCGTTCGCGCAAGGCGACAGGCGCAGTGTGGTGATTGATTCCGATCGTTAGAAGCTGCATTTGGGGGAGCTATGGTTTAGCTGAATATTATAGCGTTTCCACGATTCTTACATTGTGAGGGTGTCATTCGGCCTCGATGACGGCTTCCGGCGGGATCGCGTCGAGTTGGTAGCCGAAGCCGTACAGCGGCGTCAGGCAATAACCGTGTTCGGGGTGAAGTTGCAGTTTGCTGCGCACCCGCGACGCGTGGGTGTCGACGGTGCGCGACCTTACGTCGCGGCGGCGTGTCCAGACGTTTTCAAGAATATGCGCCCGCGACACCGGCCGGGACAGATTGCTGAAGAGCAGCAGCGCAAGGCGGAATTCCTTTGGCGTGAGCGTGACCGTCCGGTTACGGAAAGTGACAGCGAACTGCGTCGCGTCGAACGCATATTCGCCGATGATGTCGCGCCGCCGGTTGGGCGGCCGCCGCAAGCCCGCGCGGCGCAGGAGTGCGTCCACTCGCGCCAGCATCTCCGGGCCGCGGACCGGTTTGGACAGGCAGTCGTCAGCGCCTGCGTGCAGCGCGGCGACAATCTGGCTTTCGCGCGGGGCCGACATCAGCACGATCACCGGCAAGCCCGGCAGGATGACGCGGGCGCGCGGGATGACGTCTTCGGCGGAATGGTCGCCGGCCCAGCTTTCGGTGATGAGAAGGTCGAAGAATTCTTCGTTGGCGCGAGTCAGAAACGGGACGCTCGCGGTGAAGTGCTGACACAGATGGCCGCCGGCGAAAACCAGCCGGCCAACCAGTTCAGCGTGCCGCAGGTCCGGCTCGATAAGGGCGATTCGCATGACGCGCTTTCAGCGTGGCAATGACCGGGGACCAGGCTTTTCCGTAAGGCTTACAGCTTGCCTAACATCACCCCGACCCCTAAACTCAACCGCTATGCGGAAAGCGCCGTGCTGAACTTCTATAGTTAATGAGACAAAAATGCTAGCTGTATTGGCCCCTTGCGCCCATGAGACGAATCCGAAACTGCGCGAGGCCTGCTGCTAATGGGGTGGCCTGGGCTCGTGGTATTGGGGGCGGTGATTGGCCTCGCGGGCTGGTGGTTGCATCCGCTGCGGCGCGCGAGCCGAGCCCGGTGGTGGGTGGCGCTGCTGGCGGGCGTGCTGGGTGCGGCTGTCGCGCACATGGCCGGCAATGTGATTGGTCTCTTTCATGACGGTGATACGCTCGAATGGCCGGTATGCACCGCCATTGCGTTGATTGCCGTTGCCGTGACGGTCGGCTTGCTTTCCCGTCGATGAATATTTGCAGGTGACTCCGATGAATGCCCGACTTCCCGAAACTTCCTCCATTCCCGAACGGCTCGCGACTTTGCGCAACGCAATGGCGCGCGAAGGCGTTGCTGCCTACCTGGTGCCGTCCGCCGATCCGCATTTATCCGAATATCTGCCCGGGCGCTGGCAAGGCCGGCAGTGGCTGTCCGGCTTCACCGGTTCGGCCGGCACGCTGATCGTCACCGCCGACTTCGCCGGCGTCTGGACGGACAGCCGCTATTGGGAGCAGGCCAATACCCAACTGGCCGGTACCGGCGTTCAGTTGATGAAGATGACCGGCGGCCAGCAGACCGCGCCGCATTTCGAATGGCTCGCGCAGAACGTGCCGGCAGGCGGCACAGTGGGCGTGGACGGCGCCGTGCTCGGCGTGGCGGCGGCGCGTGCCTTGAACCAGGCGCTGAGCGCGCGCGGTGTGAAACTGCGCACCGACGTCGATCTGTTCGACGCGATCTGGCCGCAGCGTCCGTCGCTCCCGGCCGCCGCCGTGTTCGAGCATGCCGCGCCGCACGCGAGCGTCGCCCGTTCGGAAAAACTCGCGCAGATTCGCCGCGCAATGGCGGACAAAGGCGCGCAATGGCATTTCATCTCCACCCTCGACGACCTCGCGTGGCTGCTGAATCTGCGTGGCGCCGACGTCAGCTACAACCCGGTGTTCGTGGCGCACGCGCTGATCGGCGCGGACCACGCATCGCTCTTCGTCGCGGACGGCAAGGTGCCGCAGGCGCTGGCCGATGCGCTGGCGAAAGACAACATCAGCGTCGAGCCCTATGCCAAGGCTGCGGACGCGCTGGCCGCGCTGCCCGCCGGCAGCACGCTGCTGATCGACCCGCGCCGCATCACGTTCGGCTCGCTGCAATCGGTGCCGTCCACGGTCACGGTGGTGGAGGCCGTCAATCCGTCTACCTTCTTCAAGTCGCGCAAGACCGAGGCGGAAGCCGAGCATGTGCGCGAGACGATGGAGCAGGACGGCGCGGCGCTGGCGGAATTTTTCGCCTGGTTCGAAGGCGCGCTGGGCCGCGAAACGATCACCGAACTCACCATCGACGAACAGTTGACGGCGGCCCGGGCGCGCCGTCCGGGCTTCGTGTCGCTGAGCTTCGCGACGATCGCCGGCTTCAACGCGAACGGCGCGATGCCGCACTACCGCGCCACCGAGGAATCGCATTCGGTGATCGAGGGCAACGGCCTGCTGCTGATCGATTCCGGCGCGCAGTATCTGAGCGGCACGACCGACATCACGCGCGTGGTGCCGATCGGCACCATCAGCGAAGCGCAGCGGCGCGATTTCACGATCGTGCTCAAGGGCACCATGGCGCTTTCGCGCGCGCAGTTCCCGCGCGGCATCCGTTCGCCGATGCTCGATGCGATCGCCCGCGCGCCGATCTGGGAAGCGGGCGCCGATTACGGCCACGGCACCGGTCACGGCGTGGGCTACTTCCTGAACGTGCACGAAGGCCCGCAGGTCATTTCGCACTATGCGCCGGCCGAACCGTGGACCGCGATGGAAGAAGGCATGATCACCTCGGTCGAGCCTGGCATCTATCGTCCGGGCAAGTGGGGCGTGCGGATCGAGAACCTCGTGCTGAACGTGCCTGCCGGCCAGACCGAGTTCGGTGACTTCCTCAAGTTCGAGACCTTGACGCTGTGCCCGATCGACACACGTTGTCTCGACCTGTCGCTGCTGCGCGAGGACGAACGCGCGTGGCTGAACGCGTATCACGAGACGGTCCGCACGCGCCTGTCGCCGCATGTGTCGGGCGAGGCCAAAGCGTGGCTGGAGTTGCGCACGCAACCCATCTGATCGCCCAGGAAACCTGCTCACGGAGCGTGCATGGCCATCAAGGCAGTGGTGTTCGATTTCGGCGGCGTGCTGATCGACTGGAGCCCCGAGTACCTGTATCGGGAACTGATCCCTGACGAGACCGAGCGCCGCTGGTTTCTGACGCACGTCTGTTCGATGGACTGGGTAATCCGTCAGGACGGCGGCCAGCCGATCGTCGAGGCCACCGAGGAACTCGTCGCGAAATTTCCCGATCACGAGACGCTGATTCGCGCGTTCTACGAACGCTGGCACGAGATGGTGGCCGGCGTGCTGGACGAGGGCGTGGCGATCATGGAAAAGCTCGAAGCGGCCGAAGTTCCGCTCTTCGGGCTGACCAACTGGTCGGCGGAGACCTTTCCGTATGCGTGGGAGCATTACCCGGTGTTGCGGCGGTTTCGCGACATCGTCGTGTCGGGGCGGGTACAGCTGGTGAAGCCCGATCCGGCCATCTTCGCGGCCATGCGTGAGCGGATCGAGGCGCAATTGCCGGGCATCGAACCGGCCGAACTCGTATTTATCGACGACAATCAGAAGAACGCCGAAGCCGCAACGGCGCTCGGTTGGCACGGCGTGCATCACACCAGCGCCGGGCAAACCGAAGCGAAACTACGCCAGCTGGGGCTGCCGGTTTGAGGCGGGCGTTGTTCTAGCGGCAAGGCGGCGCGTCAGTTTTCCAGAAGCGCCGCTTCACCCCTGCCTGTGTCCGCGCGTTGCGCCCCGGCTGACTGACTTACTGGCCAAGTAGACTCTTCAACGCGTTACCCAGACCTTTCACGGTTTGTCCCGCGCCTTTCGCCACATCCTCGACGCTCACGCCTAGCGCCTTCGCAAAGCCGGTGCCAATGCGCTGCATCAGGCCTTGCTGTACCGAGAATTTCGGGTCGCGCAAATTCCCATCCAGAACGAAATGTAGCGTGATGTCGCCGTTGTGCGTCTTGAGCGCGGCGACGGCGGCTTTGGTCGGAATCGACATGAAGGTGTCGAGCGGATTGCCGCTGTCGGCGAGTTGCAGATTGTGGACCGTCAACGTTCCGGGTGCGTGCAACTGATAGTTGCGCACCGTCGATTCGACGGTCAGGTCGACCGTGCCGCTAGCCACTTGCGCCTTGGCGCCGGCCTTCTTGATCAGGTACGGATCGAGCATCACGACGTCGACGCCTCGCAGTTTGCTGGTGGTCTGTGAATCCTTGCTGGCGATCTTGATCCAGCCGCCGAACGACACGCTGCCCGTGTGTGTGGGACCTTTAATCGAACCCGTGACATTGACGCTGGTCGGCTCGGTGAGGGCGGGCAGGCGCAGATTGTCGACGGTTGCGTTGGCATTGCTGACCGTCACCTTGAACGCCGGTGGACCGACCGTCATGTCGTAGAAGTGGAAGTTGCCCTGTTCGAAACGGATGTGATCGACCTGCTTTTCGCGAGGAATGGGCACCGTCGCGCCGCTGGCGTCGATTTCGGCCTGGTTCACCGTTTGCCGCAGATTCGGCATCAGGCGAATCGCACCGTCCTTGGTGCGCAGCACGGCGATATCGAAGCCGCGCACCACCACGCTGCGGACATGCATGCGCCGCGCGATCAGATCGCGAATGTCGGGCGTGAGGGTGATTTCGTCCGCTCTGAGCGGATCGCCGGCCGGCCAGCCGGGAGGCGCTTTGAGAAGAACGTTGGTGAGACGGACGGACGTCAGGCCGACGTCGATGGTTTCGGCGCTGCCCAGTGGCCCGAGCGCCGCGATCACGCGCTCCTTGACCTCGCGTTGCGCGAACTGCAAGGCGCCGACCACGACGACGATTAGCACCAGCAGCACGCCGCCTACGGCGACGACCCAGCGCTTGCCTCTCGACATCGTCATGCTTACCTCCTCGTCACCGCGTTCCGGGCGGTGTGGCAGTGATCGGCCGTTGCGCTCGTCGGGCGGGCGCGCGTCTGAATTGGACCATCGCGGCGGACCACACGCACTCTGCCGCGATGACACGTATCACGCCACGGTACGCAAGCTGTGTGCCCTGCTGCTCATCTCGGCGACGCCAGGTGTTCGCGGCACCTGCTACGCGGCGCCGCAAAATTCGCCCGCGCGAGCACACGTGGGCTCGCGCGCACGCAAGAGCGCGGCCGTCGAGGCGGCCCGCGCGTCAGCCCAGCCGACGAGCAGGCCGCCCGGGTTCGAGCTTATCGCGCGATCGGCTTGTAACGCAGACGCTTCGGACGCGCACCTTCTTCACCCAGACGCGCGCGCTTGTCGGCTTCGTATTCCTGGTAATTGCCGTCGAAGAACGTGACTTGCGAATCGCCTTCGAACGCGAGAATGTGCGTGGCGATCCGGTCGAGGAACCAGCGATCGTGCGAGATCACCAGCACGGAGCCTGCGAACTCGAGCAACGCGTCTTCCAGCGCGCGCAGCGTTTCGACGTCGAGATCGTTCGACGGTTCGTCGAGCAGCAGCACGTTGCCGCCCGCGATCAGCGTCTTGGCCAGGTGCAGCCGGCCTCGCTCGCCGCCCGACAGATTGCCGACGATCTTCTGCTGATCGCCGCCCTTGAAGTTGAAGCGCCCGATATACGCACGCGACGGCGTTTCATACTTGCCGACCGTCAGCACGTCCGCACCGCCGGAGATTTCCTCAAACACGGTTTTGGAGCCGTCCAGCGCGTCGCGGCTTTGATCCACGTATGCGAGCTTGACGGTCGGGCCTTGCACGATCTCGCCCGAATCCGGCTGTTCGCGGCCGGTCAGCATGCGGAACAGCGTGGACTTACCCGCGCCGTTCGGTCCGATGATGCCGACGATCGCGCCAGCCGGAATCTTGAAGCTGACGTTGTCGAGCAGCAGGCGGTCGCCATACGACTTGCTGACGTTCTTGAACTCGATCACTTCATTGCCGAGACGGTCGCCGACCGGAATGAAGATTTCCTGCGTTTCATTGCGCTTCTGATAGTCCTGGCTGTTCAGTTCCTCGAAGCGGGCGATACGCGCCTTCGACTTCGCCTGACGGCCCTTCGGGTTCTGGCGCACCCACTCCAGTTCCTTCTTGATGGCCTTCTGACGCGCCGATTCCGACGATTCCTCCTGCTTCAGCCGCTCTTCCTTCTGATCGAGCCAGCTGCTGTAGTTGCCCTTCCAGGGAATGCCGTGGCCGCGGTCGAGTTCGAGAATCCACTCGGCGGCGTTATCGAGGAAGTAGCGATCGTGAGTCACGGCGACCACGGTGCCCGGGAAGCGCGTGAGGAACTGTTCCAGCCAGTCGACCGATTCCGCGTCCAGGTGGTTGGTCGGCTCATCCAGCAACAGCATGTCCGGCTTTTCGAGCAGGAGCTTGCACAGCGCGACGCGGCGCTTTTCGCCACCCGAAAGATGCTCGATCTTTGCGTCCCAGGCCGGCAGGCGCAGCGCGTCGGCAGCGATTTCGATTTGCTGCTCAGCGCTGCCGTCGGTGGTGGCGAGGATCGCTTCGTACTTCGCCTGTTCGGCGGCGAGCGCGTCGAAGTCGGCGTCAGGTTCGGCGTAGGCCGCGTAGATTTCGTCCAGTTTCTTTTGCGCGCCGAATACATCGCCGAGACCTTCCTCGACCGCTTCACGCACCGTCTTGTTCGGATCGAGTTGCGGTTCCTGCGGCAGATAGCCGATGTTCAGGTTCGGCATCGGCGTGGCTTCGCCTTCGATGTCCTTGTCCACACCGGCCATGATGCGGATCAGCGTCGACTTGCCCGAGCCGTTCAGGCCGAGCAGGCCGATCTTCGCGCCGGGAAAGAACGACAGCGAGATGTCCTTGAGGATTTGACGCTTGGGCGGCACGATCTTGCCGACCCGGTTCATGGTGAAAACGTATTGGGCCATTTGCTTGCAATAGACGTTGACGACGCCGGCCGCGAGGGGGCGGGCAGTCGTGGGTGGATGGGTAATCGGTGTTATGGCCGGGCAGAGCGCCCGGCGCCGGCCGGCGCGGCTTGGAGCGTGGCGTCGAACTTCGCGACACCCCGCGCGCGGGCGGGTTCTTCAAATGGCATTGTACTTCGGCAGGGGCAGGGCACGGCAGTGGGTGTCCGTTCGGCCAGGTCCCGCCCGGATGCTCAGAGCCAATCCGCCACGCCGCCGTGGCGCGAACACGTGCCGCTGCGGTGGCGGCTAAAGCTGTAGGTGCCGTCGCGGCAACGTGCCGTGGCGCCTTCCGGCGCCTTGCCGGATAACGAGCGGGCCGGCGCGTGCACGGTGTTGCCGTCGCGATTGGTGTAGGTGTTGTGATTGCTGAGGTTCGCTTCGTCCGGCGTCGTGCCCGGCGCAACATACGCGAACGCCGACGAGACGCTAAACAGCAGCGCTGCGACTACCGCGCAGGATCGCAAGGTCTTACGGGTCATGCCCATCATGGTCTTTCGAGTGCTTGTTGTTCTGACTGCTCGGGCGATTTATCAGGCCTCAGTTCGCGCGCTTGCCGCTGGCCGGTTCGAAGAAATGCAGATGTTGCGCGGGCAGCGCCACGTGCAGCGCTTCGCCCGCCGCGGGCCGATGCGCATGCGGCAAGCGCACCGTCACGTCATGCTTGCCCCAGCGGCCGTGCGCGAGATTGTCCGCGCCGAGCAGTTCGCAGGAATCGACGGTGAGCGTCGCGTGAGGCGCGTCCGCCTGACCCGGGCTCATGTGTTCCGGACGAATGCCGAGTGTCCACTCGCGCCCTTTGGCGACTTCGCGGCCGATCGACGCCACGCCCGTCAAAGGCAGCTTTGGACCGTTGCCCGCCACTTCGAAAACGGAGCCGTCGTCCGACACGCGGCCTTCCAGCAGATTCATCCCGGGCGAGCCGATAAAGCTCGCGACGAACACCGTGGCGGGCCACTCATAGACTTCGGTCGGCGCGCCGATCTGCTCGGCGTGGCCTTTGTTCATCACGATCACGCGCTGGGCGAGCGTCATCGCTTCGATCTGATCGTGCGTCACATACAGGCTCGTGGTGGCGAGCCGCGCATGCAGACGCTGGATTTCGAGCCGCATCTGCACGCGCAGGCGCGCGTCGAGATTCGACAGCGGTTCGTCGAACAGAAACACCGCCGGCTCGCGCACGATAGCGCGGCCCATCGCGACACGTTGCCGTTGTCCGCCGGACAATTCGCGGGGCTTGCGTTGCAGTAGCGCTTCGAGTTCGAGAATCTGCGCGGCGGCGTCCACGCGCTGCCTGATCTGCGCCCGGTCCACGCCCGCGATCTTCAGCGCGTAACCCATGTTCTCGGCCACGCTCATATGCGGATAGAGCGCGTAGTTCTGGAACACCATCGCGATGTTGCGATCTTTCGGTTCGAGCTGGTTGACCACTTTGCCGGCGATCGAAATACTGCCTTCGGAGATGCGCTCCAGTCCCGCCACCATCCGCAGCAAGGTCGATTTGCCGCAGCCGGACGGGCCGACCATCACGACGAACTCGCCGTCGGCGACGTCCACGTCGATGCCGTGCAACACGAACTGTTTGCCGTCGTAGGTTTTTTTCACGCCTTGCAGAGTCAGTGCAGCCATGCCGTTTTAGCCTTTCGTTGCTTGCCGCGCGTCGTGCGGTGTTGTTATTTCAATGCCGGAATAAGCTCGCTCAAACGGGCGCCGCTTACTTCTCCGCGTCCACGAGTCCGCGCACGAACCAGCGCTGCATCGTCAGCACGACGGCGAGCGGTGGCAGCATCGCGAGCAGCGTCGCGGTCATCACGAGATGCCATTCGGTCGCGGTGTCGCCGGAGGCGATCATGCTTTTTATGCCGACCACGGCCGTGGTCAGCGATTGCTGGCTCGTGATCAGAATCGGCCACAGGTACTGATTCCAGCCGTAAATGAAGGTGATGACGAAGAGGGCCGCCATGTTCGTTTTCGACAGCGGCAGGACCACGTCCCAGAAAAACCGCATGGCGCCCGCGCCGTCGATGCGCGCCGCTTCCATCAATTCGTCCGGCAGCGTCATGAAGAACTGGCGGAACAGGAATGTCGCGGTGGCCGAGGCGATCAGCGGCAATGTCAAACCGCTGTACGTATTGCTCAGATGCATCGACGACACGACCTGCACGGTCGGAAAGATCCGCACTTCGACCGGCAGCATCAACGTGATGAAGATCAGCCAGAACGCGAGATTACGAAACGGGAAACGGAAGAACACGATCGCGTAAGCGGAGATCATGGAGACCGCGATCTTGCCGATCGAAATCACCAGCGCCATCACGAGGCTGTTGAACAGCATGCGGCCGAACGGCGCCGCCGCGTTGCCGCTGCCTTGCGACCAGACCGTCGCGATGTTCTCGAACAGATGCGTGCTCGGCACCAGCGAAAGCGGCACGCTGAACACCTGTTGCTCGCTCATGGTCGCCGCGCAGAACGCGACGTAGACCGGAAACACCACCAGCACGACGCCGAGAATCAGCACCGCGTGGCAGAAGAGGTCGAAACCGCGGCGGTTCTCGATCATGAGTATTGAACCCTGCGTTCGATAAAGCGGAATTGCACGACCGTCAACGCGACGACGATCCCCATCAGGATCACCGACTGCGCGCCGGAACTGCCAATGTCGAGCCCCTGAAAACCTTCGGCGAAGATCTTGTAGATCAGCGTGCGAGTGGATTGCGCGGGGCCGCCGCCGGTTGCTGCGTCGATCACCGGGAAGGTGTCGAAGAACGCGTAGGTGATGTTGATCACCAGCAGGAAGAAGCTGGTCGGCGACAGCAGCGGCAGTGCGATGCCGAAAAAGCGCCGCACCGGACCGGCGCCGTCGATCGCCGCCGCTTCGATGAGCGAGCGCGGGATCGCCTGCAAGCCGGCATAGAAGAACAGAAAGTTATAGCTGACCTGTTTCCAGACGGACGCGAGCACCACGAGGAACATCGCCTGACCTGCGTTCAGCGCGTGATTCCAGACAATGCCGTACTCGGCCAGCGCGTAGGTGACGAGGCCGATGCTCGGGTTGAACAGAAACGACCACAACACGGCGGCAATCGCGGGCGCGACGGCATACGGCCAGATCAGGAGCGTTTGATAGGTCTTGGCGCCGCGGGTCACGCGATCGGCGCAGACTGCGAGCAACAGCGAGATCACGAGGCCGGACACCGTGACGAGCGCACAGAAGATCAGCGTCGTGTAGAACGACGACAGGTAGAGCGGATCGGCAAAGAGCTGCTTGAAGTTGGCGAGCCCGACGAACTCGCTCGACGTGCCGAACGCGTCCTGACTTTGCGTGGATTGCCACAGCGCCTCACCGGCCGGCCACAGGAAAAACAGCAGCGTGATCGCGAGTTGCGGCGCGACGAGCAGGTAGGGCAGCAGGCTGGTGCCGAAGCTGGAGCGCTTTTCCATCGATGATATCCAAGGTTTTGCGGCAACCACGGGTTCCGGCGCGGGCGCGCCGGAACCTCGTTCGCTCAGTTTTCCGCTTAGTTGCCGGCTCAGTTGCCGGCTTTCTCGAAGCGTCGCAGCAGTTCATCGCCACGCGACACGGACGCGTCGAGCGCCTGTTGCGGCGTCTTCTTCTGAGCCCAAACCTGTTCGAGTTCTTCGTCGATGATCGTGCGGATCTGCGGCATGTTGCCCAGACGCAAGCCCTTCGTGTACGGCAGCGGCGGCTTGTTGAGCATCTGCTTGATGGCGGTGTCGCTGCCCGGATTTTTCTCGTAAAAGCCTTGTTGCTGCGTCAGTTGATAAGCGGCGGTGGTGACCGGTAGATAGCCGGTGTCCTGATGCCACTTGGCCGCAACCGGCGCCGACGACAGATACGAGAGGAATTTCGCCACGCCCTTGTAGACCGCCGGATCCTTGCCCGACAGCACCCACAGGCTCGCGCCACCGATGATCGCGTTCTGCGGCGCGCCCTTCACGCTGGCGTCGTAGGGCATCATGCCGGTGCCGAAGCTGAACTTCGCGTACTTCTTGATCGTGGCGAGCGACCCCGACGAGTTGGTGATGATCCCGCAGTCGCCGCTATAGAACTTCGACACCGGTTCGTCCTTGCGGCCGACGTAGGTGAAAGTGCCGTCCTTCTGCATGTTCTGCAGGAACTGGATATGCGCGACCTGCAGCGGCTTGTTGAATTCCAGTTGCGCGTCCGGGCCGTCGAAGCCATTGTTCTTCGTCGCGAACGGCGCGCCATGCCAGGCGCTGTAGTTTTCGAGTTGAATCCAGCTCTGCCAGCCCGACGAATAACCGCACGCCATACCCGACGCCTTCAGCTTCTGCGCGTCGGCCTGCAGTTCCGCCCAGGTTTTCGGCGGCTGGTTCGGATCGAGGCCGGCTTTCTTGAAGGCGTCCTTGTTGTAGTACAGCACCGGCGTCGAACTGTTGAACGGCATCGAGATCAGCTCGCCCGTTTTCGCGTCGCTGTAATAGCTGGCGATGGTCGGCACGAAGGCCTTTTCATCCAGCGGCACGCCGGCCTGCTTGAACACTTCGGAGACGGGGATCACGGCCTTCTTCGCCTGCATCATCGTGGCGGTGCCGACTTCGTAGACTTGGAGGATGGCCGGCGCATTGCCGCTGCGATAGGCGGCGATGCCGGCGGCGAGGGTCTGGTCGTAAGTGCCTTTGAACACCGGCACGATCTTGTAGTCGCTTTGCGACGCGTTGAACGCGTTGGCAATGTCGTTCAGCCGTTCGCCCAGCGCGGCTTCCATGCCGTGCCAGAACTGGATTTCAGTTGCGGCGCAGGCCGCCTGAGTGAGGCCGGCGCTCAATACGGCGGCAACGGAAAGAGAACGGATTAGCGGCTTCAAACTCATCGATTTGTCTCCAGTGTCGGAACGGGCGCGGATGCGAATCGCGCGATTCTAGTTGTGTTCGATGACAGTCCGGCGTCGGCGGCCGGACGGCGCGCACCATTTTTGGCGGTCGCCGAATGCCGCAATTTAACATCGGTGTCACAAAACGGAAACAGCGGGTGTTGATATGCCCATTGAGTGGGCGATGAATGCGCGAGTTTGCGTGGGAGCGGGGACTGAGCTCGTTCGGTGGACGCGGCCGTTCCCGTGCGGGCATGATAGACGTCCGTTGCGCGTGTGCCCGCTTTGTGTACGTTACGCCACGGTGGGTATTAATCAGGATTCCAGATGCTGAGTTCAGTACGATTGACGGGAGGCAGCTTTATTGCAGGCCTTTTACTGGCGGGTTGTTCGCTCACGCCTCCCGTGACGCCGAACAATGCCGTCACGCAGGTGAGCGCGTTGCCGGCGATCATCGCGCATCGCGGTGGCACGGGCGATGCGCCGGAGAACACGCTCGAAGCGATTCGCCTGTCCATCACGAATCACGCCGACGCGATGTGGCTCACCGTGCAGTTGAGCAAGGATGGCGTGCCGGTTCTTTATCGGCCGGGCGATCTGTCGGCGTTGACCGACGCGAAAGGGCCAGTGTCCGCGTATACGGCGGCTCAACTCACGCGCGTGAATGCGGGGTGGACGTTCCGCCGCGCGGATGGCTATCCGTATCGCGATCACCCTTTGGGCATTCCGACGCTGCGCGAAGCACTGCGCATCATGCCGGCTGGCATGCCGGTGATCCTCGATATGAAGGCGCTGCCCGCCGAACCGCAGACGCTGGCCGTCGCGCGCGTACTCGATGAAGAAAACGCATGGCGGCGCGTGTCGATCTATTCGACTGAAGCGGACTATCAACGGAGCTTTGCCGCGTATCCGCAAGCGCGGCTATTCGAATCGCGCGATGCCACGCGTGGGCGGCTCGTGCGCGTCCTGCTGAATCAGGGTTGTGTGGACGCGCCGGCCGAACACGCGATGAGCGCGTTCGAGTTGCACCGCGCATTGACGGTGGTCGAGAAGTTCACGCTGGGCGAAGGGCGCTCGGACGTGCAGGCTACGTTATGGACGCCTGCCACGGTCGCGTGCGTCAGGCAGAAGCCGGACGTGCGAATCGTTGCGATCGCCGTGAACGACGCGGACGATTACCGCACGGCGGCGTGCCTCGGCATCGACGCGGTGCTCGCGGATTCGCCGTCGAAGATGACGGCCGTCAGGAACGGTATCGCGTTGCCGCTGCAGTGCGGGCGCGCCGGCACAAGTGGCGGGCAGTAAAGCAAAGAGCCCGCTCGAAGCGGGCTCTTTCAATGTCACCGGCTGCGCGGATGGCGGCGTTCAGGTTTCCACCCGTGGCCGCCTCGCGCCGAAGCCGAGTTTCAAACTCAAACTTACACGTTGAACAGGAAGTTCATCACGTCGCCGTCGTGGACGACGTATTCCTTGCCTTCCGCGCGCATCTTGCCGGCTTCCTTCGCGCCTTGTTCACCCTTGTAGGTGATGTAGTCGTTGAACGCGATGGTCTGCGCGCGAATGAAGCCGCGCTCGAAGTCCGTGTGAATCGCGCCGGCCGCCTGCGGCGCCGTATCGCCGATATGGATCGTCCACGCGCGCACTTCCTTCACACCAGCCGTGAAGTAGGTCTGCAGGCCCAGCAACTTGAAGCCGGCGCGGATCACGCGGTTCAGGCCCGGCTCTTCCATGCCCATGTCGGCGAGGAACACTTCCATGTCGGCTTCGTCGAGGTCGGCGATTTCCGCTTCGATCGCGGCGCACACGGCGACGACCGGCGCGTTTTCCGCAGCCGCGAACTTCGTGACCGCGTCCAGATGCGGGTTGTTCTCGAAACCGTCTTCCTTCACGTTGGCCACGTACATGGTCGGCTTCGCGGTGATCAGGCAGAACGGCTTGAGCGTGGCTTTTTCTTCGTCGGACAGGTCGAGCGCGCGGACCGGTTTGGCCTGGTCGAGCTGCGCGCGCACTTTTTCCAGCACGGCGGCGTTCTTGATGGCTTCCTTGTCGTTACCCGACTTGGCCGCCTTCGAATAGCGCGCCAGCGCCTTTTCGACGGTCGCGAGGTCGGCCAACGCCAGTTCGGTGTTGATCACCTCGATATCGGACAGCGGATCGATCTTGTTCGCGACGTGAATCACGTTCTCGTCTTCGAAACAGCGCACCACGTGCGTGATCGCATCCGTTTCGCGGATGTTGGCGAGAAACTGGTTGCCCAGACCTTCGCCCTTGCTCGCGCCGGCCACCAGACCGGCGATGTCGACGAATTCCACCACGGCCGGCAGGATGCGTTCCGGCTTGACGATTTCAGCGAGCGCCTTCAGACGCGCGTCCGGCACTTCGACAATGCCGACGTTCGGCTCGATCGTGCAGAACGGGTAATTTTCGGCGGCGATGCCCGCCTTGGTCAGCGCATTGAACAGGGTGGACTTGCCGACGTTAGGCAGGCCGACGATGCCGCATTTGAGGCTCATGGAAATCCTTCATTGATTCAGTAAGTTGCGTGATGCGCTCGACGCTATATGCAGGATTCGAGAAGCCTTCGCGTGTGGCGTGGCGGACAAATGCAGCGGAGCGGGACAAGACACCGGATCGGGGCGTTGCTCGACGACCGGGTGCGAGTTTTCACGGAAAGCGTAATTGTAACCCGTTCGGATCGGCTCACTGCTGCGGCAGACGGAGAGCGGCGCTTGCCGTCCGGGCAGGCGCATGGCGTTCCTGTCTTCAGACCGCGAATTCACGCGGCTACGCGAAGCGAACGCGGCGCTGGCGGCGCACGGTCGTCTGCGAGTATCGGCGCGCTTGTTCGGGCGCAAACGCCGCGCGCGTCGATCCGTCCCTCGCAACCCCCGCGGCTATAATGCGCGGATGAATGCACACCACCAGACCTTTGATGCCGCCGTGATCGGCGGCGGGCTCGTCGGCAAGACCGCGGCGCTGGCGCTGACGCAAGGCGGACTGCGCGTGGCGCTGCTCGCGCAGCCCTGCGCGGCGCTGCCCCACGGCGCCAGCTTCGACTCGCGGGTCTACGCGCTGTCGTCGAGCTCGCAGGCTCTGCTGGAGCGTTTGCGGGTCTGGCAGGCGCTCGATCTGACGCGGCTCGGTCCCGTCTACGACATGCGCGTCTACGGTGACGCGCACGCCGAACTGCATTTCTCCGCGTTCCAGGCTTCGGTGCCGCAACTCGCGTGGATCGTCGAGTCGTCGGTGATCGAGCGCGGACTGGACGCCGCGCTGCGCTTCCAGCCGAATCTTACCTGGATCGACACGCGCGCCCAGGCGCTGGACTTCACCGCTGACAGCGCCAGCGTCGGCCTCGCCAACGGCAATGTGCTCGAAGCCGATCTGGTGGTCGGCGCAGACGGCGCGCATTCGTGGGTGCGCGCGCAGATCGGCTCGAAGATGGTCCGGCGCGACTATAAGCAAACCGGCGTGGTCGCCAATTTCAAGGCCGAGAAGCCGCACAGCGAAACCGCGTATCAATGGTTCAAGGACGGCGAGATCATCGCGCTCCTGCCCATGCCGGACGGCCACGTCTCGCTGGTGTGGTCGGCGCGCACCGAGCACGCAGAGCAACTGGTCGCGCTCGATCCGGCGCAGCTCGCCGCTGAAGTGGAACGCGTGACGGGCGGTCAGTTCGGTGCGCTCGATTGCGTGACGCCCGCGCAAGGTTTCCCGCTCGCGCTGCAAACGGTCGACCGGCTGGTGGCGCCACGCGTCGCGCTGGTCGGCGACGCCGCGCATCTGATCCATCCGCTGGCCGGGCAGGGCATGAACCTCGGCCTGCGCGACGTCGCGGCGCTCGCTGACACCGTCGCCGGCAAGGAGTCGTTCCGCGATCTCGGCGACATGGTGCTGCTGCGCCGCTACGAACGCGCGCGCCGCGAAGACATTCGCGCGCTGATGATCGCCACCGACGGTCTGCAAAAACTCTTTTCCGTTCCCGGTCCGTTCGCCAAGGCGCTGCGCAATACCGGCATGGCTTTCGTCGGTGCGCAGCCGTTCATCAAACGCTGGCTGGTGTCGGCCGCGTTGGGCTGACGCGCCCGGCCCGGCATGCCGCGGCCGGCCAGGCAGGTATCATGAACGGATGGACGCCGTTCCGGTCAGACCGGGAACGTCACGAAACGCGCAGTAGCGCGATTGAACCCAGGAATTCAGCATGAAGAAGACTTTCCGCGTGGCGGCCGCCGCGCTTGCAATCGCAGCCGTCACGATCGGCTGCTCCGCACAGGCCGACCAGACTACCGACAAGCTCAAAGCCACGCTGCAAACGCGCCTCGCGGACGTGACGATCAAGAGCGTGACGAAATCGCCGATCGCCGGCCTGTACGAAGTGAACCTCGGCTCGCAGATCGTCTATAGCGACGCGAACGGCGACTATCTGATGCTCGGCGACATGGTCGACGCGAAGACCCGTAAGAATCTGACTGAAGCGCGCCTCGCGGAAACCAACCGTATCGATTTCGCGAGCCTGCCGTTCGCCAACGCCGTGAAGGTCGTGAAGGGCAACGGCGCGCGCAAGATCGCCGTGTTCTCCGACCCGAACTGCCCGTACTGCAAGCAGCTCGAAACGTCGCTGAAGTCGATCGATAACGTGACGATCTATACCTTCCTGTACCCGGTGCTGTCGCCCGATTCGACCGCGAAGTCGAAGTCGATCTGGTGTTCGACGGACCGTGCGAAGGCATGGGAATCGTGGATGCAGGACCATCAGGCGCCCACCGCCGCCGGCACCTGCGACACCGCCGCGATCGACAAGAACCTGGCGCTTGGCCACGCGATGAACGTCGACGGCACGCCCACGGTGTTCCTCGCCGACGGCCGCCGCCTGCCCGGCGCCGTGCCGGCCGACCGGCTGGACAAGGAAATGTCCGCAGTGCGCTGAGCACACGGAACACATCGAACAAAGGAGGCGCGACGTGCGCCTCCTTTCGCATCAAGCCCGACTATCCCCGCCTCACCTCTTCTAATCGCCGCCGATGAAGCCGATCCGCTACACCATCGTTCCCAAGCAACCCGCCGCCCACCTGTTCGAAGTCACCGTGACCGTCGCCGATCCCGATCCGGCCGGTCAGCGTTTCATGCTGCCGGTGTGGATTCCGGGCAGCTACATGGTGCGCGAGTTCGCCCGCAACATCGTGACGCTGCGCGCGTTCAACGACGCGGGCCGCAAGGTGCGCGTCGAAAAGACCGACAAGCACACCTGGCAGGCCGCGCCGGTCAAAGGCGCGCTGACGCTGCGCTACGAGGTCTACGCGTGGGATCTGTCCGTGCGCGCCGCGCATCTCGACGATACGACCGGCTTTTTCAACGGCACGAGCGTGTTTCTCTCGCCGCTCGGTCACGAAGAGGCGCAGTGCGTGGTCGATATCCAGAAGCCGGAAGGTGCGGCGTATCGCAACTGGCGTGTCGCCACCGCGCTGCCGGAGGCGCGCGGCACGAAGCGTTATGGTTTCGGCGAGTATCGCGCGCAGAACTACGACGAGCTGATCGATCATCCCGTCACGCTGGGCGAATTCGCGCTCGCGACGTTCAAGGCGCACGGCGTGCCGCACGACGTCGTGATCGCCGGGCGCGTGGTCGGGCTGGACATGGCGCGTCTGTCCGCCGACCTGAAGCGTATCTGCGAAGCGCAGATCGCATTGTTCGAGCCCAGGTCGAAGAAAGCGCCGGTGGATCGCTACGTATTCATGACCCAAGCCGTTACGGATGGGTACGGCGGCCTCGAACACCGCGCTTCGACCGCGCTGATCTGCAATCGCGGCGATTTGCCGGTGGAAGGGCGCGAGGCGCTCACCGAAGGCTACCGGACCTATCTCGGTCTGTGCAGTCACGAATACTTCCACACCTGGAATGTGAAGCGCATCAAGCCGGCCGTGTTCGCGCCGTACGACCTGAGCGTCGAAAACTACACGTCGCTGCTGTGGCTGTTCGAGGGCTTCACCTCTTACTACGACGATCTGATCCTCGTGCGCAGCGGCCTGATCACGCAGGACGACTACTTCGGCCTGCTCGGCAAGGTGGTCGGTGGCGTGCAGCGCGGCAGTGGGCGCCTGAAACAGAGCGTCGCCGAAAGCTCGTTCGACGCGTGGGTCAAATACTACCGGCAGGACGAGAACGCGCCGAACGCGATCGTCAGCTATTACACCAAGGGTTCGCTCGTCGCGCTGGCGTTCGATCTGACGATTCGCGCGCAGACCAACAACCGCAAATCGCTCGACGACGTGATGCGCTTGCTCTGGCAGCGCTTCGGCCGTGACTTCTATCGCGGCAAACCGGTTGGCGTCGACGAAAGCGAGATCGAGGCGCTTTTCGCGGAAGCGACCGGCGCGAAACTCGGTGAGTTGTTCGCCGAAGCCGTGCACGGCACGCACGATCTGCCGCTCGAGACGCTGCTCGCGCCGTTCGGCGTAGCAATCGCGCCGGAACTCGAAAAGAACGGCAAGCCGTCGCTCGGCGCACGCGTGCGCGGCGGCGCGGATTGCACGCTCGCGGCCGTTCATGACGGCAGCGCCGCGCAAAAAGCCGGGCTCTCGGCTGGCGACGTGCTGATCGCGGTGGACGGCCTGCGCGTGACCGGCTCGAATCTTGACGGGTTGCTCGCGCGCTATCAGCCGGGCGCGAAAGTCGAGGTTCACGCGTTCCGCCGCGACGAACTGCGCGTCGCGCAAGTCAAGCTGGACGGGCCTGAGGTCGCGCGCTACAAGCTCGCCGTCAGCGACAAGCGGGCCGCCGCGCGCAAGGCGCGCGAGCGCTGGCTGGAAAGCTGATCGTCATCCGGGCCGTCCACAATGGACGGCCGGGCGCGGCGGATTGTCCTACCAGTGCAACAATCCGTCGCTGCCGGATGGCTTTTTCCCGGGTCGGTAAAAAAACACAATGGCTCCACTCGCGCAACACAGCGCGCCCCTACTGGAGTCAACCATGACCACGATCCTGCAAATCAACTCGGCAGCCCGCTCGCAAGGCGCGAACTCGACGCTACTCGTCAACGAGCTGACCGCAAAGCTGCAACAATCGAATCCGGGCGCGCAAGTCGTCGTCCGCAATCTGCAAGCCGAACCGCTGCCGCATCTGGACGACGCCGTCCTCGGCGCGTTCTTCACGCCGGCTGACCAACGCACGGCCGAGCAAGCCGCGATCGCTGCGCGCAGCGAAGCGCTGATCGCCGAACTGCAAGCCGCCGACATCGTCGTGATCGGCGCGCCGATGTACAACTTCGGCATCTCGTCGCAACTGAAGACGTATTTCGACTTCATCGCACGTGCCGGTATCACGTTCCAGTACACGGCGAATGGTCCGGAAGGTCTCGTGAAGGGCAAGAAGGTGTACGTCGTGTCGGCACGCGGCGGCAAGTATCTCGGCACGCCGAACGATAGCCAGACGCCGTACCTGAAGAGCTTCCTCGGCTTCCTCGGCATGACCGACGTAAACTTCATCTACGCCGAAGGCCTGAACATGGGTCCGGACGCCGCCGGCGCCGCGCTGGCTTCCGCCCGCGAAGCGATCGCCGCTGCGTAAGGCAGGCCGCGCTGCTTCAATGTGCGGCGAATAGTGTTCTGGAATGAAAAACGCCACGGGTTCTGAATCCGTGGCGTTTCTGTTTTGTGGCGCCGATGTGTCGCGGTTGCTTCGTCCCTGTCCGTTGGTGGCGCATTCAGGCGAGCATTTGCGCTTCGTCGGGCAAGCGCCAGTCGATCGGCTCGCGGCCGTGCTGCGCGAGATATTCGTTGGCCTTGGCAAAATGCCCGCAGCCCAGAAAACCTCGATGCGCCGACAGCGGCGACGGATGCGGCGCCTCCAGCACGTAATGCGACTTGCCGCCGAGCAGCGCGCGCTTGGCTTGCGCATGCGCGCCCCACAGCATGAACACGAGGCCGTCGTGGCGCATCGCCAGTTCATGGATCAGCGTGTCGGTGCATTTTTCCCAGCCGCGTTTTGCGTGGCTGGCGGCGGAATCGCGCTCCACGGTCAGCACCGTGTTCAGCAGCAGCACGCCTTGCGTCGCCCAGGTGTCGAGACAGCCGTGACGCGGCGTATCGTGGCCGAGGCTCGCGGTGATTTCCTTGAAGATGTTGCGCAGCGACGGCGGCGTGCGCACGTTCGGCGCCACCGAAAACGCCAGTCCGTGCGCTTGTGGCGTGCCGCGGTCCTCGCCGTGATACGGATCCTGGCCGAGGATCACCACTTTCACGTCGTCTGGGCTGGTCAGGCGCAGTGCGCGGAAAACGTCGGCGGGGTAGACGGTTTTACCGGCGGCGCGCTCACCGTCGACGAAACGGCAGAGCGGCGCATATGCATCGCTTTCGATAAACGGCTTGAGATGCGCGCGCCATGCTGGCGGCAGCGCCTCGAATTGCGCCTCGAGCGTTGGCGGCGGCGCGCTGGCACCGGATTGCTGCGGCGCAGTGGTCGTCATGTCAGTGGCCGGCTCGGGGGCCGCTTCGCCAAACAGCGAAGCCTGCGACGGATTGGAACGGGTGCGGGAAGCAGAGGTCATGGCGGGGAAGTGTCGCAGCAAACGGGGTGTTGCTCAAGGTGTGGCGGCGGCGTGTCGTATCTGGTCAGTGTGGGCGCTGGATAGGCGCTCCTGTTCGACGAGATTGCAGGATAGGCGAGCGCCCGCCTGACACCTGACGTTGCGTTGCACGAGCCGGCGGCCGCCGGGAGGAAGTCATTCGCGAAAGTCGGGCTCTGTGCCGGCCGGCAGGGATAGCGGCCTTAACGCGGCTCAACCCGCCCGCAATTGATAACCGCGCTGAGCCTTGCTGATGTCGTCGGGTGCGAGACCGGCTATCTGCTTGCCGAGCTCCGCGGCAAGCGTGTGGAGCGCGGCTTCGTCACCGGACTTCAGCTCGAGTTCGACTTCCGAGATCGGTGCGCGGCGTGCCTCGCCGTCAACTTCGGCGAACACATCGCCCTGATCGATCGCCGCTTCGACTTCGGAACCGTCCGCCTGGACGTGCCACAGCGTACGGGTGAAATTCGTGCGGAAGAGTTCGATAAGTTCGGGCGCGGCTTGACGCAAAGCGCTCGCGGCGGACGGTTCGTCGCACTCACGCAGCAGCGCGTCGATCTCCAGCTTTTCACCGGCCACCGGTATTTCCCATTCATGCCGGCTGTGCATGCCGTTTTCAGACTTGCCGACCGTCTTGAAGGTTTGCAGCCAGCCGTCGGGCGTCTGGCGCAAACGCAGGGCGCTCTTCGAGCTTGCCAGCGTCAGCTCAGGCGTGTCGAAGTAAATATTCACCAGCTTGATCGGACGACCCTGCGCCCCGGTGCGCGCAACGAACCACTGCGTCGCCGCTTGCACCTGCGCAGGCGGCAGCGCCAGCTTGATTTCGCGTTCCATACCCATGACTGCTCCGCTACCTATGCCGCGTGCCCTGCGTCGTGTGTCGACACAGCGCTCAGAAAAACATTCGTGCAAGTTCCACACCCGGCTCGTCCGCGCGCATGAACGCCTCGCCGACCAGGAACGTATGCACGTCCATTGCGCGCAGGCGCTCCACATCGACGCGCGACAGAATGCCCGACTCCGTCACGACGATGCGGTCGTCCGGAATCGCTTCGAGCATGCCGATCGTCGTCTCGATCGACGTCTCGAAGGTGCGCAGGTTGCGATTGTTGATACCGATGAGCGGTGTTTTCAGCGTGAGCGATTCCATCAGTTCGTTCTCGTCGTGCACTTCGACCAGCACCGCCAGACCCAGCGAATGCGCGAGCGCTTCGAGGTCCTGCATCTGCGACGTTTCCAGCGCGGCGGCGATCAGCAGGATCGCGTCGGCGCCCATCGCGCGGGCTTCGACGATCTGATACGGATCGACGATAAAGTCTTTGCGCAGCACCGGCAGACTGCAGGCCGCGCGCGCTTCCTGCAGATACGCGACGCTGCCCTTGAAGAACTGCACGTCGGTGAGCACGGACAGGCAGGCCGCGCCGTGTTTTTCGTACGAACGCGCGATCTCAGCCGGCACGAAGTGCTCGCGCAACACGCCTTTGGACGGGCTCGCTTTCTTGACTTCGGCGATCACAGCGGCAAGACCCGCCGCGTGTTTCGCGCGCAATGCGCCGACGAAGTCGCGAATGTCGCGCGACGACGCTTCGAGGCGCAGCTCTTCGAGCGGCGCGCTTTGTTCTGCCGCCCGGACTTCTTCGCGTTTGACCGCGATGATACGGTCGAGGATGTCGCTCATAAGTGTCTCGCTACGTGATTACTGCTTGAATTGCTGGGTGAAGCGGACCAGATCGTCGACTTTCGCCCGCGCCTTGCCGCTCGCGATCGCTTCGCGCGCCAACTGGATGCCGTCTGCAATCGACGAGGCCACGTTCGCCGAATAGAGCGCCGTGCCCGCGTTCAGCGTGACGATTTCGCGGGCCACGCCCGGTTTATTGTCGAGCGCGTCGAGCAGCATCGCTTTGGATTCGGTGGCGTCGGCCACTTTCAGGGTGCGGTTCGACACCATCTGCATGCCGAAGTCTTCCGGGTGGATTTCGTACTCGTGGACCTGGCCGTCGCGCAACTCGCCGACTTGCGTCGCCGCGCCGAGCGAGACTTCGTCCATGCCGTCCATACCGTACACCACCAGTACGTGCTTCGCGCCGAGGCGCTGCATCACGCGCACCTGAATGCCGACGAGGTCGCCGTGGAATACGCCCATCAGCTGGTTGGGCGCACCGGCCGGATTGGTCAGCGGACCGAGAATGTTGAAGATGGTCCGCACGCCGAGCTCACGGCGCACCGGCGCGATGTTCTTCATGGCCGGATGATGGTTCGGCGCGAACATGAAGCCCATGCCGGTTTCCGCAATCGAAGCCGCCACCTGTTCCGGCTGCAGATCGATATTCACGCCCAGCGCTTCGAGTACGTCCGCGCTGCCTGACTTGCTCGATACCCCGCGGCCGCCGTGTTTCGCGACCTTGGCGCCCGCCGCGGCCGACACGAACATGGTTGCCGTGGAGATGTTGAAGGTCTGCGAGCCGTCGCCGCCGGTGCCGACGATATCGACGAAGTTCGAGTTGTCCGGCACGTCGACGTGCCGGGCGAATTCACGCATCACCGTGGCGGCGGCGGTGATTTCGCCGATGGTCTCTTTTTTGACGCGCAAGCCGGTGATGATCGCCGCCGCCATCACGGGTGAGAGTTCGCCGCGCATGATGAGCCGCATTAAATGCAGCATTTCGTCGTGGAAAATTTCGCGGTGCTCGATGGTCCGTTGCAGCGCTTCCTGGGGCGTAATCGTCATGATGTCGTCTCTCTTCATCAAGCGTTGCGATTGGCCGTTTGCGCGCCGGCGAGCTTCGACTGCTTCACGAAATTTTCGAGCAGCGCATGGCCGTGTTCGGACAGAATCGATTCCGGGTGGAACTGCACGCCTTCCACGGCCAGTTCCTTGTGACGCACGCCCATGATCTCGCCGTCTTCAGTCCATGCCGACACTTCGAGGCAATCGGGCAGCGATTCGCGTTCGATCGCGAGCGAGTGATAGCGGGTCACGACGAAGTGTTTCGGCAGGTCGGCGAACACGCCTTTGCAGTCGGTTTCGATCGTGCTGACCTTGCCGTGCATGATGGTTTGCGCGCGCACCACGCGCCCGCCGAAAGCCTCGCCGATCGCCTGATGGCCGAGACAGACGCCGAGAATCGGCGTCTTGCCGCTGAATTCGCGCAGCACGTCGAGCGTGATGCCGGCGTGTTGCGGATTGCTTGGGCCAGGCGAAAGGCAGATGCGCTCGGGGTTGAGCTTCGCGATTTCGTCCAGCGTGATTTCGTCGTTCCGATAGGTGCGCACGTCTTCGCCGAGTTCGCCGAAGTATTGCACCAGGTTGTAGGTGAACGAGTCGTAGTTGTCGATCATGAGCAGCATGGTGTGTCTCCGGTCAGAAGTCGCTATCGAGGCCGTCTTGAACCTGTTCGGCGGCGCGCAACACGGCGCGTGCCTTGTTCTCGGTCTCTTGCCATTCGGATTCCGGCACCGAATCCGCGACTACACCCGCTGCCGCCTGCACGTACAGATTGCCGTTCGCGATCACGCCGGTGCGGATCGTGATGGCCAGATCCATTTCGCCGGTGAACGACAGATAACCGACCGCACCGCCATACAGGCCGCGCTTCACGGGTTCCAGTTCGTCGATCAGTTCCATTGCGCGGACCTTCGGCGCGCCCGACAGCGTGCCGGCCGGGAAGGTGGCGCGCAGCACGTCGAAATTGGTGGTGCCGGGTTTCAGCTTGCCTTCGACCGAACTCACGATGTGCTGCACGTGCGAGTACTTTTCGATCACCATCTTGTCGGTGACGACAACCGAGCCGATCTGCGCGATGCGGCCCACGTCGTTACGCGCGAGGTCGATCAGCATGACGTGTTCGGCGATTTCCTTCGGGTCGTTCAGCAGTTCGGTCGCGAGTTCCGCGTCACGTTCCGGCGTGTTGCCGCGCGGACGCGTGCCGGCGAGCGGCCGGATCGTCACGATTCGATCCTCGCCGCGCTTTTCCTGGCGCACCAGGATTTCCGGCGATGCACCCACCACGTGGAAGTCGCCGAAGTTGTAGTAATACATATACGGCGACGGATTCAGCGAGCGCAGCGCGCGATACAGCGAGAGCGGATTGTCGCGGTACGGCTTGATCAGGCGCTGGCCGACCTGCACCTGCATCAGTTCGCCGGCCGCGATGTATTCCTTCGCCTTGCGCACGGCCGCCAGATAATCGTCTTTCGCGAACTCGCGATAGGTCTCGGTACGCACGCTGGCCGAAGTGACCGGCGGCTGCACGGTGGTGCGCAAGCGCTGGCGCAATTCCCGCAGACGCTGTTTGGCTTTGGTGTAAGCCTCGGGCTGCGTCGGGTCGGCGTAGATCACCAGATAGAGCTTGCCCGCGAGGTTGTCGATCACTGCGACTTCTTCGGTCAGCAGCAATTGAATGTCGGGCAGATTCAGATCGTCTTTCGGCGCCGTGTGCGCGAGCTTTTTCTCGATGTAGCGCACCGCGTCGTAGCCAAAATAGCCTGCCAGACCGCCCGCGAAACGCGGCAAACCCGGGCGCTGCGCCACTTTGAAACGGCCCTGGAATTGCTGGATGAATTCGAGCGGATCGCCCTCGTGCGTTTCGACGACCTTGCCGTCGCGCACCACTTCCGACACGCCGTTACGGGTGCGCAGCAGCGTGCGCGCCGGCAGGCCGATGAACGAGTAGCGGCCGAAACGTTCGCCGCCCACCACCGATTCCAGCAGGAACGAGTTGGCGCCGTTGCGCTCGCTCTGCGCGAGCTTCAGGTACAGCGAGAGCGGCGTTTCGAGGTCGGCGAGCGCTTCGGCGATCAGCGGGATGCGGTTGAAACCCTCGTTGGCGAGGGACTGGAATTCGAGTTCGGTCATGTTCCGATCCTGTACGGTGGTCCGGCGGCGTGCGTCGGACAAAGCGGGGCGTAGCGCGCCCGGTCAGGCGTTCGTTCGACGTTTCGACACGATGATACCGACCGGCGCGAGTTTCCCATCGACGCGTGCAAGGGATTTCAGCGCACAGACGTACTTTGCGGGTACACGCAGGCCGAATCAACCGATGCAGCGAAACAAAGTGATGGAAAAAACGCGTGAGCGCAGCGAAGTAAAAAACGGTTGCCGAAGACGAGCTTCAGCGTACCTCAGGCGAGGTTAGCGCGACCAGCGACGCCAGGGCCAGGCTCCCCGGTCGATGCTAATCAGACTCCGTTTTTTATTCAGAAACATGAGGATGAAGGACTTTTCAAGTCGTGGATTGGTGCGCTGCGATCGCCTTGGCGGCGTCGAGCAGCGAGTCAACTATACCATCGGATTTTATTGTTTGTATAGCTTGGCCGTGGTTGTAACCGTAGGGCACCGTTAGCGTGGCCATGCCCGCTGCGCGGCCTGCCAGCGCATCGTTCTCCGAATCACCGATGGCCACCGTGGCTTGCGGCTCGATGCCCAGTTGCGCTGCGGCGGTGAGCATGGGCAGCGGATCCGGCTTCTTTTTTGCCAGACTGTCACCGCCGATCACGACGCTGAAATATTGTTCGAGCCCGTACTGCTGCAGCAACTCCACCGCGAACCGATGCGGCTTGTTCGTCACGCAGGCGAGTTTGAGACCGGCCTCGCGCATGGCGATGAGGCCGGCTTCGACGTTGGGATAGAGACGCGTGTGCGTGCCATTGATCTTCGCGTACTCCTCCTGATAGATCGCGAGCGCCTCGTCGAAGCGCTCTTGCGCATGCTCCGTTTCGAAGCGCGGCGCCAGCACGCTGCGGATCAGATGCTCCGAACCCTTGCCGACATAACCGACCACTTCCTCGCGCGAAGTCTCCTCGGCGTCGAGCTGCGCGAGCATGCCGTTCAGGCCGGCGGTGAAGTCGTCGGCGGTATCGATCATCGTGCCGTCGAGGTCGATGATCGCGGCTTGCAGGCGCGGGCCCGTGAAAGCTGGGGCAGGGAACGGAGTGGTCATGTGCGGGCCGGTTTTGCGTTGATTCTCAGTGCTGGATGTTGGCGAGTGCCGCGCGCATCTTTTCGATCACGACCTTGTGGTTCGGCTGGCCGAAAATCGCCGAGCCGGCCACGAAGGTATCCGCGCCGGCCGCCGCGATTTCGGCGATGTTGTCGACCTTCACGCCGCCGTCCACTTCCAGATGAATCTCGCGGCCGGTGCGCTCCGTGTAGGCGTTGATGCGCTGGCGTGCCTCGCGCAGCTTGTTGAGCGCTTCCGGAATGAAGGACTGGCCGCCGAAGCCCGGATTCACCGACATGATCAGCACGAGATCGACCTTGTCCATCACGTGATCGAGATAATTCAGCGAGGTGGCCGGATTGAACACCAGCCCGGCCTTGCAACCGTGGTCACGGATCAGCGACAGCGTGCGGTCGATGTGGTCCGAGCCTTCCGGGTGAAAGCTGATCAGGTTCGCGCCGGCCTTGGCGAAGTCCGGCACGATCCGGTCGACCGGACGCACCATCAGATGCACGTCGATCGGCACGTCGACATGCGGGCGGATCGCTTCGCAGACGAGCGGGCCGATGGTCAGGTTCGGCACGTAATGGTTGTCCATCACGTCGAAGTGAATCCAGTCGGCGCCGGCGGCGACGACATTGCGGACTTCTTCGCCGAGGCGGGCGAAATCGGCGGACAGAATGCTGGGGGCGATGCGGAATTGCGTCATGGCTGGGGGAGGATGCAAGCGGGAAAGCGCCATTTTACCGTTTTGTGCGCGGGCGCTCCGGTTCGCCGACGCTTTGAGTCCGGCTCCATGTCCGGCCTCGATTCGAGCCGTTACTGTGACAAAACGCCTTAGTAGCCCTTGGCCAAAGGGATTTGTCCGGTTGCGGGCGTGTCGCGCATCAAGCAGAATGCCAACACCATCAGCGCCGCTTCGCCAATGCGCCCGCAAACCATTGGCGTTCGGGCTTTCCCGCGATTTTTCACACCCCGTTTCAGCAGACCGGAATCAGGATGAGCCAGTACGAATTCAGCGTCTCGTCGCAGGTGCAATATCTGCCCGAAGAGTCGGACCCGGAGCGCCGCCAGTACGCATTCGCGTACACGCTGACTATCCGTAACACGGGCCAGGTGCCCGCGCAGCTGATCGCGCGTCATTGGGTGATAACGGACAGCGACAAGAATGTGCAGGAAGTGAAGGGCCTCGGCGTGGTCGGCCATCAGCCGTTGCTCAAACCGGGCGAGCATTTCGAGTACACGAGTTGGGCGGTGATCGCCACGCCGGTCGGCACCATGCGCGGAGAGTACTTCTGCGTGGCCGAGGACGGCGAGCGTTTCGATGCGCCGGTGCCGGAGTTCATCCTGCGCATGCCGCGCACATTGCATTGAACCGGAGGCGCGGCCCGCGGTCTTTAGAAAGCTTAACTTGCGGCTTTACTGCGGGTTTTGCTGTTTTTGTTGCTTTTGCTGTTCACTCGCGTTGGCGCGAGTTGCTTTCTTCTTGCCGGACGACGTCCATACAACGATAAAGACGAGCAGGAAGAGCGCAAGGAGCGATTCCAGCGCGAAGATAAGCATCGGGTATTCGTCGAACAGATCAGACATGGCGGTTTCCATCAAGAACGAACATTGTATGCGTTTTGCCCGCACGGCCGCAGGGTGGCTCGGCGCGCTTTCGGTTGCGGTATTGCTGGCGTCCTGCGGTGGCAGCGGCGCGGTCCGGCCTTCCGTTTCGCCACCCACGGGTGCCGCGATCATACCCGGTCAGATTGCCGCGACGCGGCTGACGGCCGTTGCCTGGCAGCAGGTTCCGGGTTGGCAGGACGACTCGTTGATCGGCGCAACCGCTGCATTGCGGCAAAACTGCGCGAGGCTGGCACGTCAGCCGAACTGGGCGCGCGCATGTGCCGCGGCCTCGCAACTCGACGACCTCGATGTCACCAGTGCGCGGGCTTTTTTTGAAGCCTATTTCACGCCCTTCCAGTTAGCGAATACCGACGGCACAGTCGACGGTCTGGTCACCGGTTACTACGAGCCCTTGCTGCGTGGTTCGCGCACGCGACACGGCGTGTATCAGACCGCACTGTATCGCTGGCCATCCGGCTATCGCGCGGGCGCACCGCTGCCGGCGCGCGCGCAACTCGAACGCGCGGGGGTGCTCAACGGCAATGAAATCGTGTGGGTCGACGATCCGATCGAAGCGTTCTTCCTGCAGGTGCAGGGCTCCGGGCGCATCGTGATGGAAGACGGCAGCGTCATGCGTCTAGGCTTTGGCGGCACCAATAATCAGCCGTACAAGTCGATTGGACGCTGGCTGCTGGATCGCGGCGAACTCACGCCCGCACAGGCAACCATGCAGGGCATCAAGGCGTGGGCGCGAGCGAATCCCGCCCGCGTCGATGCACTGCTCGATACGAATCCGCGCTTTGTGTTTTTCCGTGAGATGCCGTCCGGGGAAAACGTGCCGAGCGGCGGCGCGGACGGTCCGATTGGCGCATTGGGTGTGCCGCTGACGCCTGAGCGGTCGATCGCGGTCGATCCGACGGCGATTCCACTCGGTACGCCGGTGTTTTTGCAGACCACGCGTCCGTTGACAAACTCGCCGATGAATCGCCTCGTCTTCGCGCAGGACACGGGTTCCGCGATCAAGGGCGGCGTGCGCGCCGATTACTTCTGGGGCCTCGGCGACGACGCCGGCGACCTGGCCGGCAAGATGAAGCAGGGCGGTCGGATGTGGTTGTTGCTGCCGAATTCCTGACCTGCGGTGCGAGTAGCGCATGGCTCGGCGTGGATACGCCGCGTCGCGCGCTACTTCCCGTCTGCTATTTCCCGTTTGGTGTTTCCCGTTTGTTAAAGCCCCGACTGGCGCTTGTCCACCACACGCCGGGCTTTGCCCACTGAACGCTCAATCCCGTTCACACCGAGCACGTTCACCACCGCGCTCACGCCGATCAGCGCCTTGATGTCATAGGCCAACGCCTGCTTGGCCGTGTTCAGCGCGGCCGTGTCCGGTGCCGATTCCGGGCAAGGTTCGACGTTCAACGTCAACACGTCGAGCGGGCCTTCCTTGGTCAGCACGATCTGATAGTGCGGTGCGAGCGCATGCTGCTTGAGCAGCAGTTCTTCGATCTGCGTCGGGAACACATTCACGCCGCGCACGATCATCATGTCGTCCGAGCGGCCGGTGATTTTCTCCATCCGGCGCATGGTGCGGGCGCTGCCTGGCAGGAGGCGTGTCAGGTCGCGGGTCCGGTACCGAATAATCGGCAGCGCTTCTTTGGTCAGCGACGTAAACACCAGTTCACCCAGTTCACCGTCCGGCAGCACCTCGCCGGTTTCGGGATCGATGATCTCGGGATAGAAATGGTCTTCCCAGATGGTCGGGCCGTCTTTCGTTTCCACGCACTCGGACGCGACGCCGGGTCCCATGACTTCGGACAGGCCATAGATGTCGACAGCGTCGATGCCCATGCGCGTTTCGATCGCCTGACGCATGTCGTTGGTCCACGGCTCAGCGCCGAAAATGCCGAGGCGCAACGAACAATTGGCCGGGTCCACGCCTTGACGCTCGAGTTCGTCCGCAATCGAGAGCATGTAGCTCGGCGTCACCATGATGATGTCGGGCCGGAAGTCCTGGATCAATTGGACCTGCTTTTCAGTCTGGCCGCCGCCGAACGGGATCACGGTGAGCCCGGCGCGCTCGGCACCGTAGTGCGCGCCGAGACCGCCCGTGAACAGTCCGTAGCCGTAGCTCACGTGCACTTTGTCACCGCGCCTCGCGCCGGCGGCGCGGACCGAACGCGCGACGAGATTCGCCCACGTGTCGATGTCGCGCGCGGTGTAACCCACCACGGTCGGCTTGCCCGTGGTCCCGGACGATGCGTGAATCCGCGAAATCTGATCCTGCGGCACGGCGAACATTCCGAACGGATAGCTGTCGCGCAGATCCTTTTTGGTGGTGAAGGGAAAACGCGCCAGGTCGGCGAGACTTTTCACTTCGCTCGGGTGAACACCGGCTTCATCGAACTTGCGTCGATAAACGGGTGAGTTTTCATAGGCATGGTTCAGCGACCATTTGAGCCGTTCAAGTTGAAGCGCGGCAAGTTCGTCGCGGCTGGCGGTCTCGATCGGATCGAGCGGAAGGGCGGTGGTCATTGAATGTCTCCTTGCTGCCTCAATGCTTGGGTCTGGTGTACGTGCGCTTGTGCGCGAAAACCGGGGCGGGCTGCTGTTTAACGGCGTGGCGCCAGAGAGCGCCACTCGGCCACGAATCTGTTGCGGGCTTGTCGCAAGTCACTGCGGAGTTGCGGCGAGTTCGGCGAAAGTTTGCCGCGAGTTTGTCGCGAGTTTGTCGCGAGTTTGTCGCGAGTTTGTCGCGAGTTTGTCGATATCAGTTGCCTGCAGGAATCAGGTTCCCCTTAATCTGTGCCGATTTGCCGCGAAACATCGCGACGGTTTCCTCGGCGCGATTGGTTACGCGAATGTCGTAAATTCCGGTTCGGCCGCTCAACGTCTGTTCGACGGCTTCCGCCGTCAGCACGTCGCCGCCTTGCACGGGCCGCAAGAACTCGATCGAGCAGCCCGCTGCGACCGTGTTGATGTTGTACGTGTTGCAGGCGAACGCGAACGTGGAATCCGCGAGCGTAAAAATGAGGCCGCCGTGGCAAATCTGATGGCCGTTGAGAAAGTCGTCGCGCACGGCCATGCGCAGGCGCGCGTATCCAGGGCGCACTTCGACGATTTCGAGGCCGAGGGCGCGGCTGCACGCATCGTTCTCGTACATCGCGGCCGCGGTAGCGCGGGCGAGTTCGTCGGGCGTCATCTGGCTGGGATGGTTGGCTTGATTCGACATGTCACCGTCCCTCGAAGCGCGGCGCGCGTTTTTCCACGAAGGCTTGCACGCCTTCCGCGTAGTCGTGGGAGGCACCCAGTTCGCGTTGCAGATCGCGTTCCAGATCGAGTTGCTGGTCGAGTGTTTGCGTCACGCCAGCGCGCATGGCCTGCTTGATTGCGGCAATGGCGCGCGTGGGTTGCTGCGCGAGCTGGGACGCGAGTTTCGTCGCGGTGTCGGCAAGCTCCGTGTCGTCGACTGCTTGCCAGATCAAACCCCAGCTTTCGGCTTTTTCCGCGCTGAGTTTGTCGCCGGTAATGGCAAGTCCCATGGCGCGAGCCATGCCGACCCGCTGCGGCAGAAACCATGTGCCGCCCGAGTCCGGCACGAGGCCGATCTTCACGAACGCCTGAATGAAGCTGGCGGAACGCGCCGCGAGCACGAGGTCGCACGCTAGCGCGAGGTTGGCGCCGGCGCCGGCCGCCGTGCCGTTTACCGCGGCGATCACCGGCAACGGCAAGGCTTGGAGGCGGCGAATCAGCGGATTGAAATGTTGCTCGATCAGTTCACCCAGATCGGTCATGGCGCCGGGTGCGAAGTCGAGGTCGGCCAGATCCTGGCCTGCGCAGAAGCCGCGGCCCGCGCCGGTTAGCACTAGCGCGCGGGCACCGGACGCTTCGACCTGGTCGAGCGCGGCGCTCAGTTCCTGATGCATCGCGCGAGTAAAGCTGTTGAGTTTGTCCGGCCGATTCAGCGTGATGGTGGCGACATGGCATGATGCGTCGATGTCGAGACGAATCGCTTCATATGACATTGGGTGTCTCCTCAAAGTCTCTTGGCCGATGGGCGCTGTAGCGTTGGCGTTAGAGCCGCTCGATGACCAGGGCGATGCCCTGGCCTACGCCGATGCACATCGTGCAAAGCGCAAAGCGGCCGTTGATCCGTTCCAGTTGGTACAGCGCGGTCGTGATCAGACGTGCGCCCGACGCGCCCAGCGGGTGGCCGAGTGCGATAGCGCCGCCGTTCGGATTGACGCGCGGGTCGTCGTCGCGCAGACCGAGTGTGCGCAGAACCGCCAGGCCTTGCGACGCGAACGCTTCGTTCAATTCGATCACGTCGAGTTGTTCGAGCGTCATGCCGAGTTGCTTCAGCAGCTTTTGCGTTGCCGGCGCCGGACCGATACCCATGATGCGCGGCTCGACCCCCGCCGTCGCCATGCCCACCACGCGGGCGCGGCGGCGCAGGCCGTATTGATCGGCTGCCTGCTGGTTCGCGAGCAACAACGCGCAGGCGCCGTCGTTCACGCCCGACGCATTGCCGGCCGTCACGCTGCCGTCCGGCCGGACCACACCCTTGAGCTTGCCGAGACTTTCGAGCGAAGTTTCGCGCGGGTGTTCGTCCAGCAGCACGCGCACAGGGTCGCCTTTTTTCTGTGCGATCTCGACGCCGACGATTTCCTGGGCCAGCGTTCCATCCTGCTGCGCGCGAGCCGCCTTTTGCTGACTCGCTAAGGCAAACGCGTCCTGATCCGCACGGCTCACGCTGAATTCGACAGCAACGTTTTCCGCGGTCTCAGGCATCGAATCGACGCCGTATTGACGTTTCATCAGCGGATTGATGAAGCGCCAGCCGATCGTCGTGTCGTAAATGTCAGCCTGACGTGAGAACGCGCTAGCAGCCTTGCCCATGACGAACGGCGCACGTGTCATGCTTTCGACGCCGCCGGCGATCATCAGGCGTGCTTCGCCCGCCTTGATGGCGCGCGCTGCGGTGCCGACCGCGTCCATACCCGAGCCGCACAGGCGATTGATGGTGGCGCCCGGCGCCTCGGTGGGCAAGCCGGCCAGCAATGCCGACATCCGCGCGACGTTGCGATTGTCTTCGCCGGCCTGGTTGGCGCAGCCGTAGATCACGTCGTCGAGAGCGCGCCAGTCGACGCCGGGATTGCGTTCGATCAGCGCCTTGATCGGCACCGCGCCGAGGTCGTCGGCACGGACATCTTTCAGGGCGCCGCCGTAGCGGCCGATTGGGGTGCGAATCGCATCGCAGATGAAGGCGTCGTTCATGTGGATTCCTGCCAGGGCGGATCGGCGAGAGATGCCAATCCGATGTCTCATGTTAGTTGGGGCGCACGGCCCGGTCCATTCGGCCAAACGGTATAGGACGAAGCCGTGCTTTGTCTTATGCCATTCAGCCAGCTACCGCCGGCGCCGCTTTCGGTTCAACATGAACGCGGCTCTGAACTACGCGGAAGCGATTCGCAACGAAGGCTGGGTCAGCCAGCGCGGCATTGGCCGCCGGGTTCGCGCCCGTGCCGTGAAAGTCCGAAAAGGCCGCCGACTGATTGACGAACACGCCGCCTGTCAGATTGATCGACAGGGCCACGCCACCGCGGATCGATGCTTCGTGCGCCTGTTCGAGCACCGCTTCGTCCGTGCTGTAGACAGAGAGCGTCAATGCGCCATGTTCGGCGGCGATTGCACCGGCGAGGTCGAGGGACTGCGCGGTGGAGTCTGTCGCGATCACGAAAGAGATCGGGCCGAACCATTCCTTGGTGAATTGCGCGTGGTCGGTCGCGGCATCCAGTTGGACCACGAGCGGCGTGCGCACGCGGGCGCCGGCAAAAGCGGGATGCTCGAGCGTCTGGCTCTCGACGAGAACGCGGCCAAGTTTTGCGGCTTCACCCACGCGTTGGGCTACGCCTTCGTTCTGAATCGCGCCGAGTAGTTCGACCGCGCGGGCCGGGTCGGAGACGAGCTTTTGCACTGCGCCGGCAATGGCTTGCGCGACTTCGTCAAAGCCGAGCGTGCCTTCCGCGGTGCGGATGCCGCCGCGCGGCACGTAGATGTTTTGCGGCGCGGTGCACATCTGGCCCGAGTACAGGGCGAGCGAGAAGGCGATGTTGCGGGCAACGGCTTTGATGTCGTCAACGGAGTCGATGACGATCTGGTTCACGCCGGCTTTTTCGGTGTAGACCTGCGCCTGGTGCGCATTGCGCTCGAGCCACGTGCCGTTTTGCGTACTGCCCGTGAAGTCGATCAGCTTGATTTCCGGGCGCACGGCCAGCTCCTGGACAAGCGCCCCGTCGTTCGGTTCGGTGGCCAGCAAGGTGACGACATTCGGATCGAAGCCCGCTTCGCGCAGCACGTCACGCGCAATTCGTACCGTGATAGCGAGCGGCAGGATTGCGCCCGGGTGCGGCTTGACGATGACCGTGTTGCCCGTGGCCAGATCCGCGAAGAGTCCGGGATAGCCGTTCCACGTCGGAAATGTGCAGCAGCCGAGTACGAGGCCGGTGCCACGCGGCACGACGGTGTAGCGCTTGTGCATGGCGAGCGGCGGATTCTTGCCTTGCGGCTTTTCCCAGTGGGCGTCGCCGGGAATGCGGCGCAATTGGTCCCATGCGTACGCGACGGCTTCGAGCGCACGATCCTGGGCGTGTGGACCACCGGCCTGGAAGGCCATCATGAATGCCTGACCGGTCGTGTGCATCACGCTGTAGCCAATCTCAAAGCTGGCGCGATTCACGCGCGCAAGAATTTCGAGGCACACGCCGATCCATGCTTGCGGGCCGGCGGCGCGCCAGTCGCGCTGGGCAGCGGCAGCCGCCGCGATCAGGGTGACGGGGTCGGCCTTCGGGTAGCGCACACCGAGCGGGAATCCAAACGGCGAGACTTCGGCCCCGACAGTTTCGCCCGTCGACGGTTGGTCTAGCTGGAACGTCGCGTTGAGATGCGCTTTGAATGCGGCTTCGCCGTCTGCGTTAGCTGTTTCCCCGTACACTTTCGGACTGGGCATTTCGACGAACGGGCTCCAGTAGCCGCGCGTTTCAATCGCGGTGAGTGCCTTTTGCAGCGTGTCTTCGTGCTTGGTGAATAGCGGATGTGTCATGGCAGAGGGGCTTGGCTTATACGTTGGGGAAAGCCTGTCGAATAATTGACCGACCGGTTGGTTGGGGAATGTTAGCATTATTAAGATGGCCGCGCGAAGTGTTTTCGCGCGCGATTTTTCTACCTTAAGGAGGCGGCATGGCTTACGAGAACATTCTGGTTGAGACGCGGGGTCGGGTCGGGTTGGTCACATTGAATCGCCCGAAGGCGTTGAACGCACTTAACGATGCGTTGATGGACGAATTGGGCGCCGCGCTGCGCGAGTTCGATGCTGACGACGCGATCGGTGCGATCGTGGTGACGGGCAGCGAAAAGGCGTTCGCGGCCGGTGCCGACATCGGCATGATGTCCACCTATACCTATATGGATGTCTACAAGGGTGACTACATCACGCGCAACTGGGAAACGGTTCGCTCCATCCGCAAGCCGATTATTGCGGCGGTGGCCGGCTTCGCGCTCGGCGGTGGCTGCGAATTGGCGATGATGTGCGACATCATTTTTGCCGCCGACACGGCAAAGTTCGGTCAGCCGGAAATCAAACTGGGCATCATGCCGGGTGCCGGGGGTACACAACGTCTGCCGCGGGCCGTCTCCAAGGCGAAGGCAATGGACCTCTGCCTGACCGCGCGTTTCATGGATGCCGCCGAAGCCGAGCGCGCTGGTTTGGTATCGCGTGTTATTCCGGCTGCTGCTCTGCTCGACGAGGCGATAGCAGCGGCTGCCACGATCGCTGAATTCCCGTTGCCAGCCGTGATGATGGTGAAGGAATCTGTCAACCGCGCCTACGAAACAACGCTTGCGGAAGGCGTGCATTTCGAGCGCCGCCTGTTCCATTCGCTCTTTGCTACTGAAGATCAGAAGGAAGGCATGGCTGCGTTCGTGGAGAAGCGCAAACCGGTTTTCAAGCATCGTTAATATGCTTGTCAAAATAACGCTTGCAAGGCGCTGGCCGGCTCGCTAGAATCTCGCTCTTTCGTGCTTCGGACAACGGAGCGCGGGAGGCGGGAGAGCCAGCAGTGGCAAGGCTTTTAGCGGAGTGGGCGGGTTGGGAAAGTTAGAAAAACCTGTTGACGACGTAGTGAAAGTTCTT
>NZ_JARESQ010000021.1:0-164798 GCF_046028085.1 Paraburkholderia sp. RL17-380-BIE-A
TGCGGACAGCCCAGCCGGGCCGCCGCCGACGATCACGACGTCGTATTCGATTGCTTCGCGGGCGAACTCATCGTCACCCAGGAATGTCGGGATTGACACAGCACCGATCTCCAATATTTTCTAGTTGATAACACAACAACATGCCGCGCCTGAGCAAACGATTCGAACGCGTCGATCTCCGGGTTCCACCTCGAAGCGGACGGCGCTCAACCTGGCAACGCAACCGGTCCTGCCGCGCCGGGCAATACCGGCATGCGCGCCACGTTCATAGACGGCCGCTTTGTTTCCGGGGGAAATACCGACCACGAACCATCGTCGTGGCGGAAGAAAAAAATCGACAGCTCACCGGTCGCCCGCCTCGACGCCACGCACACATAACGCCAACGGCCGGCCCGGGAGTGACTGAAAAGCGTCACCCGCGCCCGCATTTGCGATTCAGGTCCAAACCACTTTTCCACGAGACCGCGCAACGATGTTTCCCGGGTATTCACTGCCTCTCCTCTCATGAAGGCTGACACGGATCGGAACCGCGATCCCGCTCGATACTTCATGGACTCACAGTAAGGCAATGCGCTTCCCATGCCACCACCCCGGTGGGGTAGAACGCCGTTCCTCCGCGGCAACACCGCATGAATAACGGGACATTTCCCCATCCAGGGCAACAAGGTTTTCCCTAGCCTACCTGTTCCGGGTGGTTGCCCACCCTCGCGCACCCATTACCGTGGCGCTACAAAGTCCGCATTACCGGCCGGGACAGCGAAGTCCGCCGGGAGCAGGACTACCGGAGACAACCTATGACCGCTTCCCCTGATTTCCAGGCAAAGTCCGCGTGGACGATGACCTTCCTGCTGACGGGGCTCGCCCTCATCAATTTCCTGGACAAGATCGTGCTCGGTCTCGTGGCCGTGCCGTTGACGGCCGAACTGCACCTGTCTCCGGAAAGATTCGGACTTGTCGCCGGCAGCTTCTTCTGGCTCTTTTCCATTTCGACTGTTCTGGTAGGGTTTCTTTCGAACCGCGTCCAGACCCGCTGGCTATTGCTGGCAATGGGTCTCAGTTGGGCGGTACTTCAATTGCCGCAGGCCATGGCGACGAGCGCGCTGGGGCTGCTCATCTGCCGCGTGATCCTGGGCGCCGCCGAAGGCCCGGCGTTTCCGGTTTCCGTGCATGCGTTGTACAAGTGGTTCCCCGACCGGAAACGCAATCTGCCCGTCGCCATCATCAACCAGGGCGCGGCTTTCGGCATGCTGCTGGCCGGCCTGCTGATTCCGCTCGTCACGAGACAGTGGGGATGGCGTATGAACTTTCTGCTCCTCGGCGCGATAGGCGCGACGTGGAGCGTACTGTGGGCATGTTTCGGGCGCGAGGGCGGCCTCGGTAAGCAGCAAGCCGCGCCGATCGCGCGAAACCGCGCGTCGCGGCTACCTTATCGGAGAATCCTCACGGACCGTTCGGTCCTCTCGGTGTTCGCACTCGGATTCACCGCCTACTGGACCTTGGGCCTGAGCCTGACCTGGATCCCCACCTACCTCGAAAAAGGGCTCGGATTCAGCGGTGTCGATGCGGGTCGTTGCTTCGCCGTGGTGGTCGCGACAGCGACTCCGGTCAACGTGGGCCTGAGCTGGTTATCCCAACGCATGCTCGGACGCGGCGTGTCCACGCGCAAGGCGCGTGTCCATCTGATCTGTTTGTCGGCGGTTGCCGGGGCTCTGCTGTATATCACCCTCATGCTGCTTCACCTGCCGCCGTTGCAGAAAGTGGCGCTACTCGCGGTGGCCGGCGCATTGCCGACGTTGAGCTTCACGCTGGCTCCCGCGCTGCTCGCCGAAATGGTCCCGGACATTCAGCGCGGGGCGCTCGTCGCCATCCACACGGCACTCGCAAGTCTTGGCGCCGCATTCGCACCGGCCGTGATGGGACGGATCGTACAGGTCTATGGCGGCGGCAACAGCCATGCCTATGAACTCGGCTTCACGGTCAGCGCCGTCCTGCTAATCGCGGCCTCCCTCGCCGCCGTGCGCTGGCTTCATCCTGATCGCTCGCACAGAACCCTCAATCACTTCGCCACGCAAGCCGCCACTTGATTGATCTGGCTATGGCTGCGGCGACAAAGACAACGGCCGCTGCGCGTGCACACATCCCTTCCAACGAACAGAGGCGCCATGATCAGAACTGGTAACAACGCTCGCAACAGCATGATCGCGGCCGAGTACGACTATATCGTCGTCGGCGCAGGCTCCGCAGGCTGCGCGGTGGCCGCCAGACTGGCGGAGGACACATCGGTCACGGTCGCCCTGCTCGAGGCCGGCCCGCATGACCATCACATGAGCGTATGGGTGCCGATCGGTCTGGCATCGACCGTGCAAAAGGCCGGTCCGCGCAACTATGCTTACCTCACCGAACGTCAGCCCGGCCTTAACGAACGCCCGTCCTTTCAGCCACGCGGACGCGGACTGGGCGGCAGTTCGTCAATCAACGGCATGGTCTACATTCGTGGACATCGCAACGATTACGACGAATGGGCCGCTCTGGGTTGTACGGGTTGGGGCTACGACGACGTCCTGCCCTACTTCCGCCGCAGTGAATGCAACCAGCGCCACGCCGGACGTACTGACGATCCGTGGCACGGTGGCGACGGTCCGCTGCACGTGAGCGACCTGCGCACGCCCAACCCGTTCTCGCATCGTTTCGTCAATGCCGCGCTGCAAGCCGGATTGCCGCTGAACACGGACTTCAACGGCGCGGAGCAGGAAGGCGCCGGCCTTTATCAGGTCACGCAGTTCAATGGCGAACGCTGGAATGCCGCGCGTGCCTACCTGCACAACGGCAATGCGAAAGATCCGGACCTGAACGGCGGCCGCCCGAACCTGCACGTGCTCCCGGACACGCAGGTGTTGCGTCTTGTCATCGAGAACAAACGTGCGCGCGGCGTCAGCGTGGTGCGGGCAGGCGTCGAGCAAACCTTGCGGGCGCGGCGCGAAGTCGTGCTCAGTTGCGGCGCCTTCAATTCGCCGCAGTTGCTGATGGCCTCGGGTATCGGTCCAGCCGGGCATCTGCGCAGCCACGGTATCGAGGTCGTGCAGGATCTGCCCGGCGTGGGCGAGAATCTGCAGGACCACCTCGACGTGATCGTCAACAAACAGGTCAAATCCAACGACCTCTATGGCTACTCCGCAGGCGGCTTTCTGCGGCTCGCGTCCGGCATGTGGCGTTACCGGCGCGATCGCAGCGGCATGGTCAGTTCCAATTTCGCGGAGGCAGGCGCCTTTGTGAAAAGCCGCCCCGACCTCGCCATCCCGGACGTGCAGTTAGCTTTCGTTCTCGCCCTGCTCGGCAATCGTAACGTGGCGAAACGCCGCAAACTCGGACATGGCTATTCCTGCCACGCTTATATTCTGCGCCCGCAGAGCCGCGGTCACGTGCGCCTACGTAGCGCGGACATGCGCGACGCGCCGTCGATCGATCCACGCTTTCTGTCAGCGGAAGCCGACATGGAAGCGCTGGTCGCCGGTGTCAGAATCGTCCGCCGTATTTTCGCGCAGCCGGCACTGGCCGAAGCGGGCGGAAAGGAACTGTTGACGGACGATTTCGGACCGGACGATTCGAACGAAGAAGCGATCCGGGCGTTCGTGCGCAGCCATGCCGACAGCGTCTTTCACCCGGTGGGCACCTGCAAGATGGGAATCGACGCAATGGCCGTGGTCGACCCGAGCCTGCGCGTGCGCGGCATTGAAGGGCTGCGCGTGGCCGACGCGTCGATCATGCCGACGCTGATTGGCGGCAACACGAATGCACCGGCCATCATGATCGGCGAAAAAGCCGCTGATCTGATCCGCGCCGACAACCGCTAGACGGCCGCCCCGCGCGCTGAAGCGGCGCGCAAACGGCGTCGCACGAAACCAGAACCCGGCATACGCGCACCGCGTGCGCCTGTGAAACCGCCCCAACTGCCGCGAGCCCCACGCGCCGCGGCACATGCGGGCCCTGACAAATGGAGACATGACATGCAAGCAACAGAGATCGCGCCCGATTCGACAGCGGTGCACGCCAATTCCAACGACGCCTGGCCGTTCGCCGTCGAACGCTATACACCGACTATCGGCGCGGAGATTCGCGGCGTCGATCTGCGCGATCCGCTCGACGACGACACTTACGCCGCATTGCGCCGCGCACTGCTGAAGTTCAAGGTTCTGTTCTTTCGCGACCAGGATATCAGCCCGGCCCAGCACGTCGCCGTGGCAAAGCGATTCGGTGAACTGGAGATCCATCCCGCGTTTCCGCATCACCCGGAGCATCCGGAACTGGTGATTCTCGGCCGCAACGATACCAAGCGCGGCCGGGAGAACCTGTACCACTCCGACGTATCGTGGCGCGAGATTCCCTCCATGGGCTCCATGTTGCGATGCGTGCAATGCCCCGAGGTCGGCGGCGACACCATGTGGATCAACATGGTCGCGGCCTACGAGAATTTGCCCGGCGACGTGAAGGCGAAAATCGCCGGCCTCAAGGCGGTCCACGACTTCCTTCCGCTATTCGGCATTGCGGTGCCCGTGGACCAGCACGCAACGATGCGCGCGAAGTTTCCGCCCGTCGAGCACCCGGTCGTGCGAGTCCACCCCGAAACTGGCGAGAAGATCCTCTACGTCAACGAAGCATTTACCACGCATCTGTCGAATTACGGCCATTTGACCGCGAAGGAGTATCGCGTCGGCTTCGACTACAAGCTCGCCGAAATGGAACTGCTGCAGTATCTGTTCCGCCAGGCTCAGGCGCCGGAATATCAGGTCCGCCTCAAGTGGCGCCCGAACACGATCGCCTTCTGGGATAACCGCTCGTGCCAGCACTATGCGGTCCAGGACTACTTCCCGGCGCCGCGCCACATGATGCGTGCGACGGTGATCGGCGATCGTCCGGTGGCAGCCTGAGTTCGACGCGCCCCACAGAATCCCAGGAAACGAAATGAAAACGCTGAACATCTTCTATATCGGCGGCCAATGGGTCGAACCGTCCGCCGGCAGCACGCAGACGGACATCATCAATCCGGCCACCGAGACGCTGACCGGCCAGCTCACGATGGGAACCGCGCAAGACGCGGATCGCGCCGTCGCCGCGGCGCGATCCGCCTTTCCGGTCTGGTCGGAATCGAGCCGCGCCGAGCGGGTCGCGCTGCTCGAGCGGATCATCGAATGCTACCGCGCGCGGCTCGACGACATTGCCGAGGCGGTCCGCATCGAGATCGGCGCGCCCATTACGCTATGCAAGCATCTGCAGGCCGCGATCGGCCTCTCGCAGCTTCAGGCCGCAGTGGAGACGTTGCGCCATTTCGAGTTCGAGACTCAACACGACAAGAGCTACGTGCGCCGCGAAGCGGTCGGCGTCGCGGCGCTGATCACGCCGTGGAACTGGCCGTTGAACCAGATCGCCGCCAAAGTCGCGCCGGCCTTGGCAGCGGGCTGCACCGTCGTGCTGAAGCCTTCCGAAATCGCTCCGCTCGACGCTGTGATCTTCGCGGAAATCATGCACGAAGCGGGCACGCCGCCCGGCGTCTTCAATATGATCTTTGGCGAAGGGCGCGTCGTCGGCGCACGGCTCTCGTCGCATCCCGACGTGGACATGGTGTCGATTACCGGCTCGACGCGTGCCGGCGTGGAAGTGGCGGTAAGCGCCGCGCCCACGGTCAAGCGCGTGGCGCAGGAACTCGGCGGCAAGTCGCCTCTGCTGATTCTCGACGACGCCGATCTGCAGGCCGCAGTGACGAGCGGCGTGGCCCAGTGCATGGTCAATTCAGGACAGACCTGTGTTGCGCCGACCCGCATGCTGGTGCCACGCGAACGATACGACGAGGCCATGGCGATTGCCGCGGCGGTCGCCAATGGGATCGTTGTCGGCGATCCCGCGGACCCGGCCACCAAGATGGGCCCGATCTCGAACCGGGCGCAATACGAGAAGGTGCAGCACATGATCCGGGCCGGCATCGAGGAAGGCGCGAGGGTCATTGCCGGCGGCCCCGGCAGGCCCGAAGGAATTGCGCGGGGCTTCTACGCGCGCCCTACTGTTTTCGCGGATGTCCGCAACGACATGAAGATCGCGCGCGAGGAAATTTTCGGACCGGTGCTGGTGACGATTCCATACGACAGCGAGGAACACGCCATTACGATGGCCAACGACACGGAATACGGGCTCGCCGCCTATATCGCCACCAGCAACCCCGAACGCGCCCGCCGTGTGGCCGCGCGCCTGCGCGTGGGCTCGGTGCGGATCAACGGCGCGATGCTGGACATTACGGTTCCCTTCGGCGGCTATAAGACATCCGGGAACGGACGCGAGTATGGTCGAGAAGGGTTGGCCGAGTTTCTCGAATGCAAATCGGTGACAGGCTAAACCCCTGAACAAAGGGCCCGCTCACACACCGTGAGCGGGCCCCGACCTCGCTGCAGGAACGCCAGATTCAACGCTTTACAACGTGGATAACGTCAATGCGTTCGTGACTGAGTCCACGCCTTCAACCCCTTCAGCAGCCTGAGTCGCCAGTCCGACCTGCGACTGTTCCGGCACTGTTCCTTCCAGGATCACCACGCCGTTATGCGCCCGCACCGTAATCGTGGTGGCCCTCAGCCCTTTCGTTTTGCTCAGCGCGCGAACCACGTTCTTCTGAAGCGCGCGGTCGGCGGCCTTAACGGCTTTCGCGTCCGACGCATATGAGCGGCCGGATGCAGGGGCCGCAGCGCTGCTCTGCGCGTGCACGTCGAGTGATGCCAGAACGAGCAGCGCGCTGCCTACCAGCGTGAATACCTTGTTTTGTTTCATCGATGTTTTCCTGTTGTGATATCGGACCCGCTTAAAACCGTGACACAGTGCTCACGAACGACGCCGCCTCGCGGCGTCTTTCGTGAACGCATGCTGTCGTCAGAAACGATGTGTCATGCCGAGCACCGCAAGAACCTGCTTCGAACCGCTGGCGACGCCCGTCACACCAGGCCAGCTCATGTTCGCACTGCCGTTGTTCTTCAGGTAGCCCGCGCGCATGTAGAGACTCGTACGCTTTGACAGACTGTGGTCGACGCCGACTTCGATACCCGGCGTATTGTCGTGAACGCCACGCACATCCCGTTCGATGCCGGCGATTTCGATCACGTCCGCGGGTGTGGCCTGGATCGTCGCGCCCAGCTCGATAATGCTGTACGAGTGAACCAGCGAAGCGAGCGGCAACTTGACTGCCGGCGTGATGGTGACGAGCGAGCCGGCAGGTGCATCCTTCGGCCGGTTATACGAATAGTTGAACTGAAAATTCACGATGCCCAGCCGGTATGCCAGCGCGCCGGTGAAGTGCTCCGTTCCCATCAGATCGAATGTGGTCAGCAGCGTCGGCGCGGTGGGCACCAGCGGCGCACTCTCCTGCGATCCATGCTGATACTGGTAGCCAACGCCCGCATAGAAGCCGTAGCCCGAATAGTTCGCGGCCACGTCGACCATCGCGCCGGAGCGCACGGGCACGGGTTGCGTGACAGTGCCTGGCATCGCGTACATGGCGTAGACGTGCACGCCTCGCATGTCGGGTGACGAATAGAAGATCGAATTGCTGGTTCGCCCGGACACGTACTGCGTTGCGAGCGTGGAGCGGTCGGTTGCGCCGGCGAGGTCGGCCGCTGCCAGCGGCGACATGACTTCGTTACCGCGGAACGGGTCGGTGAAGTAGACAGCCCAGAAGCTCGGTTGATACTGACGCCCGAAACTCAGTTGGCCATACGAATCGTGCTTCACTCCCACCCACGATTGCCGGTAGAACATTGCCGTGCTGTCCGCGAAGAAGCCTCCGTTGTTGATGTTGAAGCCGGTTTCGACGTCGAACACCGCCTTCAGACCGTTACCGAGGTCTTCGGATCCCTTCAGGCCGAACAGGGAACCCGTGGAGCCGCCACTTCGTTCGGAAAACGAATGTTTTCCGCCGTTATCCAGGTACTGGACGAATACGTCCGCCACCCCATATAGCGTCACGCTCGACTGGGCCGCCGCTCCTCCGGCGGCGAGAATCAATGTAGCTCCGCAAATGCTCTGACTCATGAAACGCATGCATGTCTCCTCTTTGTGTTTGCCGTGCCCCACGGACACGGGTAAAGCAAACTCATGCAGATGTCCGACGGGACGACGGCCGGCACCAGCCCGGCCGGTCGTCGCGAGCCCATATTGCAGGGACGTCCGGGCAGATGACCTACCCAAACAGAGGGGGGACGGGAATACCCCGAGCGGTGAAAGATGTAGCGACATGCATCGAACCCGCCCCCCCGATGCAGGGGGCGGCTGGCGTTCTGCGCTCAAATAGGCTCGGTGATATCGATCGCTCAAGGGCCGACGTGCTCCTCGCGCTAAACCACGAGATGTCCGTGTGTTTCGATCGACACCCGGCCTGATTCGTCTTCCATCAATCGAATGACTGCTTCTGTCAACGAGGTACCTATGCCTGCCATCCCATTGAATCCTTCAACGCGGCGGCTCGTTCACACCCGCCGGGTCGAGTGCATGGGCTTCGAACGAAGCGACGGCCTGTTCGATATCGAAGGTCGCATCCGCGATACGAAGGCGGAAGATGCCGATCTGCTCTTCAAGACCGTGCCGGCCGGCTCACCGATTCACGACATGCGCATCGTGGTCACGATCGATTCAAATCTCCTGATCCATCGCATCGAGGCGCATACCGACTCGTCACCGAGCCGCTATTGCACGGAAATCAACGAGGCTTATGCCGGCTTACAGGGCGTGACCATCGGCGCGGGCTTCATGAAGGAGGTCAAGAGCCGCCTTACCGGTCCGAAAGGCTGCACGCATCTGACCGAGTTGCTCGGCCCCATCGCCACGACGGCTATCCAGACGTTGATGGGTTGGCGCAAAAGCGCCCCCGCCAACGGCGAGTCCGCCGACGGGGCAAACAACGTTCAGCCTCATCCCATGGTCGACACCTGTTATGCGTGGCGCGCGGGTGGCGACGTCGTGCAATTCGTGTCGCGGCGCAAGCAGGAATCCGTGCGCGATACAGCACACACCGCCGGCGCGACCCACCTGCCGGACCCAGGCTGATCCGGGAAGACACTCCCCTGTCCAACGTGAAAACGCTGCGAGCGCTGCGCTACAATGTGCCGATTATCATTTCGTCCTTTGGCCCTCGCCGACCCGGCGCGAAGCCAGGGCGCGCAAGGCGCAGGTCACGATGTCGCAGAATTCCCCTCCCGTGGACCCACGCCGCTCCCAAGGCGGCTCCGCGGACTCCCGAGCTGATCCCCGATTGATTCCGCCACGTAATACCGCCCGCGTCGTCGCGCGCGAACGTCTGCTGGCCCAATTACTCGACGCCCGGCGCAACCGTTGCGTCGTGCTTCAGGGGCCGGCCGGCTGCGGCAAGACGAGCCTGCTGATCGCGTGGCGCGAAGCATTGCTTTCGCTCGGGTTCGACATCGCCTGGCTGACACTCGCACCTGAGGACAACGAACTCGCGCACTTTCTCGACTACCTCGTCGCAAGTCTCGCCCAGGTCGACCCGGCGATGTGCCATGAAGCGGCCTTGCTAGGCGGCCGCGGTATGGACGACGAAGCGGTCGAGCGCACGATCATCGCGCTCGTGCGCGGTATCGCCGCCCATTCGAACGACGTCATGCTGGTGCTGGACGACCTGCATCACGTTGCCAATGCGCGCAATCACGAAGCATTGCAATGGCTGCTCGACTACGCGCCGGCGAATCTCCATCTCGTGCTCGTCTCGCGTGGCACCGTGCCGCTTTCGCTGGGGCGCCCGCGCGACCAGGGCCTCGTCCTGGAACTGGACATGCGCGATCTGCGCTTCACGGCCGCCGAATCCGAGGCGTTTCTCAAAGCGCAGTTGGGCGAGATCGGCCAGCGCGAAGCGCGGCACATGCATGAACTGACCGACGGCTGGGTGGCGGGACTGCAACTCTTCGCCATGCGTCTGAAGAGAAGAAAACAGGGCGCAACGGACCTCGCGCCGTCAGACCCGCTCGCGAACGCACAACCGCTGGACGCCCGCGGTTTTGCAACGTATTTCGAACGCGAGGTGTTGTCGCGCCTTGCGCCCTCCGAAGTGGAAATGCTGGTCCGCATGGCGAGCTGCACGCGCGTCTGCGCGCCGCTGTGCATCGCCTTGATCGGCGACGAGCAGTCGCCTGCCGAAGTGCGTGCGTTGCTGACGAGACTGGAAAACGACAACCTGTTCATCGCCCCGATCGAGAGTTCGGGCAGCGAGACGTGGTATCGGCTGAACCCGCTTTTTCGCGAGACACTGCTCGAGCGTTTTCGCGCGCGCAGCGAACTGCATCAACGCGAGGTGCATCTGGCGGCATGGATCTGGTTTCGCGACCACCGCCAGCACGACGACGCCGTGCGGCACGCCTTACTCGCGGGCGAGTCGGCGGCGGCCGCCGATCTCGTGCTACGCGTCGCGCGGACCATGCAGATTGAAGGCGACCTGCGTAAGCTCGTCGGGCTGATCCGCCTGCTCCCGCTCGCCGAAGTCCAGGCGCGCATCGGATTGCGGCTGTGGATGGTGCACCTGCAACTGTATGCACGCGAATTCGACGCGTGCGCCGCGGCTATCGCGCGCCTGCAAAACGATATCCCCGAAAGCGATGCGAATTCGCGCTATCGCCTCATCCTGTTACGCGCAGCGCTCGCCGTCCAGCGCGACGACACGGACGAGGCGATATCTGTCTTGCCGGACATGCGGCAAATTCCCGCTCACGCCGACAGCCTCACCGTGGGCGGCCGCAACAACCTGCTCTCGTGGATTCACATGCGCCGCGGCGAGTACGACGAAGCGCGGCGTGTTCAGAGCGAGGCGCCGCAACTTCTCGTGGACGGCGCGCCGCTCATGGGCACCTCGGCCGGCACGCTGAACGGCCGCTGCATTGCGGGGTTCAGCTATGCATTGGAGGGCAAGTTCATCCAGGTCGAGCGCATCAGTCGCGATGTGCTGTTCGAGGCGGATCAACACGGCAGCGCCACCGCCGAAGCGGCATGTTTCGCGGCAGCGCTGCTCGGCGAAGTGCTGTACGAATTCAACGAACTGGACGCGGCCCGCAAACTTCTGGAGGACCGCGTCGACGTGCTCGAACGCGTGTCCATTCCGGACTCCGTATTGCGCGTCCTGACCGTGCTGTCAGCGGTCCATTGGGCCGCGGGACACCGGCTCGATGCCTTCGCCTATCTCGAACGTCTCGAAGAATACGCGACCCAATACGGTTTGCAGCGGCTCATCGCGCATAGTGTGGCCGAGCAGATTCATCGCCATCTGCTGAGCGGTCAGTTCGACGCAGCGGAAGCCGGGCTCGCGCGGCTCGACATGATCGTGGCGCGCGTGGTGAGCACACCGGTGGCCAGCACGGCGGGCACCGCTGCGGAAATCCACGCGATGGCGGAAAGCTCGCACATCAACTGGTGTATCGCTCACGAGGATTTCGAAGGCGCCGCGAGCCGTCTTCAGGCGCTGATTCCGTTCTGCGAGGCGCGCGGCTGGCAACGGCACCTTGCGCACTTCCAGATGCAAGCTGCGGTGGTCGACGCCCGTCGAGGCCGGGCCGAAGCCGCGCGCGAAGCCGTGCTCGCCGCGTTGCGCCGGGGCCACCGGCTGGGTCTCGTCCGCAGCCTGCTCGACGCCGATCCCGGCGCGCTGGACCTCATTACCGCCGTGGTGCAAGGCGAAGCGCACGATCCGGTCTTGTCCTTCTATGTGAGCCGGCTCCAGACCGCGCACAAGGCCACCTCGGCAAGCGACGCGGAGCCGGCTGTCAAACCCGCCAACCGTAACTCGCAGCCCACCGCCGCCGAAACGCTGAGCGAGCGCGAAGCCCGGGTTGTCGGCCTGCTTGCGCAGGCGTTGCCCAACAAGAAAATCGCTCGCACGCTCGGCATTTCGCCTGAGACCGTCAAGTGGCATCTAAAGAACATCTACGGCAAACTCGGCGTGACCAGCCGTGACGAAGCGGTCGCACGCGTCCGCGACCTCGAACTGGGCTCGACGCCCGTTGCCGGCGAAGAGACCGACTGACGCACCCGCGTCCTGACGTGCCCCGCCGGCTCGTCCTTCCTCGTTCGGCTCCATCCCTCCTCGCCACCCACCTCGGGTGGTTCGCTCGTCGCCACGAGCCACTATGCTCTAAGTCAAGGGGTCGCGCGCAGCCGTTCACGGCGTGCGCGCCTCACACAACAAACGCCGGTGCGCACCCTGTCGCGCGCTGAAGCTCAGGAGACAAGCGTAATGAGTACGCTCATGGCTAGTGAATACACGGCAGCCCCTTACCGTCCCGTACGCTTTCCGGAACGGCGTCCGCTCGTCGAACGCCGCGCCGACGGCACGTTGATGCTGAGTTCCGCCAGTCCGCCCCCCGACATCGCACACAACAGCTTTGCCGATTTCATCCCCGAATGGGCCGAGCGCCGCGGCGATAGTCCTGCATTCTGCGAACGCGATAGCAGCGGCGCCTGGCGCACGATCAGTTGGCGCGACCTGTGGCATCAGGTGCAAACGGTCGCTGCCTGCCTGCTGGAAATGGGCCTCGGCCAGCAGCACCCGCTGGTTCTGCTCTCGGGCAATTCGATCGAGCAGGCCGTGCTTCTGCTCGCAGCCGAGTATGTAGGCATTCCTGCTGCACCGGTTTCGCCCGCCTATTCCACGCTCAGCAAAAACTTCGCACGTCTGAAGGGCGTGCTCGAACTGGTGCCGCCGGCGGCGGTGTTCGTGCAGGACGCGGCGTCGTTCGAACGCGCGCTCGCGATCACCGAACTGGCGGCAACGTCGGTTATCGCGGTACGCAACGCCCAGCCTTCGCAACACGCATGGGCCGACCTGCTTGCCGTCGACATGACGCCGGCGCGCGCCGCCGCCGTTGCCGCAGCGCACGCGGCGATCCGCAAGGACGATACCGTGCGCGTCCTCTTCACGTCGGGTTCGACCGGAACGCCGAAAGGCGTGCCGCTCGCTTACAGCAACTTCAAGGCAGTCGCCGCCTATTACGCCGACAATCTCGGCTGGCTGGGCGAATCGCAGCCGGTGTTCCTCGACTGGCTGCCGTGGCACCACGGCCTTGGCGGCGTGCTGAACATCGGCCGCTCCGTCCAGTTCGGCGCGACGCACTATATCGACGACGGACGCCCGCTGCCTGGCATGATCGAGCGCACCGTGCGCAACCTGCGTGAAGTGTCGCCCACGGTCTTTACCAGCGTCCCCTCCGCATGGGCCGTGCTGGCCGGCGAACTCGAGCGCGACCCCGTGCTCGCCCGCAGCCTGTTCGCCAATGTGCAGTACTTCGGCTATGGCGGCGCAAGCTTGCCGACGGACGTGTGGCATCGCATCCAGCGCGTGGCGGTGGACACGATCGGCAAGCGCATCGTCTTTTCGACAGGCCTTGCCTGCACCGAGACGAGCGGAATGGGCACCTACTGCGGCTGGCCCGCGACCGATCTCGGCAACATCGGCGGCCCTGTGCCGGGTTCGGAAGTGAAGCTGCTGCCGCTCGAAGGCGGCGACGGCCGCTACGAAATCCGCATGCGCGGCGCGAACGTGTTCGGCGGCTACATCGGCAATGCGGCGCTCACCGCCGCCGCTTTCGACGAAGAAGGTTACTTCCGGCTCGGCGACGCCGTGCGCCTTGCGAATCCGGACGATCCGGCGCAAGGCCTACTGTTCGCCGGGCGGGTGGTCGAGGACTTCAAGCTGACGAACGGCACCTGGGTTCGAACCGGCGCGGTGCGGCTCGGTTTGCTCGATCAATGCGCCCCGCTCATTTCAGATGCCGTGATCTGCGGCCATGACCACGAATTTCTCGCCGCGCTCGCCTGGCCTAACGTGGCCGCCTGCCGGCGCCTCGCGCCCGAACTCGCCGAGCTCGACGCGGCTGCGCTGGTCGAGCATCCGCTCGTGGTCGCCGCGCTGCGCGAACGCCTCGCCGGCCACAAAGGCGGCGGCGCGAGCCGCACGATCGAACGCCTGATGCTGATGGCCGAGCCCCCGTCGATCGACGCCAATGAGATCGCCGAGAAAGGCTACGTGAACCAGGCCGTGACCCGCGCGCGCCGCGCTCATCTGATCGAACAGCTCTACCACACCGAACCTGCGGCACATATCGCCTGCGCGCGATAACGCCATCTATCCGCTCATGCCGCACTCATCCTCAGGAATTTAGTGATGCAAATTACCCGTACTGTTTTTCGTGATGATCATGAAATGCTGCGCACCACGGTGCGTCGCTTCCTGGAACGGGAGTGCGCTCCCAAACAGGCCGAGTGGGACAAAGCCGGGCGCGTCGACCGCGAGACGTGGCTGAAGGCAGGCCGCGAGGGTCTGCTGTGCCTGACGCTGCCGACCGAATACGGTGGTGGCGGCGGCGACTTCGGTCACGCGGCGATCCTCAATGAGGAAACGAATCGCGCAGGGCTGAGTGGCCTCGGCTTTGGCGTGCACTCGGACGTGATTGCCCCGTATATCGCGCGCATCGGCAATGAAGAGCAGAAGCAGAAATGGCTGCCGAAAACGTGTACCGGCGAATCCATTCTCGCGATTGGCATGACCGAGCCCGGCACCGGCAGCGACCTGAAGGCGATCCGCACCACCGCCTTGCGCGACGGCGACGAGTATGTGATCAACGGCAGCAAGACCTTCATCAGCAATGGCCTGAACGCCGACCTCATCATTCTGGTGTGCAAGACCGATCCTAGCGCGGGCTCCAAGGGCGTCAGCCTGATCGTCGTCGAGGCGACCCGTGAGGGATTCCGCCGTGGCCGCAAGCTCGACAAGGTTGGCATGCACTCGCAGGACACCGCTGAGCTGTTCTTCGACAACGTGCGCGTGCCGGTTGGCAATCGTCTCGGTGAAGAGGGCAAAGGCTTCGCTTATCTGATGGGCGAACTGCCGCAGGAGCGTCTTTCGATCGCGATCGGCGCCGCCGCAAAACTCGAAGCCTGTCTCGAGCACACGATCAATTACGTCAAGGACCGCAGGGCCTTCAATCAGACCGTGTGGGACTTCCAGAACACCAAGTTCAAGCTGGCCGACATCAAGGCGCAGGCAACCGCGGTGCGCGTGCTGGTCGACCACTACCTCGCTGAACACGTGCGCCGGCGCCTGACGCTGGAGGAAGCCGCGATCGCCAAGCTGTTCGCCACGGAATCGCTCGGCAAGGCACTCGACGACATGGTGCAACTGCACGGCGGTTACGGCTACATGCTGGAGTACCCCGTGGCCCGCGCGTTCGCCGACGCACGCGTCAACCGTATCTATGGCGGCACGAGCGAGGTCATGCGCGACCTCATCTCCCGCAAGCTGTAATTCGAACATTCCATTTCCAAGGAGCAGTGATATGACTCGTAACGTGTTCGTCGCCGGCGTCGGCATGATTCCGTTCAAGAAGCCCGGCACCAGCGACCCGTACGACGTGATGGGCGCGGGCGCCGTGCGCGAAGCACTGGCCGATGCCGGAATCGACTACGCGGATGTGCAGCAGGCCTACGCCGGCTATGTGTACGGCGACTCGACCTGCGGTCAGAAAGCGCTTTATCACGTCGGCATGAGCGGCATTCCCGTCATCAACGTGAACAACAACTGCGCGACGGGTTCGTCGGCGCTGTTCCTCGCGCGTCAGGCGGTGCAAAGCGGCGTGGTCGATTGCGCGCTCGCCGTCGGATTCGAATTCATGCAGCCGGGCGCGCTGTCGTCGAAGTGGAGCGACCGTGCGCCGGCGCTCGAACGTGCGCTGAATCTGGTCAACGAACTGGTGGATCGCACCGATCTGCCGAGCGCGATCCGTCAGTTCAGCGGCGCGGGCCGGGCTCACATGGAAAAGTACGGCACGAAGCTGGAGACGTTCGCGAAGATTCGCGCGAAGGCGAGCCGGCACGCGGCGCGCAACCCGCTCGCCGTGTTCCGCACCGTCGTAACGCCGGAAGAAGTGCTCGCCTCGCCGATGATCTGGGAAGGCGTGCTCACGCGTCTGATGGCCTGCCCGCCGACCTGCGGCGCGGCCGCGGCCATCGTGGTGTCGGAGGAATTCGCCCGCAAACGCGGCCTGCGCACCGACGTGCTGATTGCGGGCCAGTCCCTCACCACCGATCTGCCCAGCACCTACGACTCGCGCGACATGATCCGCGTGGTCGGCTTCGACATGACGCGCGCCGGCGCGAAGCTCGCTTATGAGCAGGCCGGTGTCGGCCCGGAAGATATCGACGTGATCGAACTGCACGACTGCTTCGCGCAAAACGAGCTGCTGACCTACGAAGGTCTGGGTCTGTGCGGAGAAGGCGAAGCGGAAAAACTCGTCAACGATGGCGACAACACGTATGGCGGCAAGTGGGTGGTCAACCCGTCGGGCGGTTTGCTGTCGAAAGGGCATCCGTTGGGCGCGACCGGTCTTGCGCAGTGCTACGAACTGACACATCAGTTGCGCGGCACGGCCGAGCAACGGCAGGTGGAAGGCGCGAAGGTCGCGCTTGCGCACAATCTGGGGCTCGGCGGAGCGTGCGTCACGACCGTGTACAAGGCCGCGTAGTGCGCCACCTCTATCGGAGTGTCCGACATGATCGATAAAAAACACATCGGCAAAGTCATTCCCGCGTTTCGCACCGTGACCGACACGGCCCGGCTGCGGTTCTTCGCCAAGGCAACCGGCGAAACCAACCCGGTCTACTTCGACGAATCCGCTGCCCGCGACGCGGGTCACCCGGGTCTGCCCTTGCCGCCCACGTTTCTGTTCTCGCTCGAACTGGAGCAGCCGGACAAAAGCTGGCGCGACGAGATCGGCATCCAGGTTGCGCGCATCCTGCATGGCGAACAGTCGTTCACCTATCACCGGATGGCCTACGCCGGCGACGTGCTGCTCTTCGAATGCCACATCGCCGACATCTACGACAAGAAAGGTGGCGCGCTCGATTTCGTGGTGCGCGAAACGCGCGTGACCAACCAGAAAGGCGAGCATGTGGCCGACATGCGCAGCGTGCTGGTCCACCGCAACGGCTGAGAGGAGACACGAATGAGCACATTGAGCTTCGACGACGTCAAGGTGGGCGACACGCTGCCGCCGCTGACGCTCGCGCCGATCGACCGCACCACGCTGGCGCTCTTTGCCGGCGCTTCGGGCGATCACAACGCGGTCCACATCGACCTCGACTTCGCGCGCCGCAGCGGCATGCCCGACGTCTTCGCGCACGGCATGCTGTCGATGGCGTATCTCGGGCGCTTGCTGAACGCCTGGGTCGATCAGCGGCAACTGCGGCAATTCGGCGTGCGCTTTGTCGGCATCACGCATCTCGGACACCGGATCACGTGCAGTGGCCGGGTCGTCGAGAAGTTCGAAGCCGACGGCGAGCGCCGCGTGAAAGTAGAGATTCGGACGGCCAATCAATATGGCGAACCGCGCGTCCTCGGCGACGCCGTGATCGCCCTGTAACCTGCATCAATCAAGGAGACAACACATGGGAAAGCTTGACGGCAAGGTGGCGCTGGTCACCGGTTCGGGTCGCGGCATCGGCCGCGCGATCGCCGAGAAACTGGCGAGCGAAGGCGCACGCCTCGTGATCAACGACCTCGACGCCGATCCGGCGCACGAAACGGTCGAAGTGCTGAAGAAGATGGGCGCGGAAGCAGTAGCGTGCCCTGGCAACGTAAGCGCACCGGATTTCGCTGAGCGTTTCGTCAACACGGCGATGAGCACGTTCAAGAGCATTGACATCATCGTCAACAATGCGGGCTATACGTGGGACGACGTGGTCCAGAAGATGACCGACGAGCAGTGGTACGCGATCATCGACTGCCACATGACGGCACCCTTTCGCATCCTGCGTGCGGCGTACCCGCACATCAAGGCGCTGCATGCCGCCGACAAGGAAGCCGGCCGCGACGTGTACCGCAAGATCGTCAACATCTCGTCGACGTCCGCGCTTAACGGTAATGCCGGGCAGATGAATTACTCGTCGGCCAAGGCCGGCGTGATCGGCATGACCCGCGCGCTGAGCCGCGAATGGGGGCGCTTCAACGTCAACGTGAATTGCGTGGCATTCGGTCTGATCCACACCCGCATGACCTCGGCCGATGCGAAGGCCGGGGCGACGGTCTCGATCGAAGGCCGGGATATCCGCGTCGGCCTGAATCCGGAATTGCTCAAGTCGCACGCGCAGCGCAATCCGCTCGGTCGCGGCGGCACGCCCGAAGAAGCGGCCGGCGGTGTCTACCTGTTCTGCTCGCCCGAGTCGAACTACATCACCGGTCAGACCATCGCGGTCGCGGGCAATCTGCAGTAATCCCACACGGTCCCGGCATTCGACCGGGCCTCGTCTGCGCTGGCATGTGTCGTCACGCATGCCGGCGTTTGCATTTCAACGACCGGGTGAACGGACTTCGCGCCGTCTGCTGACTCGCCCTGTCGATTGGCCGACGTCTTCCGGAGCCAACCCAATCATGACCGATGACACCCGCGTCGCGCCGACCGGCAGCGCGCTTCCTTCCGTGAGCTATCCCTTCGAGTCGCCGCCAACGTCCGGCAACGTGTTGGAGGTTGCGCCAGGTGTGCAATGGATTCGCATGCCGCTGCCCTACTCGCTCGATCACATCAACGTGTGGACGATCGCGGACGGCGACGGCTGGGCTATCGTCGACACGGGAGCACGCACGGATGCCGCCACGGCCTTATGGCGTCGCCTTTTCACCGAGTCTTCCGCGAGCCGCCCTGTCACGCGCGTGTTCGTCACGCACATGCACCCCGATCACGTGGGAATGGCAGGCTGGCTCACGCGGACTTTCGACTGCCGTCTGTGGATGACGCGCCTCGAATACCTCAATTGCCGCGTCGCCGCGTCGGACACCGGCCGCGAGGCGCCCGACGACGGCGTGGCGTTCTACCGCCGCGCCGGCTGGAGCGCGGCGGCGATCGAACTCTATCGCGCACGCTTCGGCCGCTTCGGGCAGCATATTCATGCGCTGCCGGACAGTTTTCGGCGCCTGCATGACGCGGAGGAAATCGTGATTGGCCGGCACACGTGGCGGGTGATCGTCGGCACCGGCCATGCGCCGGAGCACGCGTGTCTGTATTGCCCGGAGTTGAAGGTGTTGATTTCCGGCGATCAGGTGCTGCCGCGAATCTCATCGAATGTCTCGGTGTATCCGCTCGAACCGGACGCCAATCCGATGGCGGACTGGTATGCGTCGATCGCAAAACTGAAGGAGCAGGTCCCGGACGACGTGCTCGTGCTACCCGCTCATAACGACTGTTTCCGCGGCCTGCATGCGCGGCTGGATCATCTGCGACGCAGCCAGGACCGCAGCCTCGATCGGTTGCGGCAAGCGCTCAGCGAACCGCGGCGCGCCGTCGACGTGTTCGGCGCGCTGTTTGCGCGCAGGGTCGGCGAAGAGGATATGTCGCAAATGAGCCTCGCGACAGGCGAAAGCCTCGCGTGCCTGAACTACCTGATCGGGCGTGGCGAAGTTCGGCGCGAACTTCGTGATGACGGGACCAACTGGTATTCGCTGGTGTCGTAACAGTGCAAAGGGGGCATCGCCGCGCGACGCGGCGATGCCCCCTTCTTGCCTTCCATGCTGCGTTGAGAAGCCTCAGATCGCGTTGACCAGTTGCGGCACGGCATCGAACAGATCGGCTTCCAGGCCGTAATCGGCGATGCTGAAGATCGGCGCCTCCGGATCCTTGTTGATTGCGACAATGACCTTCGAATCCTTCATGCCCGCCAGATGCTGAATCGCCCCCGAGATTCCGCACGCCACATACAGTTGCGGCGCGACGATCTTGCCCGTCTGGCCGACTTGCCAGTCGTTCGGCGCAAATCCCGCGTCCACCGCCGCGCGGCTCGCGCCCAGCGCGGCACCGAGCTTGTCGGCGAGCGGTGTGAGGACTTCGTTGAATCGATCTCTGCTGCCAAGCGCACGCCCGCCGCTCACGACGATCTGTGCACCGGCAAGTTCGGGCCGGTCGCTTTTCGCGACCACGCGTTCGACGAAGGTGGACAAACCACTGTCCGCAGCCGCGTCGACCGTTTCAATGTGCGCCGCGCCGCCTTCGGCCGGCACGGCATCGAATCCCGTCACGCGCACGGTCAGCACCTTCACCGGGTCGCTGCTTTGCACCGTCACCAGCGCATTGCCCGCGTAGATGGGACGCTGGAACGTGTCCGGACTCACCACCCGAACGATATCCGAGACCTGCGCCACGTCGAGCAGCGCCGCGACGCGCGGCGCGACGTTCTTGCCAGCGCTAGTGGACGGAAACAGGATATGGCCGTAACCCGCGGCGAGCGCGAGAACCTGAGCCGCGATATTCTCGGCGAGACCGTCGCCGAGATGCGGCGCGTCTGCGTGCAGCACGCGCTTCACGCCTGTGATCGCAGCGGCGGCTTTTGCCGCACCGGTTGCTTCATGCCCGGCTACGAGCACATGAACCTCGGCGCCGCATTGCAGGGCGGCCGCAACCGTGTTCAGCGTGGCGGTCCTGATCGAAACCTGGTCGTGTTCAGCCACGACCAGCACTTGATTGGATGCAGTCATGTCGATTCCCTCAGATGACTTTCGCTTCGTTCTTGAGCTTCGCGACCAGCGCCGCGACATCGGGCACCTTCACGCCCGCACTGCGCGCGGCCGGCTCCGTCGTGCTGAGCGCCTTCAGACGCGGCGCGACATCCACGCCGAGTTGTTCCGGCGTGACGACATCGAGCGGCTTTTTCTTCGCCTTCATGATGTTGGGCAGCGTCGCATAGCGCGGTTCGTTCAGGCGCAAGTCGCTCGTAACCACCGCCGGCAGCTTGAGCCGCAACGTCTCGAGCCCCCCATCGATTTCGCGCGTCACCGTCGCGCAATCGTTCGACACCTCCACCCGGCTTGCAAATGTAGCCTGCGGAAAACCAGCGAGCGCCGCCAGCATCTGCCCGGTCTGGTTGCAGTCGTTATCGATCGCCTGTTTGCCGAGGATCACCAGCTGCGGTTGCTCCTTGTCGACCAGCGCCTTCAGCAGCTTGGCGACGGCGAGCGGCTGCAACTCTGCATCCGTCTCGACCAGAATGCCGCGATCGGCGCCGATCGCCATCGCCGTGCGCAAAGTCTCCTGAGAGGCGCCCGTGCCGCACGACACCGCGATCACTTCGCTGACCACGCCTTTTTCCCGCAGACGCACCGCTTCTTCGACGGCGATTTCATCGAACGGATTGATGCTCATCTTGACGTTCGCCAACTCGACGCCAGAGCCGTCCGACTTGACTCGAACCTTGACGTTGAAGTCCACCACGCGTTTCACCGCGACCAGTACTTTCATCTTTTGTCTCCAAACCCAACTTGTCTTTTCTGATGGCGCTTTACGCTTCAGGCCGGTAGCCCAAGCCGTGATCGCGCATGCGTGCAACAGCGGCTTCGTCGAAGCCCCAATCGCGTAATGCGGCCAGGCCGTGTTCACCGCGCTGCGGGGCCGGCTGCGCGATCTTCGAAGGCGTCGCGGAAAAGCGCGGCGCAGGCGCCGGCTGCACGACGCCCGCCACTTCGACGAAGCTGCCGCGCGCACGGTGTTGCGGATGCGCCGGCGCTTCCGAGAAGCTCAACACAGGCGCAACACATGCATCGCTGCCTTCGAACACCGCACACCATTCGTCGCGCGTGCGCGTGAGAAAGGCCGCTGTGAAGCGTTCGCGCAGCACGGGCCAGCCGCTGCGATCGTGCTGCGCCGGCAGGCCCGCTTGCGCGAGGCCGAGCTTCGACAGAAGCTCCGCGTAAAAGCGCGCTTCGACCGCGCCAACCGCCATGTAGCCGCCGTCTTTCGTGCGATAACTGTCGTACCAGGGCGTGCCGCCATCCAGCAGATTGCTGGCGCGCTCTTCCCGCCAGTTACCCGAGGCGAGCAGACCCCAGATCACCGAGCCCAACTGCGCCGCGCCTTCGATCATCGCGGCGTCGACGACCTGGCCCGCGCCGCCGCGCTGCACGTTGAACAATGCCGCCACCACACCCAACGCCAGCAGCATGCCGCCACCGCCGTAGTCGCCCACGAGGTTCAACGGCGGCACGGGCGGCTCACCGGCGCGGCCAATGCCCGACAACACGCCGGACAGTGCGATGTAGTTCAGATCGTGGCCTGCCCGCTCGGCGAGTGGCCCGGTTTGCCCCCACCCCGTCATGCGCCCGTACACGAGCCGCGGATTGCGAGCCAGTGCGGCTTGCGGTCCAAGCCCGAGACGCTCCATCGTGCCGGGGCGAAACCCTTCGATCACGACGTCGGCGCGCGACATCAGATCCAGCGCGGCCTCGATCGCCTGCGGCTGCTTCAGATCGAGCGTGACCGAGCGACGGCCGCGCCCTGTGACGTCCGCACGCTTGCCGTTGGTCTTCGGACCCAGATCGGCAGGTGGAAGCGGCCGGTCGATACGCAAGACATCTGCGCCCATATCGGCTAGCAACATGGCGCCGAAGGGCCCCGGACCGATCGCCTCGAATTCCAGCACGCGAATACCGCTCAAAACACCCATCGTCCCTCCACTCTGCGTTTTGCATGACGGTGCGCCGCGCGCACCGTTATTGGTTGGCACCCACCGTTGAAGTCGGCCCTGCCTGAGTAGAAGTAAGCCAGAATGCGCGCAAACCGGCACCACCCCGGTCGGGTAGCAGGGCGGGTCAATCTAACGGCCACTGATATAGCGCGAGCTCTTTTGACAAAACGCTGAACCGCCGCTATCACTAGCTGACCTGGCGATCCTGACCCACCCAGTACTTTGCGCGAATGGCTTTCTTGTCGACCTTGCCGATCGCCGTCAGAGGCAAAGCAGTTTCGAAGAATAGAGTCTTCGGCGCCGACACAACGCCCTTGCGCGCAGCAACGAACTCGATCAACGCGCTTGCGCTCACCGTCGCCTGTGGTTTCAGCACGACCACGGCGGTCACCGCTTCGCCCCACTTCGGGTCGGGCACGCCAATCACGGCAGACATGGCCACCGCCGGATGGAGCGCGAGACAGTTCTCCACTTCGCTGGAATAGACGTTGAAACCGCCGGAAATAATCATGTCCTTGGCCCGGTCGACCAGATACACATAGCCCTCGGCATCCCTACGTGCCATGTCGCCCGTGTGCAGCCAGCCACCCGCGAAGGCTTTATCGGTTTCGTCAGGCCGGTTCAGGTAACCCGACATGACCAGCGATCCACGCACGCAAAGCTCGCCGACGTCGCCGGCCGGCACTTCCGCGTGATCGGCGTCGAGCAGTTTGACTTCGTTGCCGGGAAGTACACGGCCACAAGAAGCCAGCAGATGCGGCCTCGCAGGATCGTGCTCGTCCGAGCGCAGATAGCTCACCGTCATGGGGGCTTCCACCTGACCATAAATCTGCCCAAAGATCTGACCGAACTTCTGCAGTCCCTCCTGCAGACGCGCGGGCGTGATGGGAGACGCCCCGTACCAGAGGCGTTGCAGACTCGCCAGGTTGTAGTCGCCGAGGACCGGCGATTCGAGCAGCCCGTAGATCTGGCTGGGCACAAGAAACGTGCAATTAATGCCGTGGGTCTGAATAGTCTCGAGGAATCGCTCCGGGTGGTACTTGTCCATAAAGAAGACCGTGCCGCCGCGTAGAAAGGTGGGCAGGATGAACGCGCCCGCTGCGTGGGAGATCGGCGTTGCCGCGAGGAAACGAGGCTGCGCCGGCCATTCCCAGCACGCCAGTTGCTGCAGTGTCATCGTTACGATTGCGCGATGCCGTTGAAGCACGCCCTTGGATTGCCCAGTTGTGCCTCCGGTATAGGAGATCTTGGCAATGTCGTCGGGCTGGGCGTCATATTCCGCTTCGGAAGGGCCCATGCTGGCCGAGGCCACCTGGATATCTGTGCCAAACGCAGACGGACCCAGCGTGAGCACGTGCCCGACGATACCGAGGCGTGCCAATGCGGCCCCGCGCTCGGCATAGCGGGCGGTGTCCACCACCAGCACTTTCATTCCGCTATCGCGCAGCACATACGCATGATCATCCTCAGAGCCAAGCGGATGCAACGGGATAAGACGCAGTCCGAACAGTTGCGCGGCGATCAGCACGACCACCGCATCAGGACTGTTGCCTGACAATAGCCCGATGCCATCCTGGGGGCGAACTCCGACGGACTCGAAATAAGCCACCATACGCTTGCAACGGCAAGCAAGCTCTTCATAACTTAGCCGCACGCCATCACCCACGAGGGCTTCGCGCGACGCAAAGGCCTTAAAGGCCGAACGGTACAGCGCGCCTACCGTGGCGCCTTCATGGGGGGCAATCTTGCTGGGCATTTCAACGTCCTTTTTGCTGTAGTGCTCGGGCACACGGGAGCTGACCGGTGCCCGGGATCGTTGCGCTGCCTCGCGCGAGGCAGCTTATACAATCGATCCACGCCTGAGCGCGCGACGGTTCACGCGAGGTTCACGCGAGGTTCGACGGGTATTCGACCGGTGCGGAGCCGTCGGTTGCGGAACGTTTCAGCCACAGCGCCACCGCCTGGATCAGCAGTGGAATCGCCAGCAGCGAAAACACCGTGCTCACGTCGAGGTTGAATTTCAGCATCAACCCGCCTGCAACCGGACCCAACATACCGCCGAACCGGCCCATGCCGGTCATCCACGACACGCCGGTCGCGCGGCCGCTGGTTGGATAGAACGACGCAGCCAAAGCCGCCATCGACATCACCGCGCCATTCACGCACACGCCGGCAGCAAACGTACTGACCGCGAGAAGCATGAGACTGCCCTTTTGCTCGCCGAGTAGCCAGATGGCCAGCGCCCCGCCGGCAACGGCAATCGCCACGACGCTGTTCTTCTCGAAGCGCCCCATCAACCACCCCAGGCAAAGGGTGCCTGCCATACCGCCTAGCGAGAACAGCCCGGTAATGAAGGAAGCCTGACTGGTGGTAACGCCGCTGCCCCGCAGCAACAGCGGCATCCAGCCGTTCAACAGGTAATACACAAACGCAGCACAGAAGTAGGCGCACCACAGCATCAGCGTACCGAACCGGAAACCGCGCGACAAAATCACTGACACGCCCTGCTTTCCCCGGGTTTCCACGTCCTCTGAAATCACGAAGTGAGCCCCGTCGAAAGATGTATCGGGGGCGATGCGTCGCAGCACAGCTGCCACGCGCTCTGACGGCAAGCCTCGCGATACCATGAATCGCAGCGGCTCTGACAGCACGAATATCGACACTACGGCGAGGACGAGCGGCACCACGCCGCCGACGACAAAAATGCTCGCCCAGCCAAACGCGGGGACCAGGACCGCCGCAATCAGTCCACACGCCGCCGCGCCCAGCATGACGCCACAATTCACAAAATTGACGAGAAGCGGACCGCGGCGAGTCGGGGTGTATTCGTACACAACCGTTAAAGCCACCGGCATCGCCGCCCCCAACCCCAGGCCGGTGATAAAGCGCAGCGAAGCGAGTGCGGCAACGCTGCCGGCCAACGCGGTCAGGATGCTCCCGATTGCGGACGTCATCATCATTATGATCAACACCCGTTTAGGGCTGCTCCAGTCTGACAGCGCCCCCCCGAGCAGCGCGCCAGCCGTCATTCCCAGCACGCCAGCGCTCATTGCAGTGCCCAATTGGGCTTTCGTGATATGCCACTCGCCAATGAGTGATGGCGCCGCATAGCCGATGGCGGCAATGTCATACGCGTCGACTGTGAGAATCAGAAAACACAACGCGATGACGAGCCATTGATAGTGCGAGAAGCTTCGGTTGTCGATGAACTGCTTTACGTCTATTGTCTGCGATGGCAAATGCATGCCCGTCTCCTATTCTTACCGGTCCGCAACGTTCACGGAGTTATAGAAATATCGTCATTCATGGCACGCGGAATGAGTGAACCGCCGACCTCATTCGACTGCTACTGGGAACATCAAGCAGGCAATTCGATTCCGCCTGGAAGGTTTGTCGTATCCTTAGATCCACACCCGTCGCTCCGCTTGCCATGTCCATCAGCGTCATTGCCAGAGCGACTTCCTCACAGATTTGTCTCCTTTTGTATTAGTTATACTTATTTAAAAAATAACAACTCAATCCATTCGGTATGGGTAGTACTGGTGTCCTCAACCACATCGAACGCCATGGCGCGCGATGGCGAGGCTGGTTAATTAATGTTGCGTTGCCTGCCCGCCCAGTACGGCGCACGGATGTCCCGCTTCAGAACCTTGCCGGCAGCCGACAACGGCAGTTGCTCCCGGAACTCGACGGTCTTCGGGCACTTATAGGCGGCGATGAACAGGCGGCAATGTCCGCGAATATCGTCTTCGCTGAGCGTCTCGCCAGGCTTGCAGACCACCACGGCATGCACGGCCTCGCCCCACGTGTCGTGCGGAATTCCGATGACCGCGCAGGCGGCGACCGCGGGATGCCGCGCGATCACGCTCTCCACTTCGGCGGAGTAAACGTTCTCGCCACCGCTGACGATCATGTCCTTGATGCGGTCGACAATGTAGAGATAACCCTGCGCGTCCATGTACGCGCCGTCGCCGGTATGCAGCCAGCCGTCGCGAACGGCCTGCGCGGTCTCCTCGGGCTTCTTCCAGTAGCCGGCCATGACGTTCGGCCCGCGCACGACGATCTCGCCGACCGTGCCGCGCGGCACTTCCTCGCCGCTGCTATCGACCACCTTCACCATCAGTCCCGGCAAGCCGCGACCGATCGAGCGGTACAGGCCGCTTTTGCGGCCCGCTTCATCGTGGTTGGAAGGCGAGTTCGCCGAAATGCTCGGACACGCCTCGGTCATCCCGTAAGAATGCGCGAGCTGCAGACCAGGCAGGGCTTCGATCAGCCGGTCCAATAGCGTTTCCGGGATCGGCGACGCGCCGTAGGTGAGGCGCTTCAGGCTGGTCAGATCGGTGCGGGCAAAGTCGGGATGATTGAGCACCGTCTGGATCATGGTCGGCACGAGCAGCGTGTCGCTTACGCGCTCCTCGCCGATCGCCTTGAGCAACTCGCCCGCGTCGAAGGCCGGAATGACGACGTGCGCCTCGCCGGCGATGAACTGCACGAGCGCGCGTCCGAGCCCGGCGACATGGAAGAACGGCGCCGCATGCAAAACCGCGCTATCGGGCAAGGGCGCGGACTCGGCAATCCGCATGATGCACGACGACCAGACGTTCAGATGCGTCTGCATCACGCCCTTCGGAAAACCGGTCGTGCCGCCGGTGTACATGATGCACGCGAGATCGGCGCCACCACGGCCGGCGTCCGGCATCGGCGCAGCGGCCGCGATCAACGCGTCGAACGAGAGCATGCCGGGCGGCGCCGCGCCGTCGCCGGCATGAATCAGGATCGGCGCGGTCCGGGCGAGCGCGCACACTTCCGGCGCGATATCGGCGAAGTGGTCGTCGACGATCAGGATGCGCGTGTCGCAATCGTTCAGCGAATAGGCGATCTCCGCCACGCTCCAACGAATGTTGACCGGGTTCAGCACGCCACCGCCCCACCACACGCCCATTACGTATTCGAGGTAGCGGTCGGAATTGAGCGCGAGCATGCCGATGCGATCATCCGCTGTCATGCCGATTCCACGCAACGCGGCCGCCAGACGCGCGGTCCGATCCGCGAACTCGCGAAACGTCCGCCGACGTCCCTTGAACGAAGTCGCCACCCGGTCCGGGTTCTGCTGAAGCGAGCGATGCAGGCCCTGGGTCAGATACATGCTGGTCTCCTTGGCTGTGTATGAGCGTTTAAGGCCGCCGTGCTGCGAACCTCACCGGATCTCGCGCACGCACGCGAGGCAAGAGGTGTTCAGGCCACGGACATGGACGCAGGACACGAGCGCGCGTCCGCGCCGACAACGCGCTGCGCGAACGCGTGTGCTGCCTGCGCCGCGTCGCCGATCAATTGCTCGACGATCTGCGCGGCCGGAACAATCGCGTCCGCGAAGCCGCCTGCCGGTCCGAGCGATACGATGCCGGCCTCCACGTCGCCGTCCTGATAGACGCATTGCCGCGTCCGCGACGACAGGATCAGATCGCCGAAGTCGCTGTGCTGGCGAGCACCCGCGGCTTCGAGCCGCTGGACCTCGCGCGCCGCCTCGTTATCCAGCACGCGCCAGGTGTCGCCGAGCGATGCGAGGATCGCGGTCGAGCAATGCGCGTCGGCGGCGACAATGCGCTGCTTCAACGCATCGTGTGCGGCGATTTCCGAGGCGACCATGAAGCGGCTGCCCATCACCACGCCGTCGGCGCCTAGCGCAAGCGCGGCGGCAATCTGACGACCGTTGCCGATACCGCCGCCGATCACGAGCGGAACATGAATCTTCTCTAGCGCATAAGCCCCGTTCACGAATGCGGAAAGCTGATTGGCGCCGGGATGGCCGCCTTCTTCAAGGCCCACCAATGCGAGTGCATCCACACCGAGGCGCTGCGCGCTCACTGCATGGCGCACGCTCGGGCATTTGTGGATCAACACACCGCCGCCCCTTCGAATCGGCTCTACCAGTTGCTCGGGCGACGCGCCCGCGCTTTCGAAGTGACGCACGCCTTCTTCGAGCGCGATCCTGATCCAGTCGGCGACGTCGCGATTCAGTGCGGCGCGGCGCGACAACGTCAGATTCACGCCGAAGGGCCGGCCCTCGGTCAGCGTTCTGCAACGGCGCAGATCGCTGCGCAATGCATCCGCACTGCTGAACGAGCGCGCGGTGATAAAGCCCATCGCACCCGCGTTCACCACCGCCGCGACAATGCCCGACTGGCCGAGGTGATGCATGCCGCCGAGCAGGATCGGATGGCGAATGCCGAAGCAATCGGTAATGCGTGTGCGAAAGCGCTGCGTGGTTGCCGGCTCGCGAGCGCCGTCGCATGCCAGACGATCGGCGGCCGCTCTATCCATTGAACGACGGCGACCGTTTCTCGATGAACGCCGCAACCGCCTCGCGATGGTCTGCCGTTTGATGCGAGAGCGCCTGATAAGCCGCCGACATTTCCAGTAGCGTATCCAGCCGGCAATGCATGCCTTCGCGCAGTAAGCGCTTGGCCAGCCGCACTGCGTGAGGCGGATTGGCGGCGATCGAACGCGCGAGGCCTTGCGCGACGGTGAGGAGTTCGCCGTGCGGCACGACGCGGGACACCAGATTCCATTCGAGCGCCTGTTGGGCGTCGATCATCTGGCCCGTGAAGGTCAACTCGGCGGCGCGCGACAAACCGATGATGCGCGGCAGCAGCCACGCGCCGCCGTCGCCGGGAATGATGCCGAGCTTGACGAAGCTCTCGGCGAATTTTGCAAGCTCGGACGCAATGCGGATATCGCACATGCAGGCAAGGTCGAGTCCCGCGCCGATCGCCGCGCCATTCACGGCGGCAATGACCGGCACCTCCAGATTGAACAACGCCAGCGGCAGTTGCTGAATGCCGCGCCGGTAGTCCTGGCGAATCTCCATGCCGGGCAGCGTGCCCGACGCATGCCGTTCCATGTCGTGGATATTGCCGCCCGACGAGAACGCCGTGCCGGCGCCCGTCAGGATGACGGCCCGCACGGAACGGTCGGCTTCGATGCGCGCGATCGCCGTCAGAAACTCCTCCACCGCTGTGTTGCCGGTGAGCGGATTGCGCCGTTCCGGTTCGTTCATCGTCAACGTGACGATGTGTCCGTCCTGTTCGTACTTCAGAAATTGGCTCATAGGATGTCTAATCGTCTCCGCTGCTGTATAGGTTTTCCGCTGACGCCGGAGCGGCGTGAGCAGATGCGCTCTCTGCCGTTCGCCTCTTCATGCGGCGGCGCATGGCGCGGTTCGCGCGAAGTCCGCGAACGTGCCGTGCTGCTGCGCGAGCACCGCGTTCCCCACCATGCGATTCCAGAATGCCTCCGAGCCGTCCGCCATGCGCCATTCATGCAGCCTGCGCGTATAGAGCTGGAGATCGTATTCGGCGGTGACGCCGATTGCGCCATGCAACGCATGCGCCGTCGACGCCACCAGCGGCACCGCCATGCTCGTGCGCGCTTTGGCGATCGCTGTCGCGAGCCGCTCGGGCACGGCGCCCGCGCCTGAGAACGCCAGTTCGGATGCCATCCCGGCCGACGCCACGTGCTGGGCCATCACGCTCAACTGATGCTGCACCGCCTGAAATTTGCCAATCGACTTGCCGAATTGCGAGCGATCGTTGCAGTACTGCAGCGTCATGGCGAACACGCGATCCATCGCGCCGGCGATAGCGGCCGCATGGATCGCAGCACTGAACCGCAGCACCTCTTCGCCGTTCGCGCCGAGCGGCGTGGGCACGGCATCGATGCCCCAACTCAGCGTGCCGCTAAAGCTGCCGTGCACGCCGCAGGGTTTGCGTTCGGCTCGGGCGGCGTCGAGCAGCAGCAAATCACCGTCGACATTGGCCAGTACGTGGTCACAGGTCATGCCGAACGGCACCTGAGGCGCCTCCAACGCGCCATTCTCGCGACGGCGGCAAGCGCCCGCGAGCGTCGTCATGCCGGCAGGCGCCGCGACTCCGGTGCCGCGCAGAAGCGCGCGCGCCGCGATGCTCTGTGCGAGCGGCACGGGGACCGCATAGCGTCCAAGGGCCGTGAAAACCGGCGCGCTTGCCGGCAAGGACAGTCCGGCGCCGCCGTCGCTTTCCGGCGTCAGCAACTCCAGAAAGCCGGCCTCCTCCACTGCGTTCCAGATAGACGCGGGCGCGCCGCCGTTCTCGATCGCGCGGATCGCTTCGGGGGTGGCGCGGTCGCGCAGAATAGCTTCAATGGCTTCGGTGAACATGCAGGTCTCTTCCTCGTCCAGATGGGTTAGCGCAAACCAAGACCGCGCGCGATCATGCCGCGCAGCACTTCGCGCGTGCCGCCGCGCAGCGAGAAGGTCGGCGAGATCTGGCTGAGGTAGGCCACCGTGCGATACAACTCGGGATCGATGGTCTGGGCAGGGTCCGCGCTGATCGCCGCTTCCAGTTGCGCGGGAATGGCCTGTTCGAACTCGGTGCCGATGTCCTTGACGAGCGCAGCCTCGACCACCGGGCTTTCGCCATGCGCGAGTCTCGCGGTCACCGCGATCGACAGGCAGCGCAGCGTGGCCAGTTGCGTTGCGAAGCCGCCGAGCAAGGGGAGGTCGGCATCATTCGCGCCGTGGCGGCGCAGTTGCGCGCGCCAGCAGTCGAGCAGCACCACGCTCGAATAAAGCCGCTCGGGACCGCTGCGTTCGAAAGCCAGTTCGGCCGTGACCTGCTGCCAGCCGGCGCCTTCGTCGCCGATCAACGCGTCGTCGGCTAGGAATACGTTGTCGAACGTCACTTCGGAGAAGTGGGCGTCGCCAGTGAGATCCACGATCGGCCGCACGTCGACGCCGGACAGCGACAGATCGACGATGAACTGCGACAGCCCCTTCTGCCGATCCTCCGGCACGCCCGACGATCGCACCAGCGCGATCATGTACTGGCAATGCTGCGCGTTGGTCGTCCAGATCTTGCGCCCGGTCAGACGCCAGCCGCCGTCGCAGCGCACCGCACGGGTTCGCACGCTCGCGAGATCGGAACCCGAGTCGGGCTCGCTCATGCCGATGCAGAAGAACGCGCTCGCGGCACAGATGCGCGGCAGGTAGAAGTCCTTCTGCGCCTCGGTGCCGTAGCGCAGAATCAATGGGCCGCTTTGACGGTCGGCGATCCAGTGTGCCGCGACCGGTGCACCCGCGGCCAGCAGTTCCTCGACCAGCACGAAGCGACGAAACGCGTCCATGCCCGCGCCGCCGTAACTCGCCGGCAGGGTCAACCCGATCCAGCCGCGCGCCGCGAGACGTCGGCTGAACTCCGCGTCGAAGCCCATCCAGGAACGGGCACGAACATCGTCCGGCGCCGCTGGCAGGTGCTCGTCAAGAAAGTGCTTCACGTCCGCACGGAACGCTTCGGCCGCGGCGGGCAGCGCCGTCAGGTGGAAAGCATCCAACAGGTTGTTCACGTCTCACTCCAGATTTTTGTAGTCGCCTCGCCGCTGCGCGTGTGCGGGTTATGAATCCGCACGCTCCGCTCGTGCGTCATAGCGCTCACGCAGTGCCTGCTTGTACAGCTTGCCGGTTGGCAGGCGCGGCATCGCGTCGATGAAATCGATCGAGCGCGGCACCATGTAGCGCGCCACTCGCGTGCGCAGGTAGGCCAATAGCCGTTCCGCGAGCGCGTCCGACGGCACCACGCCGGGCATCGGTTCGACAATCGCTTTGACCTGCTCGCCCATCTCGGCGTCGGGCACGCCGATCACCGCCGCATCCTGCACATCGGGATGCACGGCCAGCGCGTCTTCGATCGCTTGCGGATAGATGTTGACTCCGCCGGAGATGATCATGAACGCCTTGCGATCGGTCAGATACAGATAGCCGTCGCTATCCACATGACCTATGTCGCCGACCGCCGTCCACGCCGGATAGCGGGGATGTTGTGCGGCACGGGTCTTGTCGGGATCGTTGTGGTAGTGGAACGGCAACTGGTCCCGCTCGAAATAAACGGTGCCGGTTTCGCCGACCGGCAACTCGTTGCCGTCGTCATCGCAGATATGAATGACGCCGAGCAGCGGGCGGCCCACCGAACCGGGATGCGCGAGCCACTCCTCGGTGCTGAGCGTGGTCACGCCATTGCCCTCAGTCGACGAGTAATACTCCTCGATGATCGGCCCCCACCAGTCGATCATCTGCCGCTTGACCTCCTGTGGGCACGGTGCGGCCGCATGAATCGCCACCCGGTGGCTCGACAGGTCGAATGCATCGCGCAGCGAGGGGCCGAGCTTGAGCAGGCGGATCAGCATGGTCGGCACCCACTGGCTGTGCGTGACGCGATAGCGCTCGATCGCCCGCAGCGCTTCGAGCGGATCGAACTTCTCCATGAAGACCACGGTGCCGCCGCCGAACTGCGTCTCGATTCCGTAGCCGAGCGGCGCGGTGTGATAGAGCGGCGCCGGCGACAGATACACCGTTTGCGCGTCAAAACCATAGCGCTCGAACTGCGGGCGGCGCGCGGAACCGGAACCTTCGGTCACCCGGCCCTGAGGCTGCGCGCGAATAATGCCCTTCGGACGGCCGGTCGTGCCCGAGCTATAGATCATCATGGCGCCCAGCCATTCATCGTCAAGACGACTGGCGGGATAGCGGCCGGTCATGGCTTCATAGCTTTCCCAGCCGGCAATGGTGCCGTCGACCATCAGCCGCAGACGGCACGTCGGCATCATGCTGGTCAGTCCGGCCGCGAGCTCGCGCATTGCATACGAACTGACCACCACTTGCGCGTTGCTGTCCTCGATGATGCCGGCTGCTTCCGCCGCGGTCAGGTAGCGGTTGACCGGCGTGATCATCAAGCCGGAACGCAGCGCCGCCCAACACACCTCGAAGCAGCGCATGTTGTTCTCGAGCACCATCGCGATATGGTCGCCGCGCCGCAGCCCCGCTGCGTACAGACACTGCGCGAAGCGATTCGAACGCTCGTCGAGTTCGCGATAGGTCAACACCTCGCCGCTCGTGCTGTTGATCGCGGCGGCCTTATCCGGTGTCAGTTCGGCATGGTCGCCGAGGTATTTCGGGGTTCCGCTCATGCAGACTCTCCTGCGATGCGTGAAGGTTTCGGGCGCTTACGCTACCGTCTCCGGAATTTCGCCGGAGGTCAGCGCATTCGGCGCGGCCTGCTCCACCAACCCCGGTATCAAAGCACCGAGTTCCGCCGCATCCCAACGCCCGTCCTTCTCGATGCGCGGGCCGGCATGCCAGCCTTCGGCCACCGTGATACGGCCACCGCGCACGCCAAACACACGCCCGGTGATACCGCCCGACGCACTGCTGCCCAGCCATGCCACGAGGGGCGCGACATTGCCGGCATCCAGCGGATCGAAGCCCGGTGCGGCGCCCGCGGTGAATTCGTCGCGCCGCTTCGCGAAGATGTCCTCAGTGAGCCGGCTCATTGCGGTCGGATAGATCGCATTCACGGTCACACCATAGCGCTCCAGTTCGCGAGCCGCAATCACCGACATGGCGGCGATACCCGCCTTCGCCGCGCCATAGTTGGCCTGGCCAGGATTGCAGTACAGACCCGACGACGAACTGGTGTTGATGAGCCGCGCCACCCGCTCGCGACCCGCCTTGGCCTCCTCGCGCCAGTATGCGGCAGCGTGGCGCGACGGCGCAAAAGTGCCGCGCATGTGTACGCGAATCACCGAGTCCCAGTCTTCCTCGCTCATGTTGACCAGCGTGCGATCGCGCAGAATGCCCGCGTTGTTGACCAGCACGTCGAGTCCGCCGAAAACGGAAATGGCCGTGTCGATCATGTTCTTCGCGCCCTGCCAGTCGGCCACGTCGTCGAAGTTCGCGACAGCTTCGCCGCCGAGCGCTTCGATTTCGGCGACCACATCAAGCGCGGGGCCGCTCGCCGCGCCCGAACCATCTCCCTTGCCGCCGAGATCGTTGACGACGACTTTCGCCCCCTGACGGGCGAACTCCAGAGCGTATTCACGTCCGAGGCCTCGACCGGCGCCGGTGACGACCACAACGCGATTCTTGCAAAGTTGCTGCATGGGAAATCCTCAGTGCTGTTTGCTATCCAGACGTTTGCGCAGGAGACGACTTGCCGCCGGCCTGCGCTCACGCGTTCAGTGCTTGCCGTACAGCGTCACGACACACGCGCCGCCCAGGCCCAGGTTGTGTTGAAGCGCGAGCTTCGCGCCTTGCACCTGACGCTGGTCGGCGGTGCCGCGCAACTGGTGGGTCAACTCATAACACTGCGCGAGGCCGGTCGCGCCCAACGGATGCCCCTTGGAAAGCAGACCGCCTGACGGATTGACCACCACCTTGCCGCCGTACGTGTTGTCACCGTCGTTGACGAACTTCTCGGCGCCGCCTTCCGGGCAGAACCCAAGCGATTCGTAGCAGATGACTTCGTTGTGCGCGAAACAGTCGTGCAGCTCGCACACGTCGATGTCTTCCGGTCCGATACCGGCCTGTTCGTAGACCTTGTTCGCGGCCGAACGCGTCATGTGCGTGCCGACGTAGTTCAGCATCGACGGCGGATCGAACGAAGCCGGCGGATCCGTCGTGAGGGATTGCGCAACGATCTGCACACCGGTGCGCAAGCCATGCTTCTTCGCAAACTTCTCGGAGACGAGGATCGCCGCCGCGCCGCCGCATGTCGGCGGGCAGGCCATCAGACGCGTCATCACGCCGGGTATCAGCACCGTGTCGTTCATCACGTCTTCGGTCGTCACCTGTTTGCGGAACAGTGCGAGCGGGTTGTTGGCCGCGTGGCGGCTCGCCTTCGCGCGCACCGCGGCGAAGGTTTCCATGCGCGTGCCGTAACGCTGCATATGCTCGCGGCCCGCGCCGCCGAACGTGCGCAGTGCCTGCGGAAGATGCGCGAGGTCGGCGGTGAGGCCGTGCATGATCGGCACGAAACGCGCACGCGTCACCGGCCGGTCGTCCCAATGCGATTTCAATGCACCGGCCTGCATCTGCTCGAAACCGAGCGCGAGCACGCAGTCGGCGTCGCCGGTCGCGATTGCCTGGCGCGCGAGATAAAGCGCGGTCGAACCCGTCGAGCAATTGTTATTGACGTTGACGATCGGAATGCCCGTCATGCCCACTTCGTACAGCGCGGTCTGGCCGCACGTGGAGTCCCCGTAGACGTAGCCCGCGAATGCCTGCTCTACGAGGTCGTACGCAATGCCCGCATCGGCCAGCGCGCGGCGGGTCGCTTCAGCGCCCATTTCGGTGTAGCTCTGGCTCGCGCCGGGCTTGGCGAACTGGATCATGCCGACGCCCGCCACCAGTACTTTTTCGCTCATGATGCTGCCTCAAAAGGTAAGGAGACTTAAAGCTTGCGCGAAATCAGATCCCGCAGAACCTCGCTGGTCCCACCGAAAATGCGCGTGACGCGCATGTCGGCAAAGGCACGGGCAATCGGATACTCCAGCATGTAGCCGTAACCGCCATGCAACTGGACCATTTCGTCGATGCACTTCCACATCGCTTCGGTCGCGAAGAGCTTGGCGATGGCCGCTTCCTGCAGCGTGAGCTTGCGCTCCATGTGCTCGCGGATGTAGTAATCGACCAGCGTGCGGACCGCGACGGCTTGCGCCTTCACATCGGCCAGCTTGAATTTGGTGTTCTGGAAGTCCCACACGGTCTGATTGAAAGCGCGACGGTCCTTCACGTATTGCAACGTCAGTTCGAGTTGCCGCTCCAGCTTCGCGGCGCAATACACCGCGATGATCAGGCGCTCTTGCGGCAACTCTTCCATCAGGTGGATGAAGCCGCCGTTCTCGTTACCGATCAGGTTGCTTGCCGGTACGCGCACGTTGTCGAAAAAGAGTTCGGCAGTGTCAGCCGCGGCCTGCCCGACTTTCTCGAGCTTGCGGCCACGGCGAAAGCCGGCACGGTCGGTTTCGACCATGATCAGGCTCACGCCCTTCGCACCCGCCGACGGGTCGGTCTTGCAGACCACCACCACCATGTCGCAGTTCAGGCCGTTGGAGATGAACGTCTTGCTGCCGTTGATCACGTAGTCGTCGCCATCGCGCACCGCGGTGGTACGGATCGACTTCAGATCAGAGCCCGTGCCGGGCTCGGTCATCGCGATGGCGAGAATCTTTTCGCCGCGGCAAATGGGCGGCAACCAGTTGCGTTTCTGCTCTTCGGTGCCGAGGCGCACGATGTACGGCGCGGTGATATCGGAGTGCACGGAATAGCTGAAACCCGACACGCCCGCACGATGCAACTCTTCCGCGACGATCGCCGAATGACCGAAATCGCCGCCGCCACCGCCGTATTCTTCCGGGACGGTCACACAAAGCAGACCTTCCCGCCCCGCCTTCAACCACGTCTCGCGATCGACACAGCCGGCCTCGTCCCACTGCGCCTGACGCGGCAGGCATTCCCGTTCGAAGAAACGCCGCGCGGTTTCACGCAGCATCTCGTGATCCTCGCGATAGACATTACGTTTGACTTCCACCGCACGCTCCTTATCGATTGAATGCGTTGGCAGCGCTGACCGGGTTTGCCGGCCGGCTGCTTCCATAAACGCATTGTGCGTGGTGGGGGTGGGGAGCGAGCCTACCCCCGTAGAGTGGGGGTAGGAGGATGGAGGGTTGCGGGTGAGACGGCGGTTATCGCGCGCCCGCGTCGCGCATCCTGGCGACGGCGCCGTCGCGGCCCGACACTTCGAGCTTTCTGTAGATGTTCTTCAGGTGCCACTTCACCGTATCGAGCGAAACGTCCATGACCCGCGCAATCTTCTTGTTGGGCAATGCAAGAGCAAGCAGACCCAGTACCTCGTTTTCGCGTTCGCTGAGCGACTGGATCGGCACGTGCATCGCAGCCGTCTGTGGCGCGGCAGGCGCCGTTGCCTGCCCGGCTTCGATCAGCCGTTGGGCATAGAAAGCGAGAACGGGGTCGAAGCCCTGTTCCGACGGCAGCGGGTCAAGAATCTGCCGGCAGGGTCCAAGCTCGTCCAGCAGGCTGCGCATCAGCCCCAGCCGATGCCCGAGACGCAGCGCCTCGACCAGATGCTCACGCGCCGCTCTCTCGTTGTGGCGCCCCATCTCGGCAATCGACATCTGCAACCGCAACCCGGCTACGCGGCACCACCGCCCTCCCGCTTCGGACAGCGCGCTGAGGGGCTTCAGCCGGTTCATCGCGCCGTCGAAATCGTTCAGATGCAGGCACATGCGAATGCGCGCAAGATCGGCGCAGACGCTGATTTCCCATGCCGTGCTGCGTGCCGCGCCGGCATAACGCGCCGCGAGCGCTTCGCAGCGCAGCAGCGCCGCCTCGGCTTCATCGAGACTGCCTTCTTCCAGCAGCCAGCGGGAGCGCAAGCAGAGTGCGTTGGCGAGTAGACGATCCACACCATGACGCTTCGCGTAGTCTTCGAGTCGATCGAGATAGTCGCGCGCCTCGAGCCGACGGCCCGCGAACCAGTGCGCGCCGGCGAGCACCACCAGCGCCCGCAACACGGTGTCCGGAATCGACACACGCTCTAGCACGTCGATGCGTTCGTCCAACAGACCGAGTGCGGCATCGACATCGTTCAGTTCGTAGAGCGCTTCGCCAAGCAGCGCCGCGGCCATACACGCAATGCCGACGTAGGCCGGCCCCTGTTTTTCCGCTTCCGCCAGCACGTCGCAAAAGACCCGCTCGGCGAGCAGCACCTGCCCCTCGGCGGCGTGCGTCATACCGCTCATGCACCGGCCAAGCAGGATGCCGCGCGGCGCGCCGCCATGCGGCGCACCCTCCTCCAACACCTTGCGCGCCTGTTCATATTCACCACGATGGATGAACATCCACGAGAGGATATTGCCGCGACCCGCACGGGTGAAATCGTCCGCGTCCGCGGGGACGCGCTGCAGTTCAGGCAATAGCGCGACGACCGAATCCGTGTCGTCGCGCTGTAGCGCGAGGCCACCGCGAAGCAGCGCGAGCGCGTAGCGCTGACGCGGGTCCGGCCGTTCGCTGCGCGACGCTATCTGCTGGATGCTCTGCATGAGCGCATCGGTTTCCCCCGCATACATTTGCAGATAGGCGGTGATCACGCGCAGATCGAAACGCGCCGTGATCTGCGCCGGAGGCAACCGGCGCACCAGGCCCGCCAGCTGCCGGAGTTCGCCGCGCGCGAGCAGATCGTGCGCGCAGCCCTCCACGAGGTCGGCGGCAGCCTGTGCGTTGTCGGCCAGCACGGCGTGATGCACGGCTTCGTCGACATAACCTTGCTCACTGAGCCACTGCCAGGCCGCCGCATGCAGTTCGCGCAGTTCCGCGGCCGGCAGCCCGGCGACCCGGCGCTGCAGCACCTCGCGCAGCAGAGGATGCAGGCGATACCAGGTTTCGCCGTCCTGCCCGACACCAATCTGGCTGATGAACAGATTGTCGCCCTCCAGGCGACTGAGTCGGGAGGCGACGTCTGCAACCGCATCTGCATGCTGCATCAAGCTTGCGCAAAGGCGTGCGCAAAATCGTTCGCACAACGCCGCGCGAGTGAGCAGAAGCAGATCGTCCGGCGCGAGGCGCACCAGCACTTCGCGTTCGAAGTAGCGCGCGAACGTCTCGGCGTCGCGCACCGTTGCAGGCGCGAAGGCCGCGCCTTTGCGGGTTTTCAGGTCGATCGCGAACAATTGCAGGCCCGCCGCCCAGCCGTCGGTCAGTTCATGCACGACCTGCGCGTCCCGTTTGGCGATGTCGCCGAGTTGCTCGCGCAAGAACCGCTCTGATTCTTCGGCCGAAAAGCGCAGATCCCGTCGATCTAGTTCGGTCGCGAGACCCTGCGAGCGCAAGCGCGCCAGCGAAACGGGCAACGCCCGCCGCGAAGCCAGCACGACATGAAGCTGTGGTGGCGCGTAATCGAGCAGCCAGCGCATCGCTTCGAGAATGCGGGCGTTCTGAAGGTAATGAACGTCGTCGAGCATCAGCACGAGCTCGCGCTTGCGGCGCGCAATCCCGCGAACGAGCGTGATCACCCAATGCTCGACCGCCGTCTCGTCGCTTTCACGGCCGACCAGCAGTTCCGCTTCGCGCGCGATCGTCGGATCCACGCTGGCAAGGCTCGCGAGCAGACCGTGAAAGAACGCGGTCAGGTCGTCGTTCTCAGGCGCGAGCGACAGCCAGGCCACGTCGAAATCCAGCGTCAGCATGGCTTGCCGCAGGGCCAGCATCGTGCTGGTTTTGGCGCTGCCGGCCGGCCCCTGAATCACCACGCAACGCTGCCGCCGCGCTTCGAGCAGGCGCGCCATCAAGGCTTCGCGCGGCATGAGCTGGCGCGCCGCCCGAGGCGGAATCAATCTCGTACCGGTGACGGGCTCGATAGCGAGTCTGGGGGAGACGCGCACGTCTCCTGAGTGTTCATTGGATTCGGGCATACGGGGAAAGCTGAGAGACCGGATAACGTGAGAGAAGTCTCGCGACGCGTACCGTCACGCCGGAACGCGCTTTGCCGAGTATAGGAGTGCGACGCCACCCGTCGGGCAATTTAGCGCCCACCTACCCGATTCGGGTGGGTAAAAGGCGCAGGGAGGGTTCGACTCTATGGAAGCCGTGGGTCACTTGTGCCGCGCTCAGTGAGCCAGCCACCCGCCGCCGCAGGCGCAATAGCGCATGCTTCTTGCTTCGGCAGTGTGCTTGTCGGGAAGGCGACGCGCGATCATCCCGCAACGTGGCCGCACCTCCCCGCCAGTTCAGGGAGAGTCGTTATGCGAGGAATGAATGACACGGTACGCGCTGCAATTTTTGCCGTCGCGGTCTCACTGCTTTCGGCGTGCGGTGGGCACGATGGCAGTTCGAATAATGGCAGCACGGCGACGCCGGCAGGCGGCGTCCATCTGCAAATTGTCTCGTTCGGAGACAGCCTTTCGGATGTCGGAACCTACGCGCCAATCGCCGGCGCGGTTGGCGGAGGGCGTTTCACGACCAATCCCGGACAGGTGTGGACTCAGAATATCGCGCAATACTACGGCGACACGCTAAATGTCGCGTACACCATCGACATCACGCATAAGCTCAGCGCGCAAGGCGGCCTCGGCTATGCGGAGGGTGGCGCCACGGTGGCGACGCCGGCAAACCAGTCCGATTTTCTGACCAGCGTGATCGGCAACATCGAAATGCCGGTGAATCAGCAGGTTTCGAGCTATCTGGCCGCTCACGGGAGTTTCAACTCGAATCAACTAGTGCTCGTCTGGGCGGGCGCGAACGATGTGCTACGCGCCGGGGCTCTGCCAGCGGCTGCACAGACGGTCAACACGGCGGCTGCCACCCTCGCTCAGGTTGTCGGTCAGATCGTCCAGAACGGCGCCACGCATGTCGTGGTGGTCAATGTGCCGAATATCGGACTGTCGCCGCACGGCATTGCCTCGTCCGATGGCGGGGCTAACTTGACCCAGTTATCGCAGCTGTTCAACAGCAGCCTTAACGCCGCTTTGCAGACCGATGGCCTGCAGGGCAAGGTCATCCAGATCGATTCCTATACCTGGCTGAACGGAATCATGGCGAATTTTCAGGCCAACGGCTTCGCCGTGTCGAACACCGGCGTTGCTTGCGACCCCAAGAAAACGCCCGACGACACGGCACTGCTGTGCTCGCCGCCAACCTACGTGAGCGCCAACGCAGACCAGACGTACATGTTCGCCGACGACCTTCATCCGACCACGCACCTGCACGCGCTATTTGCGCAGTACGTGGAGCACCAGATCGCCAGCACCGGCCTGGGTCATTGACGCAGCGCCCGGAAGCTGTCGATCTGATGAGCGCGGAGAAGGCCGCCGCGCAGCCCTTTTCGCCGATGCCTGGGGGAAGCCGCAGGCCGAGAGAGACCGTTCCCGGCCAATGTGCCGAAGCGGCCCTGTCGAATCGTTACAATGGCCAGATGACCTCCCCTAACAGCATCAAGTGCCGGACATACTGACTTCCCATTTCTGGAGTGGCGACGCCATGCGCAGTCGACGCGTGAGCGACATCGTGCTCTCAGGCTCGCTCGAAGTGCCTGTCCCACCTGTACGCCTGCTTGCGGATTGGGAACGGGAGATAGCGTCGCGCATGGTCCTCGAACCCGGAGACGTGGAAGCCATGCCTCTTGCGCGAGCGCGGATGCGCTGGCCCGACTATTCGCGCTGCGTGCAGGCCGTGTCCGACTGGACCTCCGCGCTAGGAATACCCGCGGTGCTTGCCGCCAGCGACGTCGCCCTGATGGCCTGCCGCGGCGCGCGGTACCACCATGACGCCGAGCAATATGGCAGTGCGGCCTTCTGCAATCTCTTCATGAGTGAGGACAAGGGGCTGGACCTGCATTTCCCGTCTTTGGGCCGGCGCATTCCTCTCTCGCGAGGAACGGTCGTGATATTCGACACGGGCCAGCCTCATGGCGTCATTCAGCGCCACAGCAGCGGTTTTGATGCGGCCGAGTTCGCGCCTGATCGGGATTGCATCCAGATCTTCCTGACCTGGGAGCTCCCCATCGAAAATACCCATGTGGCGCATGCACTGGGTGTCACCTTCGACACGGCCCCTTCGACCTCATTGCACCTGGATGCGGAACAAATCCGGGTGAACGGCGAACAGGCCATTGTGTGCCCCGATTCCGGCCGCTGGTGCCGGGCTGACTGATCGTCGGGGCCAGACCTCACCGGTTTCGCGGCGAATTATTCGACGGCCCCGCCTGGGGCAGCATGCGTTGCAGTACGTGGTCTTTCAGAACAACGCGATGGAACACCGCCGCGGCCACATGCAGCGCAATCAGTGCGAAGAGCACCCATGCGAGAACGCCGTGCACATCACCCATTTCGTGGCCAAAAGCCGAGCCCTGTTCGCTGAGTGCCGGATATGGCACAAGGCCCAGCAAACTGACTGTCCAGCCGCGTGAAGACGCGTTGATCCAGCCAAGCAGCGGCACCACCACCAGCGCAGCGTAAAGCAGAAAATGCGTGATGCGCGAGACGACGCTCAATAGCGGCGGCAACTCGTCCGGCGTCGGCCAGTGAGTCAAACGCCAGATCACTCTAATCACCATGACGGCGATCAGCGCCGAGCCGACGCCGAGATGCCAGGCAATCAGGCCAACGGGCTGTGTGTCCTTGTGTATGTCCGGCATCGTCCAGCCGATCACGAACTGCACCGCGATCAACAGGACAGTTAGCCAATGTAGCGTGCGTGCGACTGCGTCATAGGCCGGACGCGTACCTTGCAGAACTTTAGCCACTCCTTCTCCTCGATGTTTCCCGTACCGCATTGAATTGATAAAACGCGTGGCGGCAACCCAGATCGACTGCCGACAAACAGATGCCCATTCTAAACAATGCTAACGACCTTATCTTAAGGGAATCTGATGCCGCGCATGGAACCGGGAAATTGGCCAATGCCGCGTCCTGCCACCTGATAGGCAGGCTTCTTGCTGCACAGCTTTGAGCAGCATCCCCAAAGCCGATCGCCAAGAGAAAAAATGCGCCTATTCAAACGTCTGGTAGTTTTACTGATCTTGCCGCTGACCGCGTGCGCGATCGGCCCATCGAGTTCTGCTGATAACGGTTTCGGCGCCTCGCCCGCCATGCCGGCTCCGCAATCGACGCTGCTTCCGATGGTCAACATCGCACCTGTTCAGGCGCGCCCAGATGGCTCTATGCCGAGCGCCCCCGACGGTTTTTCCGTCACCCGGTTCGCCGGCGGCCTCGCGCACCCACGCTGGATTTACACGCTGCCCAACGGTGACGTGCTCGTGGCGGAAAGCGATGCACCGAAAGAACACGACGAAGGGAGCGGCCTGTTCGGCTGGGTCAGACGGCAGGTGATGAAGCGCGCGGGCGCGGGCGTGAGCAGTCCCGATCGTATCGTGCTACTACGCGACGCGAACAACACGGGCGTTGCCCAGATGCAAACCGTATTTATTGGCGGCCTGCATTCGCCGTTCGGAATGGCGCTGATTGGCAATGAACTCTACGTGGCCGATACGGACGCACTCCTGCGTTTCGACTATGCCGAAGGCGCCACACAGATCACCGGCCCCGGGGTCAAGGTCGCCGATTTGCCCGCCGGTCCGATCAACCACCACTGGACCAAGAATATTCTCGCCGACCGCTCGGGCAAGCACCTCTATATCACGGTGGGATCGAATAGCAACGCGGGCGAAAATGGCATCGACGCCGAGCAGGACCGCGCACGGATACTCGAGTTCGACGTGAAAACCGGCGGTTTGCGTCCGTATGCGACGGGACTGCGCAATCCCAATGGCCTCTCGTGGCAACCCGACAGCGGCGCATTGTGGACGGCGGTCAACGAGCGGGACGATCTGGGCAACAACCTCGTACCGGACTACATGACCGCGGTAAAAGACGGCGCGTTTTATGGCTTTCCCTACAGCTACTACGGGCAGCACGTCGACCTGCGAGTCAAACCTCAACGTCCCGACCGGGTCGCTGCGGCGATTGCACCGGACTATGCGCTCGGCAATCATACGGCTTCGCTAGGTCTCGTCTTTTACGACAGAACGCTGTTCCCCGCGCACTATCGAGGCGGCGCATTTGTCGGCCAGCACGGCTCGTGGAACCGCAAGCCGCACGCTGGTTACAAGGTCGTGTTCGTGCCTTTCGTCGACGGAAAACCTGCTGGCGCTCCTGAGGATTTCCTGAGCGGCTTTCTGACCGCGGATGGCCACGCGGTAGGACGGCCCGTTGGCGTCGCACTGGATGCGCACGGGGCGTTGCTCGTGGCGGACGACGTAGGTAACACCGTCTGGCGAATCGCGCCACGTAGCAGCATGTGATGGATGCGCACTTGTGCGAACGGGTTTCGGGAACGGCCAAGGTCGATGCTGACGTTCAGCCGTGCCCGATTTACAGCCCGATTTACAGCCCGATTCACAGCCCGATCGCATTAGCCATGTCAAACCAGTTGATCCTGGTCAACCGCCTCCAGCGCCCAAGGCGCCAAATAGATGTTGATGACCCCATTGCACTGTCTGCCATGTCTCTTTCGAAGATCGGGGCCGGAGATTGGTCGCCAATGGCCGTCAATCCGCGCTACTAGCGGATAGAAACTTTTCTTTGACGCCTTGACCTTCTGGAGGTACCAGCATGAAAAGAATTCTCCCGGCCCTATTGATTGCGCTCGCGTCTGTCGGCACGACGCAGGCTTGGGCTCAAAACGCCGCACCGTCCGGTGCACCGGGCGCTGAATCCAGCGACACCATTGTGCAAATGAGAAGTGAAATCCGTGCCGCAAATGAGACTTACCGTGCGAAAGTACGCGCGGCGAACAAAGTCCGGGATCGCGAAGTTGCCAAGGCGCAAGCCGAGCGGACCAAAGCCATCGAGGCCGCCCACTCGGGAGGAGGTAGTAGCTGAAGTGGCCGGAAGCCGACTCTAGCGTAGGCCACAGTCGGCTCGCAGTCGGCTCGCAGTCGGCTCGCAGTCGGCTGTTTCCTTGCGCCACTTCTCGTCCAAGCCAACGGAGTTCCTGTGGAAGAGCGGATACAGCATCTCTTGAACCAGATCAGTGTACTGGAGTCCGAACTGCAAACGGAGCTGCATCAACGCGAAATCAAGCTTTTCTATCGAATCACCGGCAAACGTGTCGAATTCGACGAAGCGGTGGGCAAGGTCCACCGGGAATTGAAAGTGGGCATTGTTAGCTGGATTCTTTCCAGCCGTCCACAGAACTTCCTCGCGGCTCCGTTCGTCTATGGGCTCGTTTTCCCTTTGCTATTTCTCGATGTTTGCATTTCGGCTTACCAGGCAATCTGCTTCCCGATCTACGGCATCGTCAAAGTCAAACGTGCGGACTATATCGTGATGGATCGCTGGCAACTGCGCTATCTGAACTTTATGGAGCGATTCCATTGCGCATATTGTGAATATGCCAACGGCCTCATCGCTTACGCTACAGAAATCGCCGCGCGCACTGAGCAGTACTGGTGTCCCATCAAACACGCTCGCAAAGTGTTAGGCACTCATGCAAGGTATGAGCGATTTCTGACTTACGGCGAAGCGGAGCAGTATCAGGCACATCTTGCGCAGTTTCGCGACGCACTGCGTAAGCAGGAGTGATAGTGCGTGGTGGACTGGCCTCCTGAATTGTCTGGATGGCTCAGATTGCTTCGAGACCGCCATCCTCAAAGAGGTTGTGGTGCACCGCGTATCGCACAAGGGCCGCGTCGTTAGGAAGGCTCGATTTTTCCAGAATCTTCGTCCTGTGGGTGCTGACCGTTTTCGCGCTCAACCCTAGTTTCTCGGCGATAGCAGTCACGGATTCGCCTGCCGCGATCAGAAGAAATACTTCGAATTCCCTCGCCGACAAACGCTGGTGAGGCAATGCGGAACCCGTATCGGCGAGGCCGTGGGCGAATTGATCGGCCATTGCAACACTCACATATATACCGCCTGTCCCAACCTTTCTCGCGGCGTCGAGGAATTCCGCGGCCGAGCAATTTTTGGTGATGTACCCGGATGCTCCCGCTTTGAATGCACGGGCCGCAAACGATTCCTCGGCGCGCATGGTGACAACGAGAATGCGCAGCGCGGGATTTTCGCTCTTGATCAGGGAAATGAGATCGAGTCCGTGGACGCCAGGCATGAGCAAGCCGAGCGTCAAAACGGCCGCATCAGTTGTTCCCGCAAGCAAGAGCGTGCTTGCGCCATCAAAGGCCTCGCCAACGATGCTGAAGTCCCCCGCGCAACGGAGAATCGCGCGTAAACCCTCCCGCACGACGCCGTGCGCATCAGATATTGCCACCTTGATCATGGAAACTCTCATGGAAAGGGAGCGAGATTGCCCTTTCATCATGTTCCGTTGACTGCGCATGTCGAACGCTATTTTGTAACTGTCTGGACCTTCCGGTTTGTTTCTTGCAGAGAGCGGATTTCACCTGTGAGTGCCTGGAACTGGGTACTTATGGTTTAGAACGTCACAGCTTTGTCCGTGATGTGTTGCAAACACGTCTCGAACGAATCGTATGTCAAAGGCTAATGAACCGCTATCGACCCGGCCAGGACGCTCAACCTGAGCGAGTCGACTGTTCTTCTCCTGCTCATCGGCGACGAGATGCCAGTAAGGTTGCCCCCACGCTACCGCTACTCAATCATCTGCCAGCGGACTGCGCGACGTCTCCTTACTCGCGAGCATGGCCACCAGTGCAACGCCTGCCGCGCCAACCAGATACCACGCCGGCGCGAGCTTGTTGCCCGTCACGCCGATCAACCACGTGGCGACCAGCGGCGCCGTGCCGCCGAATAGCGCATTCGCCGCATTGAAGCAGAACGCAAAGCCGCTGTAGCGCACGCGCGTCGGAAAGATCTCGGACAGAAAGCACGGCAGCGTACCGTCGTTCATCGTTAGCAACGCGCCGAAGGCAATCTGAATCATCACAATCGTCACGAAGTTCGCGCCAACCAGGCTCTTGAAAAGCGGCACGGTCAGCACCGCGAACAGAATCGACGCGCCAATCAACATAGTCTTGCGGCCGACGCGATCGGATAGCGCCCCCATCAGGAAGATGAGCCCGATGTATGCGGCAAGCGAAATCGTTGCGGCGATGAACGACTCCGTTTCGCCCACGCCCATTTCCGTCGACAGATACGTCGGCATATAGCTGAGCACCAGATAAAACGCCACCGCATTCAGGCAGGTCACGCCGAAAGCGACCAGCATCTTGCCGCGATGTACGCTCATCAACTCTTTTACCGGTGCGCGCGGAACGTGATGCGACGCTTCCATGGCCTTGAACTTTGGCGTGTCTTCGAGACGCACGCGAATATATCGCCCAATCAGTCCGAATGGCGCGGCAAGGAGGAACGGCAAACGCCAGCCGAATGAGTGCAGTTGTTCTGTCGTCAGCACGCCGTGCAACACCGCCACGAACACCGAACCGAACAGCAGTCCCGCCGCGGTGCTCGCCGGCACGATGCTCGTATAGACGCCGCGTTTGCCCTCGGGCGCGTACTCGGCGAGGAAGGCGGACGCGCCGGCATATTCTCCGGAAGCCGAAAAGCCCTGCACCACGCGAACCAGCAAAAGCAGGACCGGCGCGAGCACGCCGACTTGCGCATACGTAGGCAGAAACGCGATGACGAATGTCGAGCAGGACATGATCAGGATAGAAAGCGAAAGTGCCGTTCTACGCCCGATCTTGTCGCCGAAATGGCCCCAGACTATGCCGCCAATCGGCCTGACGATAAATGAAATCGCGAACACGCCGTACGCGGCAAGCAGTCCTGTCGCCGAATCCGTCTTCGGGAAAAAGACGACCGCAATGATCGTCGCAAGATAGCCGTACGACGCGTAATCGAACCACTCGACAAAGTTGCCGATAAAGCTCGCCGTCGCCGCGCGTTTAAGCAGACGTCCGTCGGCATGGTTACGCCCCTGCGCGGCGCCCGATCCTTGCAATGGAGCGACGCCACCCGGCGCCATCACGCCGGCACCTGCTGAATGACCTGAAACCGCCTTTCTGGTACTCATCTACGATCTCCAAACGTGAAAGCATGAAACTGCCTGGTTATGTTGACGACTCTTGCGACGGTCTCTGCGGGTCTCGTTTGCTCGACACACGCGTAGGCCGCTTGCGCCAATCATCGGCAGCGAAGTGCGCTGTGGCGCCGGTCAGCTTGACGCCGAGCGCCCGCATCGGTTGGTAGGGTTGGCGTCATTGAATCCGGGCAGGAGCAAATTCAAAAGTGCTGCCGTTCACGGCTTAAGCTCAGAAACCCGCATACACGGGAAAGCGTGCGCACAATTGCGACACCTGTTCGCGCACACGGTTTTCGGTTTCTGCGTCATTAAGGTTGTCGAGCAGGTCGCAGATCAGCGTCGCGGTCAGTGCCGCTTCCGCCTCTCCGAATCCGCGCGTCGTGATCGCGGGTGTGCCGATGCGGATGCCGCTTGTCACGAAGGGCGACTGCGGATCGTTCGGCACCGCATTCTTGTTGACCGTGATATGCGCGCGCCCAAGCGCGGCGTCCGCGTCTTTGCCGGTGATGCCGTTTGCGATCAGGCTCACCAGGAACAGATGATCGTCGGTCCCGCCGGACACGACGTCGTAGCCGCGCTCGTTGAATACGGTCACCATCGCACGTGCATTCGCCAGCGTTGCCTGTTGATAGACCCTGAATTCTGGGCCCGACGCTTCCTTGAACGCCACCGCCTTGGCCGCAATTACGTGCATCAATGGGCCACCCTGCGTGCCGGGAAACACCATCGAGTTCAGCTTTTTCTCGATCGCCTCGTTCGCCTTCGTGAGAATCAGGCCGCCACGTGGCCCGCGCAGTGTCTTGTGCGTGGTCGTCGTGACCACGTCCGCAAACGGCAGCGGGTTCGGATAAAGGCCTGCGGCAACCAGTCCCGCCACATGCGCCATATCGACAAAAAGATAAGCGCCCACGCGACCCGCAATCTGCCGGAAACGCGCAAAGTCCAGTACACGCGAGTAAGCAGAGAAGCCGGCCACGATCATTTTCGGCTGATGTGCGACGGCCAGACGTTCAATCTCGTCGTAGTCGATCAGACCGGTTTGCGGATTCACGCCGTATTGCACGGCGTTGTAGAGCTTGCCCGAGAAGGACACCTTCGCGCCGTGTGTGAGGTGGCCGCCATGCGCGAGACTCATGCCGAGAACCGTGTCGCCGGGTGCGAGGAGTGCCAGATACACCGCCGCGTTCGCCTGTGAGCCGCTATGTGGCTGTACGTTTGCATAATCCGCGCCGAAGAGAAGCTTGGCACGCTCGATAGCCAGCGACTCAACTACATCCACGTGTTCGCAGCCGCCGTAATACCGCTTGCCCGGATAGCCCTCCGCATACTTGTTCGTCAGCACCGAACCCTGCGCTTCCAGCACACGCGGGCTCGCGTAGTTTTCCGACGCAATCAGCTCGATATGCGCTTCCTGACGCTTGCGCTCGAGGCGCATTGCGTCGGACAACTCCGGATCGAATCCGGCGATGGTCTGTTCTTTTGAAAACATCGAAACGTCTCCTGCAACATCATGTTTACGCCTGCGGCCCCAGCCGCAGGACCAGGTCGCGACTGATCCGGTTCAGCCCCTAGCGAGCTTTGATGATGTTGTGGTCTGGGCCGTACTTGAAACCGGTGATGTTGGTCGCTTCTTTTTCGCCCACCACCAGGATGTCGTGCTCGCGGTAACCGCCCGCACCGGGCAAGCCTTGCGGCACCATGATCATCGGCTCCATTGAAACGACCATGTTCGGTTCGAGTACGGTGTCGATGTCTTCACGCAGTTCGAGCCCCGCTTCGCGGCCGTAGTAGTGCGAAAGCACACCGAACGAATGGCCGTAGCCAAAGGTGCGGTATTGCAGCAGGTTGTACTCCGCGTAAATCTTGTTCAGTTCGTGAGCGATATCGCTGCAACGGGCACCGGGTTTGAGCAGCTTCAGACCCGCTTCATGCACTTCGACGTTGACCTTCCACAACCGCAAATGCGCATCGGAACAGTGATCGAAGAACATGGTGCGCTCGAGCGCCGTGTAGTACCCGGCAATCATCGAGAAGCAGTTCAGGCTGAGAATGTCGCCCTTCTGCACTTTGCGCGTAGTGACCGGATTGTGGGCACCGTCCGTGTTGATTCCGGACTGGAACCATGTCCACGTATCCATCAGTTCGGAATCGGGGAAACGTTTGGCGATTTCACGCACCATCGCCTGAGTCGAGGCCAACGCGACTTCATGTTCGGGCACGCCTTCGTGTACGGCCGCCGCGAGGGCCGCGCCGCCCACGTCGCAAACGTTGGCACCGTGCTTGATGATTTCGATTTCTTCGGCCGACTTGATCATGCGCATGCGCATGGTCTGCGCGCTGATATCCACGAACTCCACGGACGGAAGCGCCGCTTTGAGTTTTTCCAGCACCTCCACCGGCACGTGATCGAACTCGATGCCCACGCGCCCCCTGTTAGCGATTTCCTGCTGCACGCCGCGAAAGAAGTTGTCGCGCTGCCAGTCTGTATAGACCACGTTGTAGTCGCCGACCGTTCGACGCCATGGCTGGCCACCGTCGATATTCGCCGAGATGGAGACCACTTTCCCCGGCGTCACGACGAGCCCGTACTTACGGCCGAACGAGCAATACAGGAAGTCCGCGTAGTAGTTGATGTTGTGATACGACGTGAATAGCACGGCGTCGATATTCTCGTTGGCCATCAACGCGCGCAGCTTGCCTTGGCGGTTCGCATATTCCGCATCCGAGAAGGTGTGCTTTACCTTTTCGCCATTCTCGATTCGAATCAGATTTTCCAGTTTCATGCGCTCGCTCCTTGGTGAAAACGCCAGTAGGTGTGAGCGAATGGTAGGAGTTCGGTGGTTTCGAAAGTTTTCTAAAGCGACACTACATTTATTGATTTCGACATCGAGGGTTTACCACGGCGGGGGGCTTTACAGCTTTAGAGTGCGCTCTGGTAGCGCCGGCGGTCCGCCATCGGCGAAATCTGGAACTGCGCCTTGTAGCGCGTCGCGAAGTGCGTCATGGAAGCGAAGCCAGTGCGCGCGCACACTTCTTCGAGCGGCTTGCCGGTGCGATAGAGCAACTGCCGGGCACGCAGCAGCCGAATCTCCAGATACGCCTGAGCCGGTGTCTTGCCGAGCCGCTCACTGAACCAGCGTTCGAGCTGGCGTTGCGAGACGCCCAGATAAGAAGCGACTTCCGCCACGGAGAGTGGCTCTTCCACGTTGCTCTCCATGATTTGCAGCGCCTCGTCGAGCTTGACATGTTCGGCGCCCATGTATTGCCGCAACGACGTACGTTGCCGCTGCTCGTGACTGCGCCGTTCGGCAACCAGCAATTCGAGCACACGCGCAGCAAGTGACCGGCTGCCGGGCGGCATGCCGAGCAGATGCACCATCAGGTCCAGTGGCGCGACGCCGCCGCTGCAGGTATAGCGGTCACGATCCACCTCGTAGAGACGGTTGGAGACGATCAGTTTCGGGAATTGCCCTAGCAATACATCCTGATCTTCCCAGTGAATCGTGCAGCGGTAGCCATTCAGCAAACCCGCACGGGCGAGAAAGTAGCTGCCCGTGTCGAGACCGCCTAACGCCGTGCCGCTGCGTGCGTGCAGACGGAGCCAGTCGAGCACCGCGCCAATGCCTTTGCGTGGAATCGGATTGGGGCCGACCACGAACACGGCGTCGAACGACCCCGAGTCGGCGATCGTTGCATCGGGCAGGACCTTGATGCCGTCGCTGGACTGCGCATAGTCCCCGCCCGTTCCGATCAACTGATAGTCGTAGACTCTGCGCCCAACGATCATGTTCGCGATTCGCAAAGGATCGACTGCGGCGCCGAGCGCGATCAGGGAGAAATTGTCTAGCAGCAGAAATCCATATTTTCTGACGCCAAGGTCATGCAGCCCGTTCGGGTTGGATTCTTCAGACGCGACCACAGTGGCTGGCATAAATGGAATGCGGACGGGACGAACAATGGAAGGCGCTTGATGGTGCAGCCACCATCATAACGGCGTTTCCTTCGACTGCCGCAGAGATCAAAAACCCCAGCCGGACAAGGCCTCGGCGCTTTCTGTCAATCTTGTAATCAAGCGGTGGGCGTCACGTCACCTTCAAAGTCGCAATATGGTGTCCAGACGTTCACGGAAAGCGAGCCCGGAGCGCCTCTCTCCGATGATAGTTCGACATGCAGCCCCAAGTATTCTCGCAAAATTCTCGCCAATTAAACATCGCATTTATTTAGGAGTATCAAATCATGAAGAAAGCTCTTGTTTGTCTCGCCCTCGCCGCAAGCGCCCTGTCCGCACCGATGCTCGCCCTCGCGCAATCAAACGCGCCGGTGACACGCGCCGAAGTTCGCAGCGATCTCGTGAAGATTGAAAAGGCAGGCTACAACCCGGCCGAACGTGATGACGCTACCTATCCGGCCGATATCCAGGCCGCAGAAGCGAAGGTCGTGGCGCAAACCAGCCAGCAACAGGCGACGCAGGGTTATGGCGGTTTGGCGCACAGCGGCAGTTCGTCCTCGGGTTCGCGCTCGTACGCCGCGACGCATACCAACTGCGTCGGTCCGGCCAGCTTCTGTACGCCGTACTTCGGCAGCTGAATGGTGCAGTCTCAGGTCTCTTTCGGGTCTCGTGCCGTCACTGCGCGCACGGGGCCTGACTTGATCCTGATGTGATCTTCGCCATTTGATTTTCACCACCACTCACTCGCTTTAGTCGAAAACGGAGTCTCTCGTGAGATTGATGCCTCTCTTAGCCTCAACCTTGTCATTGTCAGCCGGTCTTCTCGCGTCGAGCGGCGCAATGGCACAAAGCGCCCCGCCCAAAACCGCTGCAATCAAGAATATCGTTCTGGTGCACGGAGCGTGGGTGGACGGATCCGGCTGGAAACCGGTGTACGACATTCTGACCAAAGACGGCTACCACGTCAGCCTGGTGCAGGAACCGCTGACGTCACTTGAAGACGACGTAGCCGCGACGAAGCGCGTTCTCGATTTGCAGAACGGCCCGACCATCCTCGTGGCTCACAGCTATGGCGGCTCTGTCATTACGGAGGCGGGCGTTCATCCGAATGTCGTCGGACTGGTCTATGTCGCCGCGCATGCGCCGAACATTGGCGAAGACGAAGCGGCGCTCGGCAAAGGCATGCCCAGTTACACGTCGCAACAGGCCGGCGCGATCAGGAAAACCGACGATGGCTACACGTACTTGAACCCCGCGGATTTTCCGAAGGACTTCGCCGCCGACCTGCCGCTCAAGACAGCAACATTCGAATCGAATGCTCAGATCCTGACTGCGGCGAAGGTGTTCTCGACCCCGCTGACGGCCGCCGCCTGGACGACCAAGCCGAGTTGGGGCATCGTGGCCGCCGACGACAAGATCATCAATCCCGATCTCGAGCGCTGGTACTACGCGCGAGCGCATAGCCACACGACGGTCATTCCCGGCGCGAGCCATTCAGTGTATGAGTCGCGTCCGAAGGAAGTGGCGGCAGTCATCGAAGACGCCGCACGGCACGCGCACGACTAACGCGCGACAGGGTCGGGAATCCGCACGCAATAGGCGTCCGGACAGCACGTCCGACCGTCCCTCGCTGCCCGCGTCCCGGCAACGAACGCGTGCATGCCGCACTCCGCGCCTATACCCCCGCCAGCGCAGGCAGATCTATCTCGAACGAAACGCTGTCGCGTCGGCCGCTTACCTCATGCGGACGTGTCACCTGCGTCGAACGCGGCGCGTCCTCCATACGTCGTGGCAAAGGCGCTGGATAGCGCGCGCGTTTTTTTCCGAGAATGGCCTGACTCAGAAACTCGGCGCTATAGGCGTTCAGCAAGTGCCCATGGTGCGCTTCGATATACGCGGCGATCTGCGCCTGTTCGCCGTCGATCATAGCCAGCGACGCGAGCGTATGCGCATCCCAGCGGAAGCGCAGGCCGAGTTCGTCGAAGGCGGCGTTGTAAGCGCATAGTTGCGCCTGGATTTCAGCTTCATGCGCGCTGTCGCCAGCGTTAGATTGGGCGGGATTCACGGTCTTCTCCTTCAGGCAGGTAGCAGGACGAAGAGTAGAAGCACGCACGAATAAACAACAGTTAAAGTTATTTCGAAAAACAATAACCTATTGTTTATATTTTGGTTTACCCCAACCCGCAAAAAGCGATCGAAATCCGTCCGTCCGCAGAGGGATTCCCACCCCAGATCGCCCTATGGATAAGGGCTGCGCCCCATCCATTACGAATACCTAATGCAAACCATAAAATGTTTTAACTTTCCCTTATTCCTGTTCTCGCGCAGCATCTTCTCAGACGTGCTGCACCTACGGTTAGGGTTTTCATTGGTGCAGTTCCTTCTGGCCGACCATTGGCGCTTCACTGCCTGACAACCAACCGGCGGCGAAGCGATTCGATCATGTAAGTCCAGCGTGCCGCTCGAGCGCGACGGAAGAGACAGGAGACGGAGACATGGGACATTCCGACGTATCGGACAGAGGCCGTACCGCGTTCACACATCACCGCTGGGTGCAACTCGCCATCGGCATTGTCTGCATGGGGCTCGTCGCGAATCTGCAGTATGCGTGGACGCTGTTCGTCGTGCCGATGGACAACGCCCACCATTGGGGACAAGCGGCGATCCAGAGCGCGTTCACGATCTTCATCGTTACCGAAACCTGGCTCGTGCCAGTCGAAGGCTGGCTCGTCGACAAGTTCGGGCCGCGCCCGGTTGTGATCGGCGGTTCGGTATGCGCGGCGCTCGGCTGGATCATCGACGCACATGCCAGCAGTCTGACCGCGCTGTACGTTGCAGCGGTCATTGCCGGCATCGGCGCGGGCTGCGTGTACGGCACGTGCGTCGGCACGGCGCTCAAATGGTTTCCGGACAAACGCGGTCTCGCGGCAGGCTTGACCGCGGCGGGTTTCGGCGCAGGCGCGGCAGTCACCGTGATTCCAATCGCCGACATGATCCAGCGTTCGGGCTACGAGCACACGTTCATGTTCTTCGGCATTTTCCAGGGTGTTTGCATCCTGTTGCTCGCCACCATGCTGATTCGGCCGAAGCCGCCCGCGACCGCGGTCGTCGCCAGGCGCGTGGTGGCAAGCAAGATCGACTACACACCTGGCGAAATGATCCGCTCGCCGCTCTTCTGGGTGCTGTATCTGATGTTCGTGTTCGTCGCCGCTGGCGGCATCATCGCGACCGCGCAGCTCGGGCCGATTGCGAAAGAATTCGGCTTTGCCAAGCTGCCGGTGAGTCTCATGGGCATCACGCTGCCGCTGCTCACCATGACGCTCTCGATCGACAACCTCTGCAACGGCTTCACCCGTCCCCTGTGCGGCTTTCTGTCTGACCGCATAGGCCGCGAGAACACGATGTTCATGATCTTTCTCGGCGAAGGGGTCGCGTTGCTGGGATTGATGCAGTTCGGCCATAACCCCTACGCATTCATGTTCTTCGCAGCCGCCGTGTTCCTGTGCTGGGGCGAGATCTTCTCGATCTTCCCCGCCACCTGCGCCGACACGTTCGGCAGCAAATACGCCGCCGCCAACGCCGGGACGCTTTATACCGCGAAAGGCACCGCTTCGATGCTGGTGCCGATTGCCTCGGTGTTGTCGGCGAACGGCGGGTGGAGCACGGTGTTCATCTCAGCTGCCGTGGTGTCGATCGCGGCAGCCGTGTCCGCCAAGTTCGTCCTCGCCCCCATGAGAAAGCGCTGGATCGAAAACTCGGGTGCGCGAGCCGGCGTGGTCATCGCCGAAGCGCGGCTGCAGCCGTCGTCCGGCGGCTCCCCCGAATAACCGACACCGTGAGCATCCAGCTCGCGACACACCCCACAACGCCCCGCCAACAAGGAGAGATGTCATGGCAGAAGCCGACCAGCCCACAACAGACGAAACGTTGAAACAACAGGCGACCGAAACGACCGACGGATTCCATCTCGTCATCGATGCGCTGAAACTGAACGACATCGACACGATCTTCGGCCTGGTCGGCATTCCGATCACCGACCTGGCGCGGCTAGCACAAGCGGAAGGAATGCGTTTCATCGGCTTTCGCCATGAACAGCACGCGGGCAACGCGGCGGCTATTTCCGGCTATATGACGCAGAAGCCGGGGATTTGCCTGACGGTCTCGGCGCCGGGCTTTCTGAACGGCCTGACCGCGCTTGCCAACGCGACCACCAACTGCTTCCCGATGATCCTGATCAGCGGCTCCAGTGAACGCGAAATTGTCGACTTGCAGCAAGGCGATTACGAAGAAATGGATCAGTTGAACGCGGCCAAGCCTTATGCGAAGGCCGCTTATCGCGTGCTGCACGCGGAGGATATCGGCATCGGCGTAGCGCGGGCGATTCGAGCCGCCGTGTCAGGACGACCCGGCGGTGTGTATCTGGACTTGCCCGCCAAGTTGCTCGCACAAACACTGGATGCCGTGAAGGCGCAGCAGTCGCTGGTACGAGTGGTCGACGCGGCGCCGCGCCAGTTGCCGGCACCGGAGTCGGTCAAGCGCGCAATCGATGTCCTCAAGAGCGCCAAACGGCCGCTGATTCTGCTCGGCAAGGGCGCCGCATACGCCCAGGCTGACGCGGAGATTCGCGCGTTCGTGGAAGAAAGCGGCATTCCGTATCTGCCGATGTCGATGGCCAAAGGCCTGTTGCCGGACACGCACGAGCAGTCCGCCTCGGCGGCGCGATCGTTCGTGCTGCAGGAAGCCGACGTCGTCGTGTTGATCGGCGCGCGTCTGAACTGGCTGCTGTCGCATGGCAAGGGAAAAACGTGGGGCGCGGCACCGAAGAAGTTCGTTCAGGTGGATATCTCGCCGACCGAAATCGACAGCAACGTGGCGATTGCCGCGCCGGTGATCGGCGATATCGGTTCGTGCGTGGCGGCGCTGCGCGCCGGTATCGCTGCGGGTTTCACGAAGCCGGCCACGGAGTGGACCGGTGCAATCGCGGAGCGCAAGAACAAGAATCTCGCCAAGATGGCCGCGACGCTCGACAAGAACCCGTCGCCGATGAATTTCCACAGCGCGTTGCGCGCGATCCGCGATGTGCTGAAAACACGCCCTGACATCAACGTCGTGAATGAAGGCGCGAACACGCTCGACTACGCGCGCAGCATCATCGACATGTATGAACCGCGCAAACGCTTCGATTCGGGCACGTGGGGAATCATGGGTATCGGCATGGGCTTCGCGATCGGCGCGGCGGTCACGAGCGGTAAACCCGTCGTCGCGATCGAAGGCGACAGCGCATTCGGCTTCAGCGGCATGGAGCTCGAAACCATCTGCCGTTACGAGTTGCCGGTCTGCACGATCGTATTCAACAACAACGGCGTGTATCGCGGCACGGACGTGAACCCGACCGGCGGCAAGGATGTCGCGCCGACCGTGTTCGTGAAGAACGCGCGCTACGACAAGATGATCGAGGCATTCGGCGGCATCGGCTATCACGCCACCACACCGGAAGAACTGACGAAGGCACTGCTCGAATCGATCGCCTCAGGCAAACCGAGCCTGATCAACGCCGTCATCGACGAAGCGGCCGGCACCGAAAGCGGTCGACTGACCAATCTGAATCCGCAAAGCGCGGCAATGAAAAAGTAATCTGGGCAACCACGGAGATTTCAACATGACCAAACCTCTCGAAGGCATCAGGATCATCGACTTCACCCATGTTCAAGCCGGTCCCGCCTGCACCCAGTTGCTCGCCTGGTTCGGCGCGGACGTCATCAAGGTGGAACGGCCGGGTTCGGGCGACGTGACGCGCAATCAGTTGCGCGACATTCCCGACGCCGACGCGTTGTACTTCACGATGCTCAACAGCAACAAGAAGTCGCTGACGTTGGACACAAAGAAGCCCGAAGGCAAGGAAGTCCTCGAAAAGTTGATCCGCGAGTCCGACGTGCTGGTGGAGAACTTCGGCCCGGGCGCGCTGGACCGGATGGGCTTTTCGTGGGAACGCCTGAACGAACTCAATCCGAAGATGATCGTCGCCTCGGTGAAGGGCTTCAGCGACGGTCACCACTACGACGACCTGAAAGTCTACGAGAACGTGGCGCAATGCGCGGGCGGCGCGGCCTCCACCACCGGCTTCTGGGACGGTCCGCCGACCATCAGCGCGGCCGCGCTCGGTGACAGCAATACCGGCATGCATCTGGCCATTGGCATTCTGACCGCACTTCTCGGCCGCGACAAAACGGGCAAAGGCCAGAAGGTCGCCGTGTCGATGCAGGATAGCGTGCTGAATCTGTGCCGCGTGAAGCTGCGCGACCAGCAGCGGCTGGAGCGCGTCGGCTATCTCGAGGAGTACCCGCAATATCCGCACGGCGAATTCAGCGACGTGGTGCCGCGCGGCGGCAATGCGGGCGGCGGCGGCCAGCCGGGTTGGGTGCTCAAGTGCAAAGGCTGGGAAACGGATCCGAATGCGTACATCTACTTCACGATTCAGGGCCACGCGTGGGAGCCGATCTGCAAGGCGCTCGGCAAGCCCGAGTGGATCGATGACCCGGCCTACAAGACCGCGGAAGCACGTCAACCGCATATCTTCGATATCTTCCAGACCATCGAAGCCTGGCTCGCCGACAAAACCAAATTCGAGGCGGTCGACATCTTGCGCAAGTTCGACATTCCGTGCGCGCCAGTGCTGACCATGAAGGAACTGGCCAACGACCCGTCGTTGCGCGCGAGCGGCACGATCGTCGAAGTGCCGCACAAGAAACGCGGCACGTATCTGACTGTCGGCAGCCCGATCAAGTTTTCGGATCTGAAGCCGGAAGTCACCGCGTCGCCGCTGCTCGGCGAACACACCGAGGAAGTGTTGGCGAGCCTCGGCTACAGCCAGCAGCAAATCTTCAACCTGCGCGAAGTCAAAGCGGTTTGATGGTGCTACGCTAGCCCGGCCATCGGCTCGGGCTTGCGGATACGGCGTCGCTGGCGACGCCGTATCCCATTCAGGCATCCGTGTTTTCACAATCGGGGGGGCGTCATGCAACATGCCATCGACTTCGAGCAACTTGCCAACGCAATCGGCGACGCGATCGTTATTTCGGATGCTCAAGGCAGCATCACATTCTGGAACCCCGCGGCCGAACGCATGTTCGGGTTTGCGCCAGGCGAAGCGCTCGGCAAGTCGCTCGACCTGATCATTCCGGAACGGTTGCGCGGCCGTCATTGGGACGGCTATCACAAGACCATGGCAACGGGCGAAACCCGCTATGGCAACGACGTGCTGCGTGTGCCCGCGGTGCACAAGGACGGGCGGTCCATGTCGATTGCCTTTACGGTCGCGTTGCTGCATTCGCCGCAACACGAGCTCACCGGCATTGTCGCGGTGATCCGTGACGAAACCAGCCGCTTTCAGGAGGATCGTCTGCTGCGCAAGCGGCTCGCGGAACTGGAGGCGTCCGCCGGCGCATGAGCACGCGCATTGGCACACGCACACAAGCATAATCCGATACCCACAGACCCACTGAAGGCCGGCGCGAGCCGCATCACCTGCGCCGGCTTCAAACCGTTCTCGCCGCTGCCCGTGTCCACGCTGTAAACTCTGCCGAATCCCGCTCTCAATCACGCCCGGATCAGGCAACATGGACCGCATCGACGCAATGAAGGTGTTCGTCGCCACGCTCGACGAAGGGAGCCTGGTCGGCGCGAGCCGTCGACTCGGCCGCTCACCTGCGGCGGTGAGCCGGGCTATCGCGTTCCTCGAAGAACATGTCGGAACGGCTCTGCTGCATCGCACGACGCGGACGATCAGACTGAGCGAAGCCGGCGAACGATACGCCGCCGCTTGCCGCCGCATTCTCACCGACCTGGAAGAAGCCGATCTGCTGATCGCCGGCGAGCGCTCCGCACCGCGCGGGCTGCTCACGATCACCGCACCGGTGGCGGCCGGTCAGGACATGCTGCGGGCGATCATCGACGATTTCATCGATCGCTATCCGGCCGTCTCGGTCCGGCTGGATATGCTCGACCGCCCAGTGAGCCTGATCGACGAAGGAATGGACGTGGCGCTGCGCATCGCTCACCTGCCCGATTCGACGCTCGTGGCGATCCCGGTGGGCGAAACGCGGCGGGTCGTCACGGCGTCGCCTCGCTACCTGGCCAAGCACCCGCCGATCGTCGAACCCGCCGATCTTGCCCGGCATCAAATCATCTCCATGACCCACTTCGGCCTGGATTCATGGAGCTTTCCGCCGCCGAATGGCTCGACGATTCCACGTGTCGTGCAGTTCACTCCGCGCTTTATCGTCAACAGTATTCAGGCGGCCGTGGCTTCGGCCGTCGCGGGACATGGCGTCACCCGCATGTTTTCCTATCACGTCGCCGAGCAGGTCAAGGAAGGATCGCTCGAGATCGTCCTGAGCGACAACGAACCCGCCCCGCTACCAGTCCACCTGTTGACGCCGCAAGGGCGTCTCGCGGTTCCCAAGGTGCGAGAATTCGTCGATTTCGCGGCGCCGCGCCTGCGCCGCCACTTCACGCAACCCCAGCGGACTACGAAGCGCAATTGAATCGACTCGCGGAAGAATGTCTGCCGGTCTACGTGGATTCTCTCTGCAATCGGTTCAATCTAGACTGTGTTCATCGAGATTGCACAGCTCATGCCTTCGGGCCGTACCGGCGAATTCACTGACACGCCCTTCCCCTCACCCGACTCGAACCGGCATTCCTCGTAACGGGCATCAGCCCACGCATAGACGGCGGCAACGGCGTCGACGCCCAAGGCACTGCATGTCACGTTGCAACTCATTGTGGATTTGATTTGCGATCCTCATGAAATGCATGGCGAGCTGTGAGTTTCGCGCTTATCGCGTCGCGGCCGCCCGGCGGCCGGGTCGGCGCGTAACGGAACAGTGGAGGCAGTCATGCAACGAGCAGTCGCCAATGGATCGATCGCGCCCGCATTCAATGTCTGGCGCGGCACGCTGGCGGGAGCCAGCGCGAGCCTTGTCGGGATAGGCCTCGCGCGTTTCGCCTATACCCCGTTATTGCCGGCTATCGTCAGCGCGCACTGGTTTCCGGCGTCGACTGCAGCCTATCTCGGCGCAGCCAATCTCGGCGGCTATCTGGCCGGCGCGCTCGCAGGCGGCTGGCTGGCGCGGCGATTCGACGCCGCGTCCGTGCTGCGCGCGATGATGCTGCTCGCGACCGTTGCGTTCGTCGCCTGCGCCTTTCCGGTTTCCTTTCTCTGGTTCTTCGTCTGGCGCTTCGCATCCGGCTTGTCGGGCGGTGCACTGATGGTGCTGGCCGCGCCGACGATCCTCGCCCATGTGAACCCATCGCGCAGAGGCTTTGCAAGCGGCGCGATTTTCAGCGGTATCGGTTTGGGTATCGCGGCGTCCGGGACAATCGTGCCGCTCCTGCTGCGTCAAGGTCTGACCCAAACGTGGCTGGGTCTCGCCGCGCTCTCTCTGGCGCTGACAGCCGTCGCATGGAACGGTTGGCCCGGGCGGGCCGAACCCGCCGTGCAGCACGCGGCGCCTCACGCCGGCCACGGCCGCGCCTATCCGGCGGCCTCGATGCGCGCGCTGTACGCCGAGTATGCGTTGAATGCCGCGGGCCTCGTCCCGCACATGATCTTTCTCGTGGATTTCGTGGCGCGCGGTCTTGGCAAGGGTCTCGATGCCGGCGCGCAATACTGGGTGCTGTTCGGACTGGGAGCGATCGCAGGCCCTCTGCTGACCGGTCACCTGGCCGACCGTGCCGGGTTCGGTCCTGCGCTGCGCGCGGCCTATGTCCTGCAGATCGCCGCAGTCGCGTTGCCGGCTGTCGTACCGGGACCCGTCGCGCTGATCGTGTCGAGCGTCGTGGTCGGCGCGTTCGTGCCGGGCATCGTGCCGCTCGTGCTCGGCCGGGTCAATGAATTGCTCGCGCACCATCCCGCTGCTCAAAAAGGCGCGTGGAGCGCGGCGACCACCAGTTTCGCGGTATTGCAGGCAGTCGCGGCGTATGGCCTGTCATTTCTGTTCGCGCACGACGGTGGCAATTACGCGAGCTTATTCCTGATCGGCGCGACCTCGTTGGCGCTTGCGTTGGTGGTCGATCTGTTCACGGCGCTTCGCGGCGCTCCGAAGCAGCAATAGCGTTGGCGTCACCCCGTTTTCAGCCGACGGCATCCCTCACTCGAACTGGGAGAACCCCATGATCCCGACACACGGTCCCCGCAAGGACTGCGCACCCGTGAACGAACTCGCCGAAGCAGAGGCTCGGCTGTACGCACATTCGGTGTTGGAGAAGACGATATGAGCGCGCGTCCCAATCTCGCTTTGGAGGCCGCTCCGGATATGCGCGGCCTCGACTATTCGGCGCGACACGAGCGTTACTGGCGCCGTAATCTGGCCGTGTGCGTGTTCGGCTCATTCACCACGCTCGTCAGCCTGAGCATGCTGCTGCCGTTTTTGCCCATTTACGTCCAGCAACTCGGCGTGCAGTCGCAGTCCGCCGTCATTCAATGGTCGGGAATCGCGTTCGGCGCCACGTTTCTCGGTACGGCCGTCACCGCGCCCTTGTGGGGACGCCTCGCCGATCGCTATGGCCGCAAGCCGATGCTGGTGCGCGCGGCCGTCGGCATGGCGGTGGTGATGTCGTTGATCGGCATCGCGCACAACGTGCACGAACTCGTCGGCCTGCGCTTGCTGGCTGGACTCGTGGGCGGCTATTCGTCGGCTTCGACGGTAATGGTTGGCACGCAGGCTCCGAAAGCGCGCGCCGGTTGGGCGCTGGGCGTGCTCTCGACCGGTGCGCTCGCCGGCAATCTGATCGGGCCGCTCGTCGGCGGTTTTCTGCCGGGATGGCTCGGCATTCGCGGCACGTTCTTCGCAGGCGGCGCCATGATCGCGGTGGCCGCTTTGCTGACGATTTTCGTCGTCAAGGAAGATTTCGACCGGGCCACGCATTCCAGCCGGCGCCCCGCGGGACATGCGCCGGCGAGCACGCATCGCAACGACTATCCAGTGGTCGCCGCATTGCTGGTCACGGCGATGATGGTGCTGCTCGCCAACATGTCGATCGAGCCGGTCATCACGGTCTATGTCGGCAGTCTCGGCGTGCCGTCGCTTCATCTCGCCCGCGTGGCGGGTGTCGTGATGGCCTGTTCGGCTTTCGGCAGCATGCTGACGGCCGCGCGCCTCGGCGCGTTGGCCGATCGGATCGGCAGCTGGAACGTGATCGTCGCTTGCCTGGTGCTGACCGGTCTCCTGATGGTTCCGCAAGCGTTCGTTCACGCGTGGTGGCAACTGGCCGGATTGCGCGCGCTGATGGGCATGACGTTAGCCGGCCTCCTGCCTGCGATTGCGAAACTGGCGCGCCACGCAGTGGAAGAGCACAAGACCGGTCAGATGCTCGGTTATCTGCAGTCGGCGCAATTCAGCGGACAGGTGGTCGGTCCGATCATCGGCGGCGCGATCGCTGTTCATCTCGGGCTGCATGCCGTGTTCTTCGTGACCGGTTCGTTGCTGGTGGCGTGCGCCGCGCTCGCGCACTGGGCGCGTACCCGTCAGCGCGCGGTGCTTTGATCGGGGCGATCGCTCACCTCATTGACCTGCGACGGCTCCGCCCGACGGATTCCTCACCTTTGCGTGCAACTGCGCGCGAACCTCGTTCCCCACCGCCGGCGGCAACGGGATATAGTCCAGGTCCTCCGCGGCCTGGTCGCCGTTGGTTAGCGCCCAGTCCAGGAATTTCAGCGTTGCCTCACTGCGTTCCGGTTTGTTCAGCGTGCCATGTAGCAACACATACGTCGCGCCGACGACAGGCCACGCGTTCGCGCCCGGTTCATTGGTCAGCATTGGAACGAGAGATCTGGACCAGTCCGCGCTCGCGGCAGCGGCCTTGAATGTCTCGGGTCCCGGCTGAACCACGGTACCCGCGGCATTTTCCATGGCCGTGTACGACATATGATTCTGCTTCGTAAAATCCCATGCAACGTAGCCGATTGCGCCTGGCAGATGTTGCACGAAAGTGGCGACCCCTTCATTGCCTCTTCCGCCTATGCCGCGCGGCCAGCGCACTGAACTTCCCTCACCGACCCTGCTCTTCCACTCGGGGTTGACCTGCGCCAGATAATGCGTCCAGATCAGTGAGGTCCCGGAACCGTCGAGGCGACGCACAACGGCGATTGGCGCGTCAGGCAGCTTGAGCCCGGGATTGATGGCAGCAATGGCTGGAGCATTCCAACTGATGATTTTGCCGAGATAGATATCCCCAAGCACACGCCCCGAGAGAACCAGCTCACCGGGCTTGATACCCGGCAGATTGACGACCGGCACGACACCGCCGATCACCATGGGAAACTGGAGCAGGTCATTCCTGGCAAGCTCGTCGTCGTTGAGCGGCGCATCCGATCCGGCGAAATCCACCTGACTCTCCATGATTTCCTTCACCCCTTCGGTCGAGCCGACACCGCGATAGCTCACCGTGCCGCCGCCTGCCCGCTGGTATGCGCTGGCCCATTTCGTATAGATGGGTGCGGCGAAGGTACTGCCAGCGCCGGTGATGTCAGCGCTGTGCGCTGTGACCGACAAGAACGCGCCGATCACACCGGTCAACAGTGTTTGTGTATAACTCACGAAAGACCTCACTTTAGGTTTGTTGTTGAGGCTCATGAAGTGAAGCTCGCCGAGTAACGAAACCAGTTCTCCCCATTACAGGATGCTGAAGGTCGGGAGGCAAATTGAATCGCTCTATCACAGCCGCATTGCTTCCATCGCGATGCCGGCATGGTTTTGAAAATTGATACGCTGTAGGATTGAAATCGCAGTTTGCAAACCGCCTGACCCGCGCCACCTTACGTTCACCTCACTACCGTCCGCTTCGGGGACTCAATCGATTTGAACCGATGAACTCCACACCACCCATGCGCGACGTTGCTTCTGCAGAAGAGCGGGTTCCGGACGATTCCGGCAAACGCGGCGGGACGGTTTTGCCGGACATGTCGCTGGCCGTGGCCTTCTCGACACTGGTCACGCCAATGGTCGCGCAGGTGGCGCAACGCGTGGGCACGCTATGCGTTAGTGCCGATCCGGAAAGTCTGCACAAACTTCGTGTCGTACTGCGTCGTCTGCGCTCGCTGTGGTGGGCTTACGATCCGCTTATCGACGGATCGCGAGCGAGGCGACAGCGGCGCGAATTCAAGGCGCTGGCCGACTCCGCCGGTCAAACACGTGACTGGGATATCCTGAAACACTTACTGGCAGAGGAGACGGCAATGCCGCGTTCTTTTGCGGCGCTGATCGAAGGTGTCGATTTATTGCGCGGCGATGCGCTCTTGCACAGTCGCGCAACGATCGCCGACGCCAACGTTGAAGCAGTATTGAACCAGGCAATCGCGGGCGTGATGCAGCAACTCGAACCTCGTTCGTTTGACGAGTCGCTTTCGGTATTCGCCGCGAACCGTATTGCAACAGCCAGAAGGGCGCTGCGAAAACGGATGAAGCGTTTGCTTAGGGATCCCGATTCCGGATACGCGGAGTTTCACGAGGTCCGAATTGCCGCGAAGAAGGTGCGCTACCTGCTGGAGTTTTTTGCGCCCCTGATCGAGAGCGGAAACGGGATAGGCGTCGTCGAACTCACGCAAATGCAGGACGAACTGGGAAAACTCAACGACATCGTTGCGAGTGAATCGCTGCTTCTCACACATGCGCTTCGCCTCGGCGAGCGCGGCGTTGCCGACGATGCAATCGCGTATCTGAGGGATCTCAAAGGCGATCGCATGCAGAGCGCCGAAGCATTGTTACGCGCGCTCAGCGATAGGCTCGTTGACGAGCGTCCCGGCTTTGGCATCAACTAGCGGTACTGCGAGCAAAGCCGCGAACGCTGAAAACGGGCGCATTGCTTCGCTCTGACTTACCCTACCGTTCCTTGCGCCGGCGAAATGCCCACCATCCGGCCAGCCCTGTAAAACCGGCCACGAGCAACACCATCACCCAGAAGCCGTGCCGGTTCTCAGCGAGCGGAATACCACCCACATTCATTCCGAAAAAACCCGCAACGATATTGATCGGCATAGCCAGTACCGTCACCAATGTCAGCGTGAAGAGCGTGCGATTGTTCTGCTCTTCCAGACGGGAAATGATCTCCTCCTGCAACAGCCTGACCCGTTCGATCAGACCGGCCACATCCGAGAGAACCACCGAAAACTCCTCGGTCGACTCGCGCAGATCCTGCACGTCATCTGAATGAAGCCAGCGCGGCGGTCTCGCCAGCAGCCGGAAGATCGCGCCAGGTTCAGGCGCGAGCATGCGTTGCAAACGCGTCAGCATACGACGCATCGCGCCCAGATCGATGCGGTTCTGCGTCGGCCGTTGCGACAGGAATCGATCCTCTATCCGGTCGACGTCGGCGCTGGTTCGGCGCACGATCTGCACGAGCAGGTCGGCCTGATCGCGCATCAGGTGAACCAGCAATTCCGCCGGAGACCTGAAAAGCTCGCCTTCCCGAACCGACGCGCGCAATCTGTCGACCGAACGCAGTGGCTTCAGACGCGCGGTCACGATAATCCGCTGGTTCGCGTAAATCCACAGCGTCGCTATTTCGGAGGGAATGAACTCGAGATTGAACATGACGTCGTTGACGACTGCGCGCAGCGCGCCGTCCGCATGCTCGATACGCGTCGAGTGCGAGCCTTCGCGCAAGGCATCGAAAAAAGTCTCGGGTAGATCGAGTTGCGCTCTCATCCAGCGTTCGCTCGCACTATGCGCCAGATTGAAGTGAAGCCAAAGAAACTCGCTCCCTTCTCTTGCGGTGCCGTTCGCGTCGTGCGCCTGTAACCATTCGACGACTTCATCCGCGTCGACGGGCCGGCCGGCATGAGTCGAAGAAAAGAGAAAGCCACAGACCATGCCGGACGAGTCGGCGCCGTAGGTTTGCAGTAGCAGGTCAGATTTCATAGGTCATTCAGCATTTGCTTCTCATGCGGGTTTGGCATATCCAGTAATTGCCGGCCGATAGTGGAAGCGTAACGATCGCCAACCGATACCGCCCTCAGGCGTCGCACGGATTGAACTGGATGCAAAGGCCCGAGCATATCGCGACCCATCAAAAGAAGGTTAACGTGGTCGTTCTCGCTTGATCGACCTGGATGATCCTTATAATTCCGCAGTCGAATCATTTAACCTGAACGGTCACGAGAACGTCATATTTCAGCCTTAAGTTGCAGCCCATCGAAGGCGACCTCATCGCCACAAGGAGTCTCGACATGAAACTCAAGCAACTTACGCTGTTTCTGTGTGCGCTGTGTGCCAGCGCCGCGCACGCCGCCGACATAACCGGCGCCGGCAGTACTTTCGCCGCGCCGATTTACACAAAATGGGCCGATGCCTATCAGAAAACAGGCGGCGGCAAGGTCAACTATCAGGGCATTGGTTCGTCGGGCGGTATCAAGCAGATCATCGCGAAGACCGTGGATTTTGCCGGTTCGGACGCGCCGCTGAAAGACGACGAATTGGCCAGGAACGGCCTGTTCCAGTTCCCCACGGTGGTCGGCGGCGTGGTGCCGGCGATCAACGTGCCGGGTCTGAAGGCCGGCGAACTGGTGCTGTCGGGTCAAGTGGTCGGCGACATCTATCTGGGCAAGATCAAGAAGTGGAACGATCCCGCGATCGTCGCGCTGAACCCGAAAATCAAACTCCCTGATACCGACGTCGCGGTGGTGCGCCGCGCCGACGGCTCAGGCACGAGTTTCATCTGGACGAACTACCTCTCCAAGGTGAACCCGGAGTGGAAATCGAAAGTGGGCGAAGGCGCTACGGTGAACTGGCCGACCGGCACCGGCGGCAAGGGCAACGACGGCGTGGCGGCATTCGTGCAGCGTTTGCCGGGCGCGATCGGCTACGTCGAGTGGGCCTATGCGAAGCAGAACCACATGACCTACGCCGCGCTGAAAAATGCATCGGGGACCGTGGTCGAGCCGTCGACCGACACATTCAAGGCGGCAGCGGCGGGCGCCGATTGGTCGAAGTCGTTCTATCAGATCCTCACAAACGAGCCGGGCAAAAACGCGTGGCCGGTGGTCGGCGCGACGTTCGTGCTATTGCATACGACGCAGGACAAAGCACCGCAAGGCGCGGAAACGCTGAAGTTTTTCGATTGGGCATTCAAGAACGGCGGCAAGGCAGCCGACGATCTCGACTATATTTCGCTGCCCGAGTCCGTGACGGCCGAAATCCGCTCGCAGTGGAAACAGAAGGTCAAGGACGCGTCAGGCAAGCCTGTCGCGCCCTAGGCTGCGGATAAATCCGGCGCGCGCCGTTCATCACCACGCAACCGCCCATTCGGCGCCCGTCAGGTCACGACCTTCGACATCACCGCCGTGGCCGGGTCATAGCGGTAGCCCTTTTGCGCGAGCTGGTGGCTCATCGTCGAGCTGATCAGCTTTTGCTGGGTCTCTCTGGCGATCAACTCGTGATCCGGCTTGAGCCGTTCCAGTTCGGATGAAAGCCGTCTGACGAGCGCCACCTCACCGGTGCTGCGTGCGTCGATGAACAAGATCCTCTCGCTTGCCAGACCAAGCCGCTGTTTGAGGTCTTTCGCGTGGGCGACCCATTGTTCCGCCGTGCCGCGAAGCTCGCTGAGCGCCTTTGCATGAGCTTTGGCTTGCGCTGATATCTGGCGTTGCAACGCCGCGATCTCCTCCGCGCCCTCGGCCTCGTCGGTTCGAGCTTGTTGTGCAATGGCTTCGGCTTGCGCGGCCAGCCGTTGCTCCAGTTGCGCAACCTGCTGTTCGGCGGCCTCTGCGCGGTCTCTCGCGGCAGACGCATCCTGCGATAGTCGAGCCAGGTCAGCGCTGGTGGCCACCTTCGCCTCGTTCATGCTCTCGATCTGCCGCCGCGTCTCTTCCAGTTCCAGAGTGACGCGCTGCAGTTCGTTAAGGTGAACCGACATTTCGTCGGCCCGCGCCGCGGCTGCCTGATACTCCGCTGCCAGCGCAGCGCGAGCTTGCTCCAGTTCGCCCTCCAGCGTTGCGAGTTGTGTGAGGCGCTCGCTTGCCTGCGCCTCGGCGGCTTTCGCGTGCGCCAAGGCCGCGTCCAGCTCTGTCGACAACTGTGTCGCTTCTTCCGTTTTGGCTTGATGGGCGTCGTTCAAACTGAGGAACTGCTGCTGCGCCTGGTCGCGTTCCTGAGTGGCGCGCGCTATTTCTTCGTTCTTGCTCGACACAGTTGCGGACAACTCGGCTCGCGCCTTGCGCTCTTCGTCCAGCAATGCCGCCGTGGCTTGCTGATCGGCAGCGTGTGCCGTTGCGCGCTGCGTGAGTTCTTCAACACGTGCCTGTGCCGCTTGCGCAAGTGACGTCGCCGCGTTCAGTTCGTCGGCGAGTCGCGTCACTTCTTCTGACTTTGCCTGATGGGCGTCACGCAGAGTGGCGATCTGCTGCCGCGCCTGCTCGTGCTCCTGAGTGACTCGCGTTATTTCGTCGTTCTTGCCGGAGATGACCGCGTTCAGTTCATCACATGCTTTGCGCTTTTCTTCCAGCGACGCATTGACCGCGGTCAGATTGGCCTGATCCACCGCCGCACGCCGCACGAGTTCTTCTACACGTACCTCGGCTGCCTCGGCGCGTGACGTCGCCGCATTCGCTTCCTGTGACCAGCGCGTCGCTTCCTGCGAGCTTGCCTGATAAGCGGCGTCCAACGTCGCGACCTGCTGCAACGCCTGATCGCGCTCGTGCGTGACTCGCGTTACTTCATCGTTCCTGCTCGAAACAATTGCTGCCAATTCTTCACGAGCCTTGCTCTCTACTTCGAGCGATGCCTTCGTCGCTTCGAGCGATGTCGTCGTCGCTTCGAGGCTGGCATCTTGCGACGCTACACGCTGCGCAAGTTCTTCCACGCGCGCTTCCGCGACCTGTGCACGCGACGCAGCCTCGCTTGCCTCTTGCGACCATTGCGCGACTTCTTGCGACTTGGCCTGATAGGCGTCGCGTAGAGTGGCGATTTCCTGCTGAATCTGATCGCGCTCCCGAGTGACGCGCGTAACTTCATCACTCTTGCTTGCGACATCCGCCGACAACTCTTCGCGAGCTTTGCGTTCTTCTTCGAGCGACGCGTTCGCCGCTTCCAGGTTGGCGTGGTCCACCGACGCACGCTGCGCGAGTTCTTCAACGCGCGCCTCGGCCGCCTCAGCACGCAATGCGGCCGCGCCTGCCTGCTCCGACCAGCGCATCACTTCTTCTGTCTTCGCCTGACAGGCATCGCTCAATGTTGCGATCTCCTGCCGCGCCTGATCTCGCTCCTGAGCGACCTGAGCAACTTCATTGTTCTTGCTCGCGAGCGCCGTGGCCAACTCTTCGCGCGCGAGGCGTTCCTCGCCGAGCAATGCCCTCATGGCCTCCAGATCGGCGTCTTGTGCAGACACACGCTGAGCGAGTTCTTCGACATGAGCTTCAGCTGCCTCCGCCCGGCCCGCAGCGGTTGCGAGTTCCGTTTCGAGGCGCAGAGCGGTACTTTCCGAGGCACTCAGCGCCTCCGTCAGCGCGACGACCCGATTGCGCCCCGTTTCGACGTCGTCGATCGTTTTCTGATACTCGGCGAGGGCTTCGTCCCGTTCCGCGCGGGCCGCTTCGAGGTCCTGGTTCACTGCAGCCAAACGCTGATTGAAAGCCCGTTCGGCATCGTGCTGGGATGCCGTCCAGATGCGATCCGCCGCGCTCATCACTGTCTCAGCGAGGCCCTCCGGCAACCCGGGCTGGACCTGCGGTGCCGGCGTTTCGGCCTGCCGCGCTTCGCGCCAGCGCTGCAAGGCCGCGACGATCGACGCAAGCGAACCGCCGCGAACCTCTTTCCAGATCGTCACCGGCGAAACTCTTCTGCCTTCTTCGACCATGCGATCGGCGATGGCGGCGATCTGTTCATCGGTGATTGTGTCTGCGTCCGTGGACATAAGCGCCTCAAGAATCAATGTAACGGGGCGAAAGGTTAAATCTTCAATACGTTACTACGTCTGCAGACGTCCGGCGACGTTCGCAATACAAGGCAAATGACAGGTAGCCTGACGCGGATGGCATCTTATAGCTCAATGACTTTTTCGAATCCGGGGAACAACGGACCATAACGCGGCCAAATCGCCGCGCAATGCCTGTCCGAGACGGGTACTAGCGATACTGGTAGAAGCTCCCGCCTTGTTGGCCTGCGGCGACGTTGCAACAATGCAGACGAATCGATTGGCCCGCCCTTGGGCGTGAACGCCACGAACCGGCATCGGCACGCTGCATCTGATTCACGCAACTTCACCGAGGCATACGGCAATGCGTATTTCGTTTTTGCACACGATGGACGGGAACCGGCAAGTCTTTGAGCAGGCCGCAAAAGCACTCGGCATGCGTGCTGATGATCTTCACCACGAAGTGAGAGCGGATCTGCGCGAGGCGGTCGGTCTGGCAGGGACGTTCTCACACGAATTGAAAGCCGAGACAAACCAGCGTCTTCTCGCGCTGGCAGCCCATTCCGACGCCGTTATTCTGACTTGCGCCACGCTTGGGGCGGCCGTGGCGGATATCGAGAGTCCACCGGTGCCCATCGTCAGGGCGGATATCGCCTTGGCCGCTGCGGCAGCGGAACTGGGCGGGAAAATCGTCGTGTTATGTGCCGCTGACTCTGCAATCGAATCCACCAGAATGCTGTTTGCGGAGCACATACACGGAACCGGTGCGTCAGTGGAGGTCGTTCACCTTCCTCAGGTTTGGGCACGGTTCAAAGCGGGTGATCTCGAAGCGTGCCTGGCTGCAACCGCATTGGCCGCGGAAGACGCATACGAGGCGGGCGCGACGGTTGTCGCATTCGCTCATCCGTGGATGGCGCCCGGCGCGGACCTCGTTCGAACGGGAAAGCGGCCGCTCGATAGTCCGAGCGCGGCGCTTCGCGCTGCCATGCAACGGTTCGGCGAACACCCGAGCGACGCCTGACTCCGAGCGGCACTCAATCCGCCATCACAGGCTTAAGCCCGCAATAGCTTCGCCAATCAAAATAAATCTAAAGGCGAAGCGATTATCTCGCCCGGGATATGAAAGAGACGCGCCGCCGAACTGGTTACGCGACACGTGCAAGGCGCGACCCAGTCTGCACCCGCGGAAGTTTCCGATGAGAAAAGCACCTGAATGCTTCTCCGCCACCGATCAACCTCAACAGCGCCGTCACTCAGGCCATGCACAAGCGATCCAGGCATTTTCCGCGGACGCGCCCGCAGACGCCCCGCCGCCTTCCGATCGGGGCCCATCGCTCCAAATGTTATTATCGGAAACAACACCGTCCCCTCAAAGCGTGCATTCGAAGCATCAAGCCCCATGGACACCCATCTCGCAAAATCCGCCGACCCGTCCACCACCGACCTCGGCCGCCGCGTCCGCGCCGCCCGCCAGGCGCAGGACCTGACGCTGGAAACCGCCAGCCGCCTCTGCGGCGTTTCGCGCTCGACGCTCTCCAAGGTCGAAAACGGCCTGATGTCCCCCACGTTCGATGTTCTGCAGAAAATCGTCCTCGGACTGAAGATCGAGATCGGCGAGCTGTTTGGCTCGACGCCGAAAGTCAGCGCCAGCGGCCGCCGCGCGCTCACCCGCAAGGACGAAGGCCAGCGTCATGCCTATCGCGGCTACCAGATGGAACTGCTTGCCACGGACCTCGCGCACAAAGCGATGCTGCCGTTTCGCATCCGCATCTCCGCGCACACGCTCGACGCCTTCGACGACTGGGGCCGTCACGAAGGCGAGGAATTTCTGTATGTGATCAGCGGCAGCGTGTGCCTGTATTCGGAGCTGTATGCGCCGACGCACCTGAACGCCGGCGACAGTCTCTACTTCGACAGCCGCACCGGCCACGCGGCGGTCTCCACGAGCGAAGAAGACGCCGAAGTATTGTGGATGGCCACCAGCGCCGACATTCCGCACACCCCGCCCGCCACCGAATCGACAAAGAAGTGACGCACGCCTCCACACCGCGCAGCAACGCGGCCTAACGAGCCGCCAACGCCCGCTGCGCGAGTTGCGCAATATGCATTGCGTGACGCCCCGTGCCTTGCTCGATCTGTTCGCGGCAACTGAAGCCATTGGTCAGCACGATCGTGTCCGCGGCCGCCTCGCGCACCGCCGGAAATAGTCTGTCTTCGCCGATCTTTTCGGAAAGCGCGTGGTGCTCTGCGTTGAAGCCGAACGATCCCGCCATGCCGCAGCATCCTGTATCGAGAAGCTTCCATTTCACACCGAGCTTGTTCAGCAACGCCGTGTCGCCCTGCATGCCGAACAGCGCCTTTTGATGACAATGCCCGTGCACGATCACGTCGGCGGTCAGCGTCGGCCAATCGAACGGCTGCCGCGCGACGAAATCGGAGAACAGGAAGGTCTGCGCGGAGAGCTTCTTCGCTAACGCATGACCGGGCAGTTGCTTCAGCAATTCGTCCTTGAATACCGACAAACAACCCGGTTCGAGACCGACCAGCGGCACGCCCGCGGCGATATCGTCCGCGAGGTCGTCAAGGATGTGCGCGAGAAGTTCGCGCGCACGTTCGAGCAGGCCAAAGTCATAGAGTGGACGCCCGCAGCACAGCCGGTTCTTCGGCAACACGACGTGCCAGCCCAACTGCTTTAAAACGTCGGCGGCGGCTTCAGCGACCTCGGGCGTGAAGTGATCGTTGAAAGTATCGACCCACAGAATGACCTTTTTCGCTTCGCCGCGAGAGGCGGGCGCTGTTTGCGGCAAACGCCGTGCGATCTGCCTGTAGGTTGCGCCCGCGAATCGCGGCAGTTCACGTGCTTGCGCCACGCCTGCCACCCACTTGCCGAACGAAGCCAAGCCCGGCGCCGACGTCATGAAATTCGTCAAACGCGGGAAGCGCGCCGCCCACGGCGCCCATTCACCGATACGCCCCATGAACAGCGCCTGCCGTGGCCGTCGATTCGTCTCGTAGTAATGTGAAAGAAATTCGGCTTTGTATGAAGCCATATCCGTATGCGTCGGGCAATCGGATTTGCAGCCCTTGCACGCAAGGCATGTATCCAGCGCTTCTTTCACTTCGCGGCTTTGCCAGCCATCGACGATCACGTCGCCTTGCAGCATTTCCCAGAACAGATGCGCACGGCCACGGGTCGAATATTTCTCTTCACGGGTCGCGCGATAACTTGGGCACATCGTGCCGCCTTCGAGCGAACGGCATTTGCCCATGCCGATGCATCGCTCGATCTCGCGCTGAAAGCCGTGGCCTTCCTGGCTGGCAAAGGTGAGCCTGGTTTGCAGCGTGACAGGTTGATAGGCGGGACCCATGCGCAGATTCTCGTCGGCGCGATACGCATGCACGACCTTGCCCGGATTCAGACGATTGGCCGGATCCCAGATCGCCTTGAACTGTTCCATTGCCTGCATCAGCTCGGCGCCGTACATGATCGGCAGAAACTCGGCTTTGGCCTGGCCGTCGCCGTGTTCGCCCGAGAGCGAGCCGCCGAATTCGACCACCAGCTCGGCCGCTTCGCGCAGAAACTTGCGCCAAGTCGAGATACCTTCCGCGCTGCGCAGGTCGAACGTGATGCGCGCATGCACGCAGCCATCGCCGAAATGACCATAGAGGCTCGTCTCGTAACCATAGCGATCCACCAGCGACTGGAACGCGCGCAAATAATCGCCGAGACGCAGCGGATCGACCGCCGCATCTTCCCAGCCGACCACCGGATCAGGCGTGCCGGAATCGACAGACAACGCCACCGCCGAGGCGCCGGTCTCACGAATCGACCATACCTTGGCCTGTAATGCGCGATCTTCGACGAGCATCGCCGAGACATTGGGCCCCGCCTCGCCCGAGCGAAAATAGGTGGCAGCGGCTTGCGCTTGTAGCATCACCGCCTCTTGCGTCTCCGCGCCGAATTCGAGCACGACCCACGCATCGCCTTCGGGCAGCAACGCGATCTCGTCCTTCTTCAACCCGCGCGCCTCCAGCCCGCGAATGATCGCGCGGTCGAGTCCTTCGATAGCGATCGGCCCGCAGCGCATGAAATGCGGCACGGCATCCGCCGCCGTGTAGATATCCGTGAAGCCGACCACCACGATCACGCGCTTCGCAGGACTCTTCACGAGGCGCACTTTCGCCTGCAATGTCACCGCGCAGGTGCCCTCGCTGCCGACCAGGGCACGCGCCACGTTGAAGCCGTTTTCCGGCAGCAGTTGATCGAGATTGAAGCCCGACACGCGCCGTTTGATCTGCGGGAATTTCGCGCGGATCTGGTCAGCGTAGGTATCGCGCAACCGTTTCAACGCGGCGTAGATTTCGCCTTGGCGACCGCCTGCCGCGATGATGCGTTCGAGTTCGCTTTCGGATGTCGGACCGACCCAGAAACGCGCGCCGTCGAAGGTCGCGATCTCCAGCGCCTCGACGTTTTCGACGGTCTTGCCGGCCATCACCGAATGGGCGCCGCACGAGTTGTTGCCGATCATGCCGCCGAGCGTGCAGCGGCTGTGCGTAGCCGGATCAGGTGCGAACGTGAGGCCATGCTGTTCGGCGGCATCGCGCAAGGTATCGCAGACCACGCCCGGCTCGACGATCGCGACGCGCGCGACCGGATCGACCGACACGACACGGTTCACATATTTGCTTGCGTCGACCACCACCGCGACGTTCACGCATTGGCCGTTCTGTGAGGTGCCGCCGCCGCGCGCGAGAAACGGCACGTCGTTGCGACGACAAGCGGCGAGTGTCGCCAATAGATCGTCGACATCCGCGGGCACGACCACGGCGAGCGGCACTTGCCGATAGTTCGACGCATCTGCCGCATACAAAGCTTTGGAGCCCTGATCGAAGCGCACTTCGCCGCGCACATGGCTGCGCAAATCGGCTTCGAGCGCCTGCATCACGGCGGCGCTGCCCGCGAAAGGCGTGGCAACACGCGGCGCATTCTTCGGCGCGCGACGGCCGGCGTCGTCCAACCCGTTCAGGCCCGCGCCCTGCTCTTCATCCAATGACGTTCCCACCGCGCTCCCCGTTTCTCGTGCCTGGACCGCCGCCCTGCGCTCAGGCAGCCTGGCTCGCGGTCATCTTGAAGATGCCCTGTGCGTTCCCCGCGTCGAAACGCAGGTCCGTTTCCCAGCGACGCGCGTCCTGATCGAAAGTCCGCTTGCGCGTGATGAACTCGTAGAACGAGCCCGGCACTTCGCGCGTCACCACGCTTGCGTCAGCCGCACGAAACTCGCGCAGCACCGTGTCCGCGCGATACGCCGTCTGAAACACGCGGCCCGAGCGCGAACGCTCCACTTCCGGTTTCATCGGACGGCCCTTGGCCTTCTCGTCGTCGGAGAGTTGAAAGACGTCCGCGACGCGATCGGTGGCGTGGTTGAACGCATTGCCTTCGGTCGCGATCCACGCCATTTCCGGCGATTCCTTCAACAATACTTCGTAATCGGCTTCGCGTGGCGTCTCGTGCTGGCGCGCGAATGCGCCGACGATGACCGGCAGCAGTTCATGGGCCGCCTCGAGCGGCAGCACGCCGTCGCGCTCGAGCTCCCACAACTGGCCGACAGCGCGCGGCGTCAACGGATCGCGTGACTGTCCGATCACGTTGGTCACCGCCTGTTGAAACTCCGCCGAGAACCGCTCGGGGTGCAATTCGCTCACGAAGAACTGCGCGATCTCATCGGGCGCGTCGTCATGCGCCCACGCGCGCCCGGTCATGCCGAGACGATCGAGCGGATACCGGCCGTTGATGCTGAAACCGAGCGGACGCAGAATGCGGGCAAATGCGGCTTCGCCAGTCGGCAGCGCGCCGCTGTGCGGCCAGCGCACCGTGCGCAGCGCGCCGTGGTCGAAGTACACACTGCCGCCCGCCGCGACCGTCTCCTCCGTGTAGCGGCGGCCATTCGCCGAGCGTGCCAGCAGATCCTCGAAGAGCGCCATGTTCATCGCCTGCGCGAGTTCGGCGCGCGTGACGACGCCGTCTTCCCATTCGTTGAGGATCTGCGGATGATTCAGCGTCGCAAAGAGCCGGGCGGTTTTGTCGGCGCCGAGCAGCGTCAGCAGCAGTTGTTCGAGATTCGCATTCTTGATGTTTGGCATATCGGTTCTCTAAATGACTCTACGCGCGCTATCTGACGTGCTGGAGTACCACGCCGGTCGGCGCGCAAGGCACAGAACGGCATGATCAAAGGCTTGATTATTCAAAACGCCAGGGTCGCCGTAAAGAGAGATAAAATCGCCACTTAATGCGTTTTTGGAATCAACGTGCGAAAGTTCAAGATCCCCAACATGGGTGCGCTACTCGCTTTCGAAGCGGCCGCACGGCACGAGAGCTTCACGCACGCGGCGCGCGAACTCTTCCTGACCGAAAGCGCCGTGTCGCGGCAGATCAACACGCTGGAAAGCAACCTTGGCGTGCGGTTGTTCGTGCGCGTCAAACAGCGCGTGGTGCTGACCAAGGCAGGCAAGGTGTATAGCGCGCAGGTGCGGCGCTCGCTGGAACAGCTCGATCGCGACACGCTGTCCATCATCGCGCATGGCAGTGGTGGCGGTTATCTGGAACTGGCTGTTCTGCCGACTTTCGCGTCGCAATGGCTGATTCCGCGGCTCGCGGCATTCAACGCGCAGTATCCGGACGTGCGCGTGAACATGGGCGTGCGAACCGGCACGTTCCCGTTCGCCGAGACCCATTTCGAGGCCGCGATTCATTACGGCAAGCCCACATGGCCGGGCACGTCGGCGGATTTTCTGTTCAGCGAAGAGGTCGTGCCGGTGTGCGCGGCGAGCCTGCTGAAGCGGCCTGTGCAGAACGCCGCCGATCTTCTCGACTATCCGCTCGTCCACTCCACTACCCGGCCCGACGGCTGGGCAGCATGGTTCGCCAACATGGGCGTCGAGGACAACCGGACCATGCAGGGCGTGCGCTACGAACTCCACACCATGCTGATCAGCGCGGCGGCCGCCGGCCTCGGTATCGCGCTGGTGCCGCGCTTTTTCGTCGACGCGCAGCTCGAACAACTAGGGCTCGTGATCCCGCTCGATGCCCCCGCGGTCGCCGATTCGGCGTACTACCTCGTCTATCCGACCGAGTTGAGTCACGGCAAGCCGCTGGCGAGTTTCCGCGAGTGGCTGTTGCACGAAGCTGCGGCCTACAGCGCGGTGAATCCCGAGTTGGCAGCCCCGCCCGATACCGATTGACCGCGTATCGGATGAAGCATCACGCGCCGGTTTGTTCGCGCGCCTGGGCCAATGCGCTCAGATTGCCTTCGCCGAAGCCGTGGTGACCCTGGCGCTGCACGATCTCGAAGAATATTTCGCCGGCTCGGCGGCGCACGAAGGTCTGGAAAAAAAGCAGCGGCACACCGTCGGCGCCGATTTCGCCGTCCACCAGAACGTGCGTGCGCTTGAGCCGCTCGACGTCGAGCCCGTGGCCCGGCAAGCGCGCGTCGAGCTGATCGTAATAGCGCGGCGGCGGTTCGACGAACTCCACGCCGTTCGCGAGCAACTGCTCGACGCACGCGAAAATGTCGTCGGTTGCGAGCGCGATATGCTGCACGCCTTCGCCCGGATGGTCCGGCAGATACTCGTGCATCAGGCTGGTCCGGCGCGTGCCTTCCTCATACAAGGGCACGCGGATCGCGCCGCACGGCGACACCATCACACGCGATTCCGCCGATACATGCCAGTTGGCGTGCAGCTCGTGAATCTCGCGGAAGTTGAGCAGATCGCGATAGAAGTCGAGCCATTCCTGCATGCGGCCCTCGCCGACCGTTTGCGTCAGATGATCGACGGCGACGAGGCCCGTGCCCGTGTGGCTCAAGTCGGCCTGCGCCGTGTCGATCTGAATGGGCCGGAAGTCGATATCGAAGATCGAGATGTCGCCCAGGCCGCCGCGCTGACCGCCGCGGCCGCGCCAACGGTCGACGAAATAGATATGCGAGTCGCCTATGCCCTGAATAGCCGGAATCAGCAACTCGCCGGCGCCGGTCTTCTCGCCTTCGAATGCCCATGCGCCGAGTTCGATCGCACGGTCGAAAGCGCGCTGCGCGTCGGCCACACGAATGCCGATCGCGCAGATGCCCGCGCCGTATTCCTCGGCATAGCGCGCGGCGAACGAATCCGGCTCCGCATTGATAAGGAACTGCATCTCGCCCTGGCGATACAGCGTGACGTCTTTGCTGATGTGGCGCGCAATCGCCTTGAAGCCGAGTTTGGTGAAGGTTTCGCCGAGCGCTTGCGGATCGCGCGCGGCGAACTCCACGAATTCGAGGCCGGCGGTGCCGAGCGGATTGTGCTCAGGTGCCGACACGGCGCGCAGCGCGGCGTCTGGAGTGGGCAAGTCACTGGGCATGGCAATCTCCTTTACAGTCTTTCGACGCTGTTTCCGGCGTTTCCGATGTTCGATGCTGATCTTCGCTGCAAGCCGCCGATGATCCGCATGCGCCGCAGCAACGCGGGCCTCGACGGCTTTTGCACCGTGTTTGTACACCGGCTAGCAGTCCGTTCGCAACCTTCATTTTGTACTGGATAGTTCACAGGGCGCGCAGCGGCTCATCCGGCCGTCCCACCATGCTCGCGCCCGACCACATGCCGACCTGAAGCGGGACGCCCTATTTGCGGCCCCGTTTCCGCACTCCTTTACCCGCTGCCTCGTCAGCCGCCTTGTCCGCATTGGCCACCATGCGCCGCTGCGCAACCTCGCGCACCGCATCGATAAACGCCCGCCCAGCCGGCGACGGCTGCGTGTCCGAGCGCCGGATCAAGCCGACCGGCTCGCCGGTGCCGGCAAAGGGCAACGGCAAACGGACCAGCATGCCATGCGCCAGTTCATATTCGACCGCGCTCAGCGGCACGAACCACACCGCGCTGTTCTCCAGCGCCAACGCGCGGCCCGTGGAAACCGACAATACCTCCACGAACGCCGACAAAGGCGGCACGCCCCAGGCGCTCAGCAGACCTTCCGCCGACTGCCGGATCAAGGTTCCGAACGGCGGCAACACCACGGGAAATTCTTCGAGCGAGGTGGCCGGCAAACCCGCACCCAGCGCCAGCGGATGCCCGGCCCTGACCACCGCGATCAACGGCTCGCTGAACAGTTGCTCGAAACTGAGCCCGACCATCCGCTCGGGATCGGCCAACCGACCGATGGCAAATTCGATCGTGCCCGCTTTCAGGCGCTCGAGCAATTCCGGGTTGGCGCCGGTCGCGAGGCGCACGATCACACGTGGCCAAAGCGCGGCAAACTGCTTCAGCACCGGCGGTATCAAAGCCGCCGCGACGGTCGGCAGAATGCCGATTTCCAGCGTGGCCGCGGCCGCGCCTTCCGCACGCGCGAGCAGATCGACACCCTGCCGCAGCGCGCTCACACAGGCGCTCGCGTGCGGCATGAAGAGCTGGCCCTCGCGGGTCGGCACGGCGCCGTGACGGCCGCGCTCGAACAGCTTCACGCCGAGAATCGCTTCGAGTTCGGCGACCGTCTTGGAAACGGCGGGCTGGGTGATCGACAGGCTGTCGGCGGCCCGCTGGACGCTGCCGAACTGCGCAACGGCCAGAAAGCACTGAAGATGACGGAATTTGACGCGGCTATCCGCGAGACTGCGTTGCATAACGGGAGGTTATACGAAAAGGGCGAAAACGTCATTTTGCATAACCTCTCAGCTTGGATAAAGTCTCTCCATCAATCTGTATTTCACAATTCCTCCAAGGAGACACTGATGGACGATTCCTTTCTCACCGCGCGTGATTTCGCGTCGCATCCCCCGTATATCTATCCCGGCTACGGTTCCTCGGTTAAACGCGGCCCCACGCGCCAGCTGATTCCGCTGAAGGAAAAGCTGCGCGACCAGCATGTGCCGGTCTACGGCACCGAAGACCTCGGCGCGCTCGATCACGATCTGACGCGCAACGCCGTGCGCAACGGCGAGCCGCTTGGCGAGCGCATCATCGTGACGGGCCGTGTGCTCGACGAAGGCAACCGCCCCGTGCGCAATACGCTGGTTGAAATCTGGCAAGCCAACGCCGCCGGCCGTTATGTGCACAAGGCTGACCAGCACGACGCGCCGCTCGACCCGAATTTTCTCGGTGCGGGCCGCTGCATCACGGACAACGAAGGCCGCTACCGTTTCCTGACGATCAAGCCGGGCGCGTATCCGTGGGGCAACCATCCGAACGCGTGGCGCCCGAACCATATCCACTTTTCGCTGTTTGGCGACCACTTCGGCTCGCGCCTCGTCACGCAGATGTACTTTCCCGGCGACCCGCTGCTGGCGTTCGACCCGATCTTCCAGGGCACGCCCGAGGATGCCCGTGACCGCCTGATCGCGAACTTTTCGCTCGACACCACGCAGGAAGCCTATGCGCTCGGCTACGACTTCGACATCGTGCTGCGCGGCCGCAACGAAACTCCGATGGAGCGCTAAGCCATGACCACTCTCAAACAAACGCCTTCGCAGACGGTTGGACCCTACTTCGCGTACGGTCTGTGTCCGCAGCAATACGATTTCGACTTCAAGAGCCTGTTTACGCCCGTTCTGGCCGACCGCGAAGCGGCCGGCGAGCACATCACGATTGTGGGCCAGGTGTTCGACGGCGACGGCAAGGTAATCGGCGACGCCATGCTCGAAGTGTCGCAAGTGGACGCGAATGGCCGCTTCCCGGAGTCGCGTGAGGAAATTCTGAAGACGGGCTTTCGTGGCTTCGCGCGCGTCGGCACCGGCACGGATCCGCACAAGCGCTTTGTGGTCGAGACGGTGAAGCCCGGCCGCGTCGGCCCGGATGAAGCACCGCACCTCAATGTGGTCGTGACGATGCGCGGCATGCTGCTGCACACCTTCACACGCGTCTATTTCGAGGACGAAGCCGCAGCGAACGAGAAAGACCCGGTGCTGGCAGCGGTTCCGGCGGAGCGCCGCAACACGCTGATTGCACGCCGCGAGCCGAATGTAGCGAACGTTTACCGTTTCGATATCTACATGCAGGGCGATAAGGAAACCGTCTTTTTCGACCTGTAATACGGTTTTTCTACACTTTCATATTGCTTTCACATACACTGAACATGATCCTTCTAGCGACTGGATCGCGAAACTCCGAGTAGTTGAGCCCGCCTTGCGCGGGCTTTTTTTTTGATCTTTGGATACCGAAGCAATCGGCACGCATACGCCGCGCACGCCCTCAGCAGCGGAAGTGATCGATGTTCTGTCCAGCGTAAATCGCCCGCGCGAGCCAGTCCGGTTTATCGCCGTGACCGTCCCACGTATGGCCGTAGGCGTCGCGATACATCACGGCCCGGGTCGCGGCCGCATCGGCTTCAATCGATTCCGCGAGCGCTTCCATCGTAATGCCGTATTCATCCATTCGCCTGTGGATCCACACGATCAGGCGCTCACGTGCGTTTCCATCGAGGTCGAACAACCGTTGTTCTTCTCGCTCTTTCATCATGTGTCGGTATCGCGGCTATTCATGCTCGCGTTAGAAAAACAAAGGCTTCGCTAAATAACGCGAAGCCTATGCGTGATTCAGATGGCTCGAGTGCGGATCGAACTCACCATACCTCTTCCCATGCGTAAACACTCGCACCTGGAAAACATGCCCCATAAATCTTGGATTATGGGGATTCGCCGGCAACTGGATCAATTGCACTCGTGTCTCGCCCGTCGTTCAGGGCTGCTTCAGCGTATGGAAAGGAATTCTAGCATCCAATTTCTGCTGCTTGCAGCAATGGGCTGTTAGTCCGCGATGCGAGGCTTTTCAATTCCGGCCGGTTTAATCAATGTAATGTCGCAAACCCACGCGAATAGGCCTCGTCATGAAATGAGTTGGCAACAAACTCAAGGCGCAAATCTCCGCGCTCTCATGCTATGTTCCACTGACTAACACGCCTGCACATAGGAGAGAGCCGATCATGTCCGCTTCTACCGCCATCATCACCATCCTCGCCGCACTCCTGTTGGGCGCGATGAGTCCGGGGCCGAGCTTCGTTATCGTCGCCCGCAATTCGATCGGATTGTCGCGCGGCGATGGGCTCGCCACCGCGATCGGCATGGGCGTCGGCGGCGTTTTCTTCAGCGGCATCGCGCTGCTCGGCCTGTACACGTTGCTGGCCAGTGTCGAATGGCTCTACGTGGGACTGAAAGTGGCTGGCGGCCTCTATCTGATTTACCTTGCGTCGAAAATCTGGCGCGGCGCCGCCAAACCGCTCGCCTTCGATACGACGCAAGCCGTCCCGGCCAATGCACGCAAATCTTTCTGGATCGGTTTGAGCACACAACTCAGCAATCCGAAAACCGCCGTCTATTACGGCAGTATCTTCGCGGCGCTGCTGCCGCAACATCCGCCGCTGTGGTGCTACTTTGCATTGCCGCCGGCGATCTTCGCTATCGAAGCCGGCTGGTACACCGTCGTCGCGTTGTGTTTCTCGAGCAAGCGCCCGCGCGAAATCTATCTGCAATGGAAAGCCTGGGTCGATCGCGTCGCCGCGAGCGCGGTCGCCGCGCTGGGATTGCGCCTGATCCTGACGGCACACAAAGTGGGCATCTGACACGTGCGGCGGTTTGAAGCGCCCGCCGTGCCGCAAGACACGGCGAGCGGGACAGCCGAGCATTGCCGCCCAACGCCTGCGCCAAGCCATTCATGACGCGCAGCCAAACAGTTACAAGTTAAGTGTTGACGCTGACACCACCCGGCGGTTACTGTGGCACCCGAAGTTCAAGAAGTTCGATTGCTGTTCATCAATGTCTCGCTCCCTAAGCGGTATTCGTTGTCCTCTCCCTCCTTGACGCTTCACGCGCTCTCTCACAGAGCAAAATCTTTCTATTTTTACCTCAAGGATTCTTCATGGATACCGGTACCGTTAAGTGGTTCAACGACAGCAAAGGCTTTGGCTTCATCACCCCGGACAAGGGCGGCGACGACCTGTTCGCGCACTTCTCCGAAATCAGCGGCGACGGCTTCAAGACGCTGGCTGAGAATCAGAAAGTGAGCTTCGAAACGAAGCAAGGCCCGAAGGGTCTGCAAGCGGCTAACATCAAGCCGATGTAAGTTTGAAGGGCTCGGTGTCCGGCAACGGACATCGGGCTGCAGCGACACCCTCGCGGAGCATTTGTCTCCCACAGTTGGCGCGATCGCTTTGAGCTGCATGCCATTCAAGCAGCTTGCCTAAGCGCCAAACGCCTCGTTGCACCTCATTCTCCCCTCCGGCTTCAACGCCCATTTTTCGCTTTCCGACTGCGTCAGGATTCGGCTCGCAATGGCTTGAATCAGCTTGGCCGCGCGACTCGCACATGAGTCCGCAAGGCAGGCGCGCACTCGACAATTATTAAAAAATTAAAATGCAAAACAAACATATTCATCACTACAACGGCTATGCCGTCAAACCCTCGGCGCACCGTTTGCCCGATGGCACATTTTCATCCAATCTGCTGCTCGAACGCGCCGACAGCGCGCGTGCCGAAGGGCGCTACCAGTTCTATTCGCTCGATTACTTCACGAACGAAGAACAGGCCTTGCAGCACTCGGCACGCTGGGCTCGTCACTGGGTCGACACGCGCGGCTAAGCTCGCGACAGGCATGCGAACCTGCGCGATGAGGCGCACATCATCCGCGCGCTCATGCGCGTTCGTCTGCGGCATGAACTAACGGCGCTGGCGTGCCATTCGGCACGCCACACCATCGAACGCGCAACTCGGTTACCGGTTTTCTTCGCTCTTGATGCGCGCGCGTAGTTCGAACTTCTGAATTTTTCCCGTCGATGTCTTCGGCAATTCGCCGAAGCGCACCGCTTTCGGCAACTTGTATCCCGCAAGAAATAGCCGGCAGTGCGCAATGATCTCTTCCGCGCTCACCTGAGCCCCTTCCCTGAGCTCGATGAAGGCGCAGGGTACCTCACCCCATTTCGGATCGTCCATCGCCACCACGGCCGCAACGGCGACCGCAGGATGGCGATACAGCGTGTCTTCGAGCTCGATGCTCGAGATGTTCTCGCCGCCTGAAATGATGATGTCCTTGCTGCGGTCGCGAATGCGGATATAGCCATCGGGCATCCGTACGCCGAGATCGCCCGTATGGAACCAGCCGCCTTCGAAGGCCGCTTCCGTCGCGCGCTCGTTCTTCAGATAGCCCTTCATGCAGATGTTGCCGCGAAACATGATCTCGCCGATCGTCTCGCCATCGTTGGGAACGGGCGCCAGCGTCTGCGGGTCGAGCACGGTCACCGCTGCCTGCAAGTGGTAGCGCACGCCTTGGCGCGCGTTCAGTTCGGCGCGCTCGGCGTCGTCGAGCGTATCCCACTCTTCCTGTTTCGCGCAGACTGCAGCCGGCCCGTAAGTCTCGGTGAGTCCGTACACGTGCGTGAGATCGAAACCGATCTCCTTCATCTTCGCAATCACCGCCGGCGCGGGCGCCGCACCCGCCACCATGGTCGACACGCGCTGCGTGATGCCCTCGCGCCATTCGGCCGGCGCGTTTGCAAGCGCGCTCTGCACGATCGGTGCGCCGCAATAATGCGTGATGCCTTCGCGGCGAATCAGATCGAACACCGTCTTCGCATCGAACTTGCGCAGGCAGACATTGACGCCGGCACGCGCGGCCACCGTCCATGGAAAACACCAACCGTTGCAGTGGAAGAGCGGCAAGGTCCAGAGATAAATCGCGTGCTTGGGCATATCCCACTCGAGGATATTGCTCACCGCATTCAGATAGGCGCCGCGATGGTGATAAACCACGCCCTTCGGATCGCCTGTCGTACCCGAGGTGTAGTTCAGCGCAATGGCGTCCCATTCGTCGCGAGGCATGGTCCACGCGAATTCGGGGTCGCCGGATTGCAGGAACGCTTCGTAGTCTGTTGCTCGGATAAATTGATCGGCGTCGGCAGGCATTGCGTCCGCCACGCTGATCACGCGCAGGTTCGGGAATTCGAGCGCGGCGCGGTGCGCGAACTCGCCATATTCCGTATCGACGATCAGCGCCTTGGCTTCGCCATGACGCAGCATGAACAACAGCGACGAAATGTCGAGCCGCGTATTCAGCGTATTGAGTACGGCGCCGGCCATGGGGACGCCGAAGTGTGCTTCTATCATCGGAGGAATGTTGGGGAGCAAGGCCGCGACCGTATCGCCGCGCTCGATGCCGGCGCGCTCCAACGCACTGGCCAGCCGCCGGGCGCGCTCGTAGGTCTCGCGCCAGTTGCGGCGAATCTCCCCATGGACGACTGCGAGCCGCTCACCGTAGACTTCTGCCGCGCGAACGATGAAATCGATCGGCGTCAGCGGGACATTATTGGCTTCACGGCGCTCAAGGCCTGCTTCGAACATATGTTTCATCGCGTTGTCTCCTGAGGCGCTCGCCGCGCCATCAACTATTCTGATTGATAAACTAGGCTAACAATGGTCATGGTGAACTGTCTGTCATTCAAATGACAGAGTGGCACGCCTTGGCGCTTTCGAACCTCGATTCGATCAATAAGTCCCCATCGATCCCGCCATTCGCCATGAACGACGCCCCGCTCATCGCTCCCGCAGATGCCCGTCCGAACCGGCTGGAACGGGTCGCGCGCGCCGACCTGCCGGCCCTGTTCGCCACTTGCGCGTGGTTTCGGGCGCTCGCCGCGGAGCATCAGGCCATGGTGATCGCCAGCGCGCATGCCGAGCATCTGGAAGGCGGCGCGTGGATCGCGCGCCGCCAGGAACCCTCGGATTACTGGATCGGCGTGCATTCCGGCCTTCTCAAGCTGGCCATCTACAACGCTTCCGGACGCAGCTGCACGCTGTCCGGCGTGCCGCCTGGCGGCTGGTTCGGAGAAGGCAGCGTGATCAAGCGCGAACTGCGCAAATACGACGTCGCGGCAATCCAACCTTCGCTCGTCATGTTCGTGCCGTCGGATACGTTCCACGCGCTGCTGGAGTCGAGCCTGCCGTTCACAGGCTTCGTGATCCGGCAGCTGAACAACCGCATGGGCGAATTCATCGCGTCGATCCAGAATAGCCGGCTGCTCGATGTCGACGCGCGCGTCGCACAGTCGCTCGCGCAGCTGTTCAACCCGGACCTCTATCCCGATACCGGCCGCACGCTGGCCATTTCGCAGGAAGAAGTCGGCTTGCTGGCGGGCGTCTCGCGTCAGCGGATCAATCAGGCGCTGCAAAACCTCGAACGACTGCAGATTTTGCGCCTCTCCTACAACCAGATTCATGTACTCGACCTTGAGCGCCTGAGCGCGTTCGGCCGCGAGCAGATCTAGCGCCAACCTCCGGCCGAACCCGCGGCCATGCCATGGGCGCCGCCGACGCGCGGCCAGCCCGTCTATCGGCCCGTCTGTCAGCCCGTTTTTTGAGCAACCGGATCAAGAAAGCGCCGCGCGCGCCGTTATGCGAACTATGCAGCGTAGATTGCAGCCCTCCCTATTCCGAGCTCAACGTATTGTCGAATCCGATAATGAACCGTCTGACACTGAAACAGAAACTGTGGGTGCCGTTGCTGCTGTGCTGGGCTGCGCTCCTGATCGTGACCGTCGTGAACGCGTACGAGGCGCGTAACGCGCAAATGGACGCGCGGCGCGCGGATCTGGCCGATGTCACCGATATGGCGATATCGATCGTCGCGGACTATGCGAAACAGGCCGACGCCGGCAAGCTCTCCGTCGACGAAGCAAAGCAACAGGCGATTGCCCGCGTCAGCGCGCAGCGCTACGGCGCATCCGGCTACGTGACGATCGTGCGCAGCGACTCGGTCATGATCGATCATCCAATGAGCCCGAAGCTGAACGGCAAGGACATGAGCGGCTTTCGCGACGCCAAAGGCAACGCGCTGTATCAGGACATCGCCCATACCGGCGCCTCGGCGGGCGGCGCCGGTTACCTGCGCTACTGGTGGCCGAAGCCCGGCGAAACGACGCCCAGCGAAAAGATCGGCTATGTGAAGCGCTTCGCGCCTTGGGGTTGGGATTTCATCGCCGGCGCCTATATGGACGACATTCAGGCACAGTTCTACGCGACGCTCACGCGCTCGGCGGGCATGCTGGTGGTATTGGGCGTGATCGTGTCTTTCGTCGCTTCGCGCGTGGTGCGCAGCGTGTCGCGCTCGATTGGCGGCGAGCCCGCCACAGCCGCCGCGATCGCCATGCAGATCGCCCGCGGCGATCTCGCCACCCGCATCGACCTGCGCCGCGACGACACCTCGAGCTTGCTGTTCTCACTGCGTGAGATGCGCAATCAACTTGCGTCGACAGTCGCGCGCATCAAGACCTCGGCGGAGACGATCACCACCGCGTCGAAGGAAATCGCCGCAGGCAATCTGGATCTGTCGAGCCGCACCGAAGAGCAGGCCGCTTCGTTGCAGCAGACCGCCGCCAGCATGGACCAGCTCACCAAAACCGTCACGCAGAACGCCGACAATGCGGCGACCGCGTCCGAACTGGCGCACGACGCGTCGAACATCGCCGCCCGCGGCGGCCAGGTGGTCAACGACGTGGTCGAGAAGATGGCGGGTATCACCGATAGTTCGAGCAAGATCGGCGAGATTATCAGCGTGATCGAGGGTATTGCCTTTCAGACCAATATTCTGGCGCTGAACGCCGCAGTGGAAGCCGCGCGCGCCGGTGAAGAAGGCCGCGGCTTCGCGGTGGTCGCGGGCGAGGTGCGCAATCTCGCGCAGCGCAGCGCGACGGCGGCCAAGGAGATCAAAGTGCTGATCGATCAGTCGGTCGCGCAAGTCGGCGAGGGCTCGGCGCTCGCGGGCAAGGCCGGCAGCACGATCGGCGAGGTGGTCGACGCGGTGCGCCGTGTGACGGCCATCATGAACGAGATCTCGGCGGCTTCGAAGGAACAGAGCTCAGGTATCGGCGAAGTCAATCTCGCGATTCGCCAGATGGACGATGTGACGCAGCGCAATGCCGCACTCGTGGAACAGGCTGCGGCCGCGGCCGGCTCCCTCGATGAGCAGACGGATCAACTCCGAGATGCCGTTGCCGTGTTCAGGGTCGAACAACCTGCATGATCGAGTGGAGCACCAACAGACCTGCGGACCTTCAGGCCGGTTGCGATTGAAAAAGGCTGTCACCGGGAAACCGGTGACAGCCTTTCTGTTTGCCATTGTGAAAGCTGCGGGCTACGCGGCGCGCACACCGCCTCGGCGCGCGACAGGCCGCTCCAGGAGCGTATCGGTCTCGAACAGCGCGAGAACGATGTTGGCTAGCACGCCGGACTTCTTCCAGCGCAAGTAGTAGCGATGCGCAGTCTGATACGGCGCGTAGCACTTAGGCATGGCGCTCCATGGCGCGCGCGCGTGCAGCACCCACATCACGCTATTCACCACCCAGCGGATATCGATGCAGGGGCGACCCCGCCGGGGCCCGTGCTGCTTCATCTCGGGTAGCAGCGGCACGATGCGGCGCCATTGCTCGTCGGTGAGATCGTAAGCGGGCGGCGGAGGAGGCTGCGACTTCGAAGCGGAAGTATTCATGCGGTAAGAAGGCACAGCCGCAGGACGCATGCTGGCGCCGTCACGAAATAGGGTCTATCCATCAATGAATTTGAGACTAACCCAGGCAGGCTTTCGCGAAGGTTAACTCTTGTCAGATGGCGAGGCGCAATCGTCAGAAAATGCGAGAAGCGTCCTGGAACAGCACACGGCCGCCGGGGCCGGGCAAGGTGTGCGGCATCAGGCATGGACGCCGGGTGCCGGCCAGCGAATCGCCTGCGCATAAAAAAAGGTGCCGCGAACGGCACCTTTTTGTACAACCGGCTTCTGCTGAAGCTTAGAAGCGGTGACGCAGACCGACCGTAGCAGCCGTCTGGTTCTTCGACGACGACGGCAGTTGCGTGTTGTCGCCGCTGTAGATCGAAGCGACACCGCCGTCGCCCATTGCGTGCTGGTACACGGCTTGAGCGTAGACGTCCGTACGACGCGACAGCGAGTAGTCAGCCTGCACGCCGATCTGGTGGTAACGCACCGACTCCGAACCACCGTTCGCGCCAACGCCGTAGCCCTTGCCGTCCGTGAACGTGTAAGCAACGCCCAGACCCAGAGCCGGCGTCAGGTTGTACTTGCCGTTGACTTCGTAGTTGTTAGCGCGCAGCGATTGCTGACCGCCCACGAAGTTGTCCGAACGCGATTGCGTCCATGCCAGACCGACGGTTGCCGGGCCGAATGCATACGAACCAGCAACGCCGAATTCACGTTGACGGAAGTTGCCGACGTTGCCTGCCAGTGCGTTGACGTACGAGCTATCCGAAGCACCGTTGTTGCCGGCGCCCGGGTTGTTCTGCTGTGCGTAAGCAGCGCCCAGGTGCAGACCTTGCCACTGGTATGCAGCACCAACGCTGTATTCGCGGTTGTTTGCGAATGCGCCAGCCTGGTTCGAGAAGCCGTACGTGCCGCCGAACGTAAAGCCAGCGTAGTTAGCGCTCGAGTACTTGATCGAATTGTTGACTGCGTAGCCGCCGTTCGTGTTCAGGTTGTCGTTGTTGAACGGGTGCGCGAAGTACGTACCGCCCCAGCTGCCCGTTGCGGTCAGCGGTGCCAGGTAGTCTTGAGCTGCGTCGTATTGACGGCCCAGCGTGACCGTACCGAATTGCGCGCTCGACAGACCGACGAACGCTTGACGGTTGAACATGCCGTTGTTGTTAGCGAACTTGCCGTTGTTGATGTTGAAGCCGCTTTCCAACGTGAAGATTGCCTTCAGACCGCCGCCCAGATCTTCCGAGCCGCGCAGACCGAACATGCTTTGATTGATGCCGCCGCTACCAGCTGCCCACTTCGAGTTGTGGTTGACGTTGCTGGTGTACGTCAGGCCGGCGTCGAGCAGACCATACAGGGTCACGCTGCTTTGTGCGTGAGCGACGGAAGCGAACGATGCGGCAACCGCAACGACGATGAGACTCTTTTTCATGCTGGGACTCCTGTTCGATAAATTTACGCGGGGAGCGGGAACTGCCTCGGCAACGCGCGCTTTGCACCCATTGCCGCCCTGTTCACCGACCCGTTTCGGATCGGCCGGGCACCCTTGAAACGAAGCGTGAGTGTAGGGGGACACCCTGACAGGGATGTTGGCAATTCACACAACAGGATTTTCCAGATTCAGCAACAATCCATACGCCACTGGCGTTAAGTCTTTGTTTATTCACTACTTATCGCAAAATAAAGGGGCTGTCGCACCTGCTTTATTCATAAGTAATTGGCAACTTTTCAATATTGCCAGTTGCGTGTATGCAACAGCGTTTAATATGCGTGACGTAATCGGGTCGGAACGAAACGAAAAATACGAAATGTTTGATTGCTCGCAAATGAGGCAATAGAAGGTATGCGTGAAAGCAGGAGTAAATTTATTTTAGAAAACCGGGAACTTATTTTAATTAAGACGATCACGTTTGGTCGCGCTTAATGACTGGCCCACTGAATTCGGCGATTAACTCTTTCTTGTTGCGAGGGAGTGGATCAAATAGCCCGCTTGTACGCTATACGCTAAAGCGGAACGGTTGCGCCAGCGCGCGGCTGCTTGAATTGTAGGCGAGTCGGCCACAGCGGGGCTGCATACGTCGTTAGATGGACGTTGTGGCACTCGGTCCAGGCAGAATTCTTCCAAGAGGCCGTCGTCACCAAGTCAACGAGACACTTCTGGCACGACTTCACGTTCCGTCTGCTGAAGAGGAGGAAAGTCTTCAGCACGGGTGTTGTCCGGAGGTAATATGCGGCGCCGACCGCCGCGTGACAAAAACCCGTGCTGAAAACGGATGGCAAACTTCCGAACCGCCTTCCGTAACCATTAAACGGCACGGCCGTGCGTTTTTTTACACGGAGTTTCCCTAATTACGGCCAACCACGACGTTATGGCGTGTCTCGCGAGGACGTTGTGCCGCTCCGTCCTCGGGCACAGCGCCCGGTGCGAGCGGATCGGTTTCAGGCGGCACGCCGGGCAATGGCCGCGGCTGCTCGCCAGGTTCATCGAGTGGCTGGTTGGCAGGGTCGGCGACGGGGTCGATGGTAGGACCGGTTTGCATGATGAGCGTCCAGAGGATGGGAATGACTCCCACCCGCTCTCGCGCAACCACTATTCCTGCGACTCGGCGCCAAAGTGACACCTTTCGAGGCCTGCGAGCCCGCCTCGATTCGCCTCTTTCCCGATGTAGAAATTGCCCTGTTGCGTGGCGAAAGTTTCAACGTCTGTTAGGGCGGCCCGGCATGTCGCGCAAACATGTGACGTCAATGGCGATCGAGTCGCGAGCGAGGCCGCTCGTCGACCGATCCCGTCAGGAAAGGCTCAAGCCCGAAAAGCCACGCGAAGCAGAAGGTGACTCGCGCGAAAGCGTTGATCTGCCGTTGCGGCAAGGTTTCGCCGCCGCTTTCCAGCGGCGTGGCGAGCAAAGATGGAGCCTGGGCAAACTCAGTCGCGGTGTGGTCGGGTCGCATGGTCGTTCTCGTTATTGATATGGTCCGGAAGCCGACCTTATGCAAACGACGTGCCACTCCATGGAAAAAGCGTCATAAGGAGATTCAGTGCTGAATCGCCCACGATAACCCAGTCGATCGGAACGGCGACCAGTCGCTGATCGTGCGAGCGGCCACTAGCGGCCTGGCATCGAATGGGATGAGCGTAGCCGTCGACGAGACTGCTTTTCCTCGGTAGTTCCATTCGGCCATCTTCGTCGCCACGTCGATCTCCGGATGGCGTGCACGAGTCCGTCATTGCGGCCGCAAGTGAAGTTCAGACTGCCAAAGAAAACAGCCCCCTACTTAGCCCCATGCACAAGCGTCTCGTATCGCTCCGGAGTGATACCCCTTGCGTCGTAGAGAAACGCGGCCGTTTGCCATATCGTCTGATCGGCTTGCGTCTTTCCGAAGCTCGGCATGGCCGTCATGTTCACGCCATGTTTGATGACCCAGAACATCAGTTTGGGATTGTTGCGGCGACTGGCGGCGAGTAGCGCCGGCGCAGCCGGCTGAATCCCCTGTCCAATGAAGCTCAGCGGCTTTCCTGGCACACCGTGGCAAGCAGCGCAGGTCGAATCGTAGAAGCGCGCGCCGGCCTCGATATTCTTTAGCGACATCAGATCGCCGGGCGGCACGTCTTTACCAGCGTGATGATGTAGTGACGCTTCGTAGGTCGAGTGCAACATCCATGCAATGATCGGGCTGTCTTTCTTGCTTGCGGATACGTCGTAAAGGCCCGAAGAACTGAACAGAAACGCGCCGACGGCCAGCAGGATGAGGGTGACAACGATCGTCGCAGCCACGCTGGCGACGGAATGACGGAGTGGCATGGATAACGCTCCTGGGTCGCGCTGAGCGCGCAGAGTGGTCGTACCGTCTCATCGCCTGTTCAAACGCCGGACGAGCGATGGGGATGAGCGACCGATCGTAGCGCGCACGCCGTTACCGGACTCCGTCGCCTGGATTACCGTCTTGTCATGTTGGCTGGACGGCCTCGCAACACTGCGTTGGCGAGGCCCGGCGCTCTCAGTCGATGAGCGGTTGGCCGACAGACACTCATGCAAGCCGTTCGATTAGCGACTGCAACACTGTTTCCAGCGCCACATTGCCTTTTATCGTCTGGCCGGGCTTCTCGAACTCGATCCAGCCCTCGTTAAAGCCATCCAGCATCTGCATGCGAGGAGTGGGATTTTTCATGCCCTGCGACTTGAAGAGCGCTTGCCACGTATCACGCGGCACCGGCTCCATGCGTACGTCCTTGCCAAGCAACTGCGCGAACGCACTCGCAATATCGTTTGGGGTGACACGCCGCGGACCTTCCAGTTCAACGATCCGCGTACCGGTCCATTGCTGTTGCAGCATGCTGGCGGCGACCCTGCCGACATCGGCGGTAGCCACCATCGGAACCGGTTTATCGAGCGGCTGCAGGAAGCTGGGGATGACGCCCGCCGTGCGTGCGGGGTCCACGTCCCACGCCGCGTTCTCGATGAACCAGCCAGCGCGCAGGAAAGCGACCGGCATGGGCAGCGAACCCAGTTCCTGCTCCATGAGTCCGAGTTGCTGCAAGAGGTTCGGCTGGACAGCCTGAGCGCCAATCGTCGACAGGCAGACCACTTTCGCCGGATTGGCTTGCTTCAATGCGTCGCGCACCGTCCCGATCAGGTGGCGCGACTCCGAAAAGTCCGGCGACGGATCGAAGTTCGGCGGCAGCAAGATAAACACGCCGTCGGCTCCGGAAAACGCGGAGCACAGCGCTTTTGTGTCGGACATCTCCGCGATAGCGACTTCGCAACCTTGGTCATTCCAATCGGCACCCTTCGCGGCGCTGCGAACCACGGCGCGAACGTCCTCTCCAGCCGCTAGCAATGCACGAGCAACAACGCCACCCACCTGACCTGTGATACCAGTAACTGCAAACATTCCACTCTCCGGTTGAATGCGGCACAAACCGCTTGAGGAGAATTGTGGAGGCAAGGCTATACCGCGTGAATAGCATGAATGTCATTTCATATATGCTGATCACGCATGAAGCCGAAAAAAAGAAAGCCACTCCTAAGAGTGGCTTTCTAGAATTTGGTGGGCCTCCCGTGAGTCGAACACGGCACCAACGGATTATGCTTACCAGCTACGGTTTTCACCGTCCCTTTCGGGTTTGTGGTCTGGACTGTCTCTTGTCTTTACGACCTGCCCGTTCAGTCTCTACACGTTCTCTCCAGGAGAGCTTCGCTCGGGATTGCCACGCCGCCGAAGCAGCAGAGGGTTCCCCGAATTTGAGCAGTTCTACCAAGGAGCAGAGCTAACTTACCCCAAGGCAACCCATTCATGACTCACCATGCCATGCTGCGCGGTTTAGGTGAGTCGTTGCTAAGTCCGCTGCTCTAACCAAGCATGAGCTAGAGGCCCTAAAACCTTAATTGGCCGACATACTACACGAAAAAGGAGCCTTCGCAACCGCTTCGATCCGCCGAAACAACCGCGAGGCTCCTTCAAACTACTGCGTCACTACAGTGAATGACCGACCTCGATCAATTCCCTTCGAGGAACGACTTCAGCTTGTCCGAACGGCTCGGGTGACGCAGCTTGCGCAGCGCCTTCGCCTCGATCTGACGGATCCGTTCACGCGTCACGTCGAACTGTTTGCCGACTTCTTCGAGCGTGTGATCGGTGCTCATCTCGATACCGAAACGCATGCGCAGCACTTTCGCTTCACGCGGCGTCAGCGAGTCGAGCACGTCCTTCACGACGTCCCGCATGCTGGCGTGCAATGCGGCGTCGGCTGGTGCAACCGTGTTGTTGTCCTCGATGAAGTCGCCCAGATGGGAATCGTCGTCGTCGCCGATCGGCGTTTCCATCGAGATCGGCTCCTTCGCGATCTTCATGATCTTGCGGATCTTGTCTTCGGGCATTTCCATCTTCTCGGCCAGCGTTGCCGGATCCGGCTCGAGACCGGTTTCCTGCAGAATCTGACGCGAGATACGGTTCATCTTGTTGATCGTTTCGATCATGTGAACCGGAATCCGGATCGTGCGCGCCTGGTCCGCGATCGAACGCGTAATGGCCTGACGGATCCACCACGTTGCGTACGTGGAGAACTTGTAGCCGCGGCGATATTCGAACTTGTCCACCGCCTTCATCAGGCCGATGTTGCCTTCCTGAATCAGGTCGAGGAACTGCAGACCACGGTTCGTGTACTTCTTCGCGATCGAGATCACGAGACGCAAGTTCGCCTCGGTCATTTCGCGCTTCGCCTGACGCGCCTTCAGTTCACCCGCCGCCATCTGACGGTTGGTTTCCTTCAGGTCTTTCAGCGGCAGCACGACGCGCGCTTGCAGATCGAGCAGACGTTGCTGCTGTTCGCGAATGGCCGGAATGTTACGCGTGAGGATCGCGCTATACGCGTGACCTTCACCGACGATCTTGTCGGCCCACTCGAGATCCGTTTCGCTGCCCGGGAAACGCGCAATGAATTCCGCTCGCGGCATGCCGCACTTGTCGACCACCGTGTGCAGGATCTGGCGCTCGACCTGACGCACTTCGTCCACCTGTGCGCGCAGCGTGTCGCACAGACGCTCGACGGTGCGCGCGGTGAAGCGGATCGTCATCAGCTCGTTCTGGATCGTTTCCTGCGCCTTCAGATACGACTTGGACTTGTAGCCTTCCTTCTCGAACGCGCGACGCATCTTGTCGAACCATTCACTGATCATCGCGAATTTTTCGAGCGACGCACGCTTGAGCGCTTCCATCTGCGCAGCGTTGGCCGTGGCTTGCGCCGTGCCGTCGTCTTCTTCCTCGTCTTCTTCCGACTCTTCTTCGACTTCCTCGTCTTCGCTCTCGATCGCTTCCGCTTCTTGCGCGGAAAAGCCGTCCGCGTCTTCCGCGTTGGCGTCGATCAGGCCGTCGACCAGTTCGTCGATGCGAATTTCCTCATTCGCGACGCGCTCGGCCATGGCCAGAATGTCGGCGATGGTAGTCGGGCACGCGGAGATGGCCATCACCATGTGCTTCAGGCCGTCTTCGATCCGCTTGGCGATTTCGATTTCGCCTTCGCGCGTGAGCAGTTCGACCGTGCCCATTTCACGCATGTACATGCGGACCGGGTCGGTGGTGCGGCCAAATTCCGAGTCGACGGTGGACAGCGCGACTTCCGCTTCCTCTTCCACTTCGTCGTCCGAAGAAGCCGCCGGCGCGTTGTCGTTCAGCAGCAGCGTTTCAGCGTCCGGGGCCTGCTCGTACACAGCCACGCCCATGTCGTTGAACGTGCTGATGATGCCTTCGATCGCCTCGGTCTCAGTGAAGTTATCCGGAAGGTGGTCGTTGATTTCAGCGTACGTGAGGAAGCCGCGCTCCTTGCCGAGCTTGATCAGCGCGCGCAGTTTGGAGCGGCGCTCCTCGAGTTCCTCGACCGTGCCAGGCTGTGACGACGCGAAAGCGTCTTTCAGCAGCGCTTTTTCCTTTGCACGACGGTCGCGAGCCTTGGCCTTTTCCACCTTGGCTGGAGCAGCCGTGGGGGTTTCTTCGCTTTGGGTTGCGTCGTCATCGACGGGTACTTCGTTCAGCTTTTTCGTCATGGAGTTCGCCGTACCGGCTGTAGTCTCGACTCGCGGCTGGTGGACGCCAGCCGGTTGAACCGTGGATACTGGAACCTCGCGCACTACCGCATCGTCCTGCGCGGCAGCCGCTTCCCTTGCGCTTCTGACACCCGACCCCTTCGTGGCCGGTACTGCTACAACTTTCGCCGCCCTGACCGGCTCCGCTCGCGCAGCCGAAGTGGTCGTGGACTTCTTCCCTGCACCCGGTGCAATGCTGGCAGAAGACGCTCTTCTGGCGGAAGAAACTAACTTGGCCTCAGTGACCTTTCTGGTCTGCTCCGTGGAGTTCGTGCCTGTTGCTTTCTTGCCGCCCGCAGTTGCGTCTTTAGTCTTTGCCATCGCATCGCCTTTTCGCCTTTGCTAGGAAAACCCTTTTAAAAACAAACCGCTGGAAACTTTTTATTATAGCACCCAGGCTTCCTTCATTCCGCCTACAGCCCGAGCCGGCGCTTCATGTCGGCCCGCTTCCGATTGAGCTCCGACAGCTCCGCGAATTCCTCCGGCGTGTGCCGCGATTGCCGCGAAAGCTGCTCTAGCCGATCGCAGTATGCGTCGTACCGCATCTTCAGGATCGCCGCCTTCAGCTCCTCTCCTACGATCCGTTCCTGCTCGCGCCGTTCCTCGATGACGGTCGCATCCTCCGGGTCTTTCAGCAGCAAATCCCGGACATTTTCATCATAGTCTAGAATTTTGCGAAAGATTTCCTCGAAAGTTGGGGCGTTTGCGCCGTTTCGCAATAGGTCGGACAACAACTGAAACTCCGCCGAATCGCCCAGCGCACGCGCGTGCGTCGTGACTTCTTCGAATAGCTCGCCATGCCGCGTAACCGTAAGGAGCGCCTGTTCGGCCTCCTCGTCCAGTACCGCCACCGTGCGCGGATGCATCACCAGATTGCGCAGCGTTTTTTCCTCGATTCCCGTCACACTGCGCCGGTCTTTTCGGGCCGGCGCGGCGCGGGCGGCCGCCGCGATGCGCGAATCGACCTCGCACAGCGCGGCGACTTCGTCGAACGGCACGTCGAGCCGGTCGGCGAACATATGCATGATCTGCGCGCGCAGCGCATTGGCCGGCAACGCCTGCAGCAGCGGCTTGGCGTCGAACAGCGCGCGGGCCTTGCCCTCCGGCTGGTCCAGCTCCTTGCCGGTCAGCACCTCGTTGAGCATGAACTGCGACAGCGGCATGGCCCGCTCGACCTGCTCGGCGAACGCCTCGGTGCCGTATTCGCGCACGTAGCTGTCCGGATCGTGCTCGGACGGCAAGAAGAGGAACCGGATAGTGCGGTTGTCCGCCGCGTGCGGCAAACAGGCGTCCAGCGCGCGACGCGCGGCACGCCGGCCCGCCGAATCGCCGTCGAAACTGAAGATGACCGTGTCGGTCTGGCGCATCAGTTTCTGCACATGAATCGGCGTACAGGCCGTGCCGAGCGTGGCCACCGCGTTCTGGAACCCTAATTGGGCCAGCGCGACCACGTCCATGTAACCTTCCACGACAAGCACGTAGTGCTGCTCGCGAATCGCCAGACGCGCTTCGAACAGCCCGTACAGCTCGCTGCCCTTGTTAAATAGAGGCGTCTCGGGCGAATTCAAATATTTCGGCTCGCCACCGTCCAGCACTCGGCCGCCGAAGCCAATCACCTGCCCCTTCACATTGCGTATCGGGAACATGATCCGCTCGCGAAAGCGGTCGTACCGGCGGTTCTGACCCTGTGCGTCAGATTTTTCGCTGACGATCACCAATCCCGATTCGACCAGCGAATCGTCACGGTAGTTCGGAAATGCCGCTTCGAGGTTCTGCCAGCCGTCCGGAGCGTAGCCGAGCCCGAAACGGGCCGCGATCTCGCCGGTCAAGCCGCGTTTCTTCAAATACTGGATCGCGACCGGCGCGCTGCGCAGTTGCTTGCGGTAAAAGTCGCAGGCGGTCTGCATGACATCGGAAAGCGCCGTGGTGACCGCTTTGGACGCCGCCGGCGCATAGCCGCCGGAACCGCCGCCATATCCCGGCGAAGGTTCGTTCGGCACGGTCAAGCCGACCGACTGCGCCAGTTCGTTGACCGCTTCCGGAAACGACGAGCCGACGTGCTCCATCAGGAAACCAATGGCCGTACCGTGTGCGCCGCAACCGAAGCAGTGATAGAACTGCTTAGTCGGACTAACCGTAAACGAAGGGCTTTTCTCGTTGTGGAACGGGCAAAGTCCCATGAAGTTCGCGCCGCCTTTTTTCAACTGCACGTACCGGCCCACCACGTCGACGATATCGACGCGGTTGAGCAGGTCCTGCAGGAATGACGGAGGAATCACAGTAAATGACGCTACCTTAAAGGCTCAAGGCTGCGCACGCCGCCCGTCGAGCGGCGGCGCGCAGACCGGAAAAACAGAACTTACTTCGCGAGCGCGGCTTTGACCTGCGCCGAGACGGCGGTCATGTCCGCACGGCCGGCCAGCTTCGGCTTGAGCACGCCCATCACCTTGCCCATGTCCTGCGGACCCGCTGCGCCGGTTTGCGCGACCGCCGCCTGAACTTCGGCGACGATCTCCGCCTCGGACATCTGTTCCGGCATATAAGCCGACAGGATCGCCAGTTCGGCCTTTTCCTTGTCGGCCAGATCCGTGCGGCCAGCCGCTTCGAACTGGCTGATCGAATCTTTGCGCTGCTTGATCATCTTGTCGATCACAGCGGTGATCGCGGTGTCGTCGAGCGTCACGCGCTCGTCGACTTCGCGCTGCTTGATCGCGGCGAGCAACAGGCGGACCGTGCCGAGACGCTCGGTTTCACGTGCCCGCATGGCGGCCTTCATATCGTCGTTGATACGGTCCTTGAGACTCATCACTCACCTGAATGCGTTGGAATTTGAAAAATCGGCCGGGCTAACCGCATCAACACGAATACCCGCTTGGGACTGCTTCCTCAAGCGGGTTGGCACAATGTGCGTTGTGGGTGCGACCCTGCCGACTGGCCCGAAGGGCCGTGTTTTCCGTGATGGCGCCTGCTGTGCCGTCACCGGTTGGATGTCGCCGCTCCGTTCGACCGGAACCGCGGCAACGCCAGAATCAGTAGAACTTCTTTGGCAGCATCTGGCCACGCAGACGCTTGAAATGACGCTTCACCGCAGCCGCCTTCTTGCGCTTGCGCTCAGCCGTAGGCTTTTCGTAAAACTCGCGAGCGCGAAGTTCCGTCAACAAGCCGTTTTTCTCCATGGTGCGCTTGAAACGGCGCATGGCAACTTCAAACGGCTCGTTGTCTTTTACGCGGATGGTCGTCATTTTTCAATAACGGAACTTTGTAAAGGTTCAGGAGTATAGCAGAGCTTTCTCACAAAGCCAGAGCGCCGTCAAGCCCCTCTGGCATACTCCGCAGCCGCCTGGCCGGCGGCCACGCCCGAGGCCCAGGCCCACTGGAAATTGTAGCCGCCCAGCCAACCGGTGACGTCCACCGCCTCGCCGATGAAGTACAAGCCTGGCGCGCGTGCGCTCATCATCGTCGATGACGACAGGTCGCGCGTGTCGACGCCGCCGCGCGTCACTTCGGCTTTGCGATAGCCTTCCGTGCCGTTGGGGGTCAGCGTCCAGCGCGACAGGGCCTCACCGACCCGGCGCAGGGTTTTATCCGGTAAATCGGCCACACGGGCTTCGGCCGGAATCTGATGAGATTCCAGCCAGACATGGGCGAGCCGCTGCGGCACCCACTCGGACAACAGATTGGCGATCTGGCGCTTCGTGCCGGTCTTGGCTTCCAGTAACGCGGTCGTGGCGTCCTGCTCGGGCAACAGGTTGATGTGAATCGGCTCGCCGGGCTGCCAGTAGCTCGAAATCTGCAGCACACCCGGGCCGGACAGGCCGCGGTGGGTGAGCAGCAGATCTTCGTTGAATTGCGCGCCGGTCTTCTTGTCGCCGGTCGCGAGTTGCACTTCCAGTGAGACGCCGGACAGCGCCGAGAACGGCTCCCAGTCCGCCGCGGCGAAGGTCAGCGGGACCAGCGCGGGGCGCGTATCGATCAACTTGTGACCGAACTGCTTGGCAAGACGGTAAGCGAAATCCGTTGCGCCGATCTTCGGAATGGACAGCCCCCCGGTTGCGATCACGAGCGCACGCGCGCTGATCGGTCCCAAGTGCGAATCCAGCGTGAAGCGCCCTTCCGCGTCTTGCCGCACCGCTTCCACGGACAGCGGCGTACGCCATGCCACACGGCCCGCGTCGCATTCGTTCTTCAGCACGTCGATGACGGCGTCGCTCGACTGATCGCAGAAGAGCTGGCCTTTGTGCTTCTCGTGCCACGTCACATGATGGCGCTTGAGCAGCGCCATGAAGTCGCGCGGCGTGTAGCGCGCGAGCGCCGAGCGGCAAAAATGCGGGTTGGCCGACAGGTAGTTGGCCGGGCCGGCATACAGATTCGTGAAGTTGCAACGCCCGCCGCCGGAGATGCGGATCTTCTCCGCGAGGCGCTGCGAATGGTCGATCAGCACCACGCGGCGGCCGAGCTGCCCGGCCACGGCCGCGCACATCATCCCGGCCGCGCCTGCGCCGATCACTGCGATATCGAAGGATTCCATGCGGTCGCATTGTACCTGTGCCTCTGCGGCCCTTCTGGCGCACTGCTATACTTTCAGGCTTGCTTTTTCACTTTCGGGCGCCGCAGTGTCATTAAGCGTGCGTCCGCCCAGGCCCACCCATCATGCTCGTTCTCGGCATCGAAAGCTCCTGTGACGAAACCGGTCTCGCGCTCTACGACACGGAGCGCGGCCTGCTCGCGCACGCGCTGCATTCGCAAATTGCGATGCATCGGGAGTACGGCGGCGTGGTCCCGGAACTGGCGTCGCGCGATCACATCCGGCGGGCCCTGCCGCTGCTCGAAGAGGTGATGGAACGCGCCGGCACGGCCCGCGGCGACATCGACGCAATCGCCTACACACAAGGCCCGGGGCTCGCGGGCGCGCTGCTGGTTGGCGCGAGCGTTGCCAACGCACTGGCCATGGCGTGGGACAAGCCGACCATTGGCATTCATCATCTGGAAGGGCATTTGCTCTCGCCGCTGCTGGTGGACGAGCCGCCGCCATTTCCGTTCGTCGCGCTGCTCGTGTCCGGCGGCCATACGCAATTGATGCGCGTGACGGACGTGGGCGTCTACGAGACGCTCGGCGAAACGCTGGACGACGCCGCCGGCGAAGCCTTCGACAAAACTGCCAAGCTGCTCGGCCTCGGTTATCCGGGCGGCCCGGAAGTCTCGCGCATGGCGGAATTCGGCACGCCCGGCGCGGTGGTCCTGCCGCGCCCCATGTTGCATTCCGGCGATCTCGATTTCAGCTTCAGTGGCCTGAAAACCGCTGTCCTTACGCACGCCAAGAAGCTTGGCGGCACCAACATCTGTGAGCAGGCGAAAGCCGATCTGGCGCGCGGTTTCGTCGACGCGGCGGTCGACGTGCTGGCCGCGAAGTCGCTGGCGGCGCTCAAGAAAACCAAACTCAACCGGCTGGTTGTCGCGGGCGGTGTCGGCGCGAACCGGCAACTGCGCGAGGCGCTGTCCGCCGCCGCGAAGAAGCGCAATTTCTACGTGCACTATCCGGACTTGTCGCTATGCACGGACAACGGCGCGATGATCGCGCTGGCCGGCGCTTTGCGCCTGCAACGCTGGCCGGATCAGTCGGGCAAGGACTACGCGTTCACGGTGAAACCACGCTGGGATCTGACGTCCCTCGCACGCTGAGTGCCGTCATCGTTGAATTGAAAAAGCCGCTTCAAGAAGCGGCTTTTTCATGCAGTCGGCAAACACGCGCATCAACCGGCGCGCTTATCCCGCTCGATCACCGCATAGGCGCTGTGATTGTGAATCGACTCGAAGTTCTCGGCTTCGAGCACATAGGCGACGATCCGCTCGTCCGCATTCAGTCGTTGCGCGACGTCGCGCACCAGGTCTTCGACGAACTTCGGATTTTCGTAGGCGCGCTCGGTGACGAACTTCTCGTCCGGGCGCTTGAGCAAGCCCCACAGTTCGCACGAGGCTTCTTCTTCGGCGATACGGATCAGCTCTTCCACGGCGACGTCGCCGGCCAGCTCGGCGTTGATCGTGACGTGCGAGCGCTGGTTATGCGCGCCGTACTGCGAGATCTTCTTCGAACACGGGCAGAGGCTGGTAACCGGCACCTGCACTTGCAGGAACAGGCGCGTTGCGCCGTTGCGGGTCTCACCCGTCAACGTGACTTCGTAGTCCAGCAGACTTTGCACACCCGACACAGGTGCGGTCTTGTTCACGAAGTAAGGGAAAGACACTTCGATGCGGCCCGCCTCGGCTTCGAGCTTTTCGAGCATCGCGGCGAGCATGGTGCGGAACGTTGCGGGCTCCAGCGGCGCCTTGTTCTCTTCGAGCAACGCGACGAAACGCGACATGTGCGTGCCTTTCTGGTCAGCCGGCAAATGCACGTCGAGATTCCATGTGCCGACCGTCGGCTGAACCTCGCCGGCTTGCGTGCGCACTGTCAAAGGATGGCGCACGGCCTTCACGCCAACCCGTTGAATCGGGATCTGGCGGGTGTCGGGCGTGCTTTGCACGTCGGGCATCACAAAGGCGGGATTCATCTGGTTCATTGTCTTGTCCTTTCAGGAAACGCCGGGCCGCCCCAAGTCTTCCGCCCCGAAGAAAGTCACTTTGGGGGCTTGCGCCTTCGGGAGCTGCCGCAAGGCAACAGCCTTCGGGGCGCTCAGCGGCCGCGCGAATCCAGGCGCGCAACGGCAAACGCCGGCCCCTGCCGGCGTCGAATAATGGGCCCGAAGGCCCACCGATTCAAGTTGGAGATTGCTATGGCCGCCATAGCATGACGGCCGCGCAGCAAGCAGCGCCGCTTAAGCGACGCGCTTCACCGACGACTGGCCGCCGACTGCGCCGCTCAACAGAAAACGCTCGCGGATCGACTTGGCAATGCCCGCGGCGTCGAGACCACACGCGGCGAGCAGCTTGGCCGGATCTCCGTGATCGATGAATTGATCGGGGAGGCCCAATTGTAGTACCGGCCGAGTAACCCCACTGGCAAGCAGGGCTTCCACGCACGCCGAACCCGCGCCACCCATCACGCAGCCTTCTTCGACTGTGACGATGGCGTCGTGCGTTTCGGCCAGTTGACGGACCAGATCGGCGTCCAGCGGCTTCACGAAGCGCATGTTCGCGACCGTCGCGTCCAGTTGCTCGGCCGCTGCCAGCGACGGCGCGACCATCGTGCCGAACGCCAGGATCGCAATGCGCTTTCCAGCCGGCTGCGACGTTTCGCGGCGAATCTCACCCTTGCCGATCGGCAGCGCGGCCATTTGCTTGACGGTGGCAACACCCGTGCCGGCGCCACGCGGATACCGCACCGCCGTCGGATTCGGCTGCTGCAATGCCGTGTAAAGCATCTGGCGGCATTCGTTTTCGTCCGACGCGGCCATCACCGTCATGTTCGGGATGCAGCGCAGGAACGCCAGGTCGTAAGCGCCGGCGTGCGTTGCACCGTCCGCGCCGACGAGGCCCGCGCGGTCGATCGCGAACACCACCGGCAGGTTCTGCAGTGCGACGTCGTGAATCAGTTGGTCGTAAGCGCGTTGCAGGAAGGTCGAGTAGATCGCGACGACCGGCTTCATGCCGTCCGCAGCGAGGCCACCGGCGAACGTCACCGCGTGTTGCTCGGCAATGCCGACGTCGAAGTAACGATCAGGGAAGCGCTTCTCGAACTCCACCATGCCCGAGCCCTCGCGCATGGCCGGCGTGATGCCGACCACACGCGCGTCCAGCTCGGCGGCGTCGCACAGCCATTCGCCGAACACCTGCGTGTACGTTTTCTTCGACGGCGTGGTGGCCGGCTTGATGCCCTCGGCCGGATTAAACTTGCCCGGGCCGTGGTACAGCACCGGATCGGCCTCGGCGAGCTTGTAGCCTTGGCCCTTCTTCGTCACCACGTGCAGGAATTGCGGACCGCGCAGTTCCTTGATGTTCTGCAGCGTCGGGATCAGCGAATCGAGATCGTGACCGTCGATCGGACCGATGTAGTTGAAGCCGAACTCTTCGAACAACGTGGCCGGCACGATCATGCCCTTCGCGTGCTCTTCGAGCTTACGCGCGAGATCGAGCATGGGCGGCGCGACACGCAGCACGCGCTCGACGCCCGCACGCGCGGCGGCGTAGAAGCGGCCCGACATCAAACGCGCCAGATGGCGATTCAGCGCACCGACCGGCGGCGAAATCGACATGTCGTTGTCGTTCAGAATGACCAGCAACGGCACGTCGTCTTCGACGCCGGCGTTGTTCATCGCCTCGAACGCCATACCGGCCGTCATCGCGCCGTCGCCGATCACGGCGATGCCCATGCGGTTGTCGCCCTGCAGCTTGCTCGCGACCGCCATGCCGAGCGCCGCGGAAATCGACGTGCTGGAGTGCGCCGTGCCGAAGGTGTCGTATTCCGACTCGTCACGCTTCGGGAAGCCCGAGATGCCACCCAACTGACGCAGCGTGTGCATCTGGTCGCGGCGGCCCGTCAGGATCTTGTGCGGATAAGTTTGATGGCCCACGTCCCAGACGATCCGGTCGTGCGGCGTGTCGAACACGTAGTGCAGCGCAATGGTCAACTCGACTGTGCCGAGGTTGGACGAAAGATGGCCGCCCGTCTGCGATACGCTGTCGAGCACAAAGGCACGCAACTCGTCGGCAAGCGGTTGCAATTGGCGGCGATCGAGGCGGCGCAGTGCTGCCGGGTCGTCAATGGTTTTCAGCAAGTCGTACATCGTCGTTCCATTGTAGGAAAACTTACGCGCCCGCACTTCATACATGCGCCCCATGACGGAGGCGCGCGGCGGCGGGCTTTCGCGTTCAGCTAACCCGGTTCACCACCAGGTCGGCCAATTCGGCAAGACGCTGTGCGCGTGCGCCAAACGGCGCCAGCGCAGCGTGGGCATCGCTGCGCAGCTGTGCCGCGAGCGCGCGCGACGCGTCGAGTCCAATAATCGACACGTAGGTCGGCTTGCCGTCCTTCGCGTCTTTACCAGCCGTTTTGCCGAGCGTCGCGGAATCGGTCGTCACGTCGAGAATATCGTCGACGACCTGAAACGCGAGGCCGACAGCGGCCGAATATGCGTCCAGCGAACGCATGGCTTCCGCGCTCGGCGTTTCGCCCGCGAGCGCGCCCATGCGCACCGCGGCACGCAACAAGGCGCCGGTTTTCATGCGGTGCATGGTTTCGAGTTGCACGCGCGTCAGCGTGTGGCCGACGCTCGCCAGATCGATAGCCTGCCCGCCGCACATGCCGATCGAGCCGCTCGCCAGCGCCAGTTCGCGCACGAGCGCGGCCTGTTGCGCCGGGGCCAGCACGTCCGAGGTCAGCGCGACGAACGCCTGCGATTGCAGCGCATCGCCGACCAGCAATGCCGTGGCTTCGTCATACTTGACGTGTACCGTGGGCTTGCCGCGACGCAGCGCGTCGTCGTCCATGCACGGCATGTCGTCGTGGACGAGCGAGTACACATGGATCATCTCCAGTGCCGCCGCTGCCGCGTCGAGGCATTCGGCGCGCGCGCCGGTCAGCTCGCCGGCCGCGTGGCACAGCAGCGGGCGAACCCGCTTGCCGCCGCCCAACACCGCGTAGCGCATGGCTTCATGCAGCGTGGCGGGCTCGGTTGCCTCGGTCGGCAGGTAATGTTCTAGTGCCGTTTCGACGCGCTCCAGCACCGAGCGCATCCATTGTTCGAATGTCATAGGTCGTCCCCGCTCTCAGTAGCGGCTGTGCCTGCGGTATTCATGGGCAGCGGCTTGAGCGTCTCGCCGTCGAGCACGCGCACCTGCTGCTCGACCTTCTCGAGCTGCTGCTGGCAAAACGCCACGAGGGCCGCGCCACGCCGGTAGGCGGTGAGCGACTCCTCGAGGCTGAGATTGCCGCTTTCCATGCGCGCAACCAGCCCCTCCAGCTCCGCCTGAGCGGCCTCGTAATTCTCGGGCAGCGGCGTAGTGTCGACGCCTTCGGCTGGCGTGGCAGCAGTATCTTTCGACGCGGTCTTCGCCATGAATAGTCGCAAAATTAAAACAAGTCGGACATTCTACGGCAAAAGCGACAATTCCGATCCGCTCGCCGCCCTACGCCCCGCCTTCCGGCCCTCCGCTGCCTTACCAGTCTCGCAGAAAAAAAGTGATCGGTCTGCGGCGAAAAGGTCGAACTTACTTGACATTTTTGACCCAAATCAGGCACTTAAGCGCCCCAAGAAAGGGGAAACGGGTATAATCGCGGGCTCCCTAAATCGAAACCTTCGATGGTTGGGTTGTTCACTGCTTTCACGTCTTCACGGGAGTGGGAATGTCCAATCTGAGCAATGCATTGCAGTTGCGGTCTGTCCACAGCCAGCTGCCAGTCACGGCTTACTTTGACGAAGCGCTTCTAACGCGCGAAATCGACACCCTTTTCAAGAAAGGTCCTCGCTACATCGGCCACGATCTCATGGTGCCCGAAGCGGGGAATTATTTTGCTTTGCCGAGCGAGAGCGAAGGGCGTGTGCTCGTCCGTAACCAGCAGTCACAAGTCGAACTGCTGTCGAACGTGTGCCGCCACCGGCAAGCCATCATGCTCAACGGCCGCGGCCAGACGGAGAATATCGTCTGCCCCCTGCATCGCTGGACCTACGACCTGAACGGCCAGCTCCTCGGTGCGCCGCATTTCGCGGATAACCCCTGCCTGAACCTCGGCGCCACGCCGCTGCAGAACTGGCAAGGCCTGCTGTTCGAAGCACAGGGGCGCGACGTCGCGCGCGATCTGGCGCGTCTTGGCACCAAAGAACATTTCGATTTTTCGGGCTTCATGTTCGATCACGTCGAAGTCCACGAGTGCAACTACAACTGGAAGACCTTTATCGAGGTCTATCTGGAGGACTATCATGTCGCGCCGTTCCATCCGGGCCTCGGCAGTTTCGTCAATTGCGACGACCTGACGTGGGAGTTCGGCGACTGGTACAGCGTGCAGACGGTCGGTGTGCACAAGGATCTGGAGCAGCCGGGCAGCCCGACGTATCGCAAGTGGCACGACGAAGTGCTGCGTTTTCGCGGCGGCAATCCGCCGGAATTCGGCGCGATCTGGATGGTGTACTACCCGGGCATCATGATCGAGTGGTATCCACATGTGCTGGTGGTGTCGTGGCTGATTCCGCGCGGTCCGCAGAAAACCACCAACGTGGTGGAGTTCTATTACCCTGAGGAAATCGCGCTGTTCGAACGGGAGTTCGTCGAAGCCGAGCGCGCCGCCTACATGGAAACGGCCCGCGAAGACGACGAGATCGCCGAGCGCATGGACGCTGGCCGCCGTGCGCTGATGAATCGCGGCGAATCGCAGGTCGGCCCGTATCAGAGCCCGATGGAAGATGGCATGCAGCACTTCCACGAGTTCCTGCGGCGTGAACTCGGCACGATCTGATTGGCGCCTGCCCGGATTCCTCAGGCAGCACGCACGCATGGAAAGACGGACTTCGGTCCGTCTTTTTTGTTTAGACTAACAACATAGCTCGGCCGCCATCGCCAGTATCGAGGAGACGTCATGCCCCACACTCATTACACCACTCTGATCTCCGCGGCCAATCTCGCGGAACGCCTCGCCGCCGCGCCGGGCAGCGTGTTCGTCATCGATTGCCGTTTCGATCTGGCCGACCCCGAAGCGGGCGAAAAAGCCTATCTGGCCGGGCATCTGCCCGGCGCCCATTACCTGCACCTCGATCGCGACCTGTCGGGGCCGAAGAACGGCCAGAACGGCCGCCATCCGTTGCCGGATCGTGCGCGGCTGGTGGAGACGCTGGAGTCGCGCGGTCTGAAGCAAGGACAGCAAGTCGTCGCCTATGACGCGCAAGGCGGCATGTACGCCGCCCGTGCATGGTGGCTTCTGCGCTGGCTCGGTCACGACGCGGTCGCGCTGCTCGACGGTGGACTGCAAGCATGGGAGGCCGGCGGCCATCCGCTGACGCAGGACGCGCCCGCCCAGAACACCGGCGACTTCAAAGCCAGCGCGCCGCTGTCCGTCACGGTCGATGCGCAAACGGTCGAGCGCAATCTGGGCTCGAAGGAACGGGTCGTGGTCGACGCGCGCGCGGCCGACCGCTATCGCGGCGAGAACGAGACGCTGGATCGTGTCGGCGGCCACATTCCCGGCGCGCTCAACCGCTTCTTCAAGGACAACCTCACCGCCGACAGCCGCTTCAAGCCGGCTCATACATTGCGCGAGGAATTCCACGCGCTGCTCGCCGACACGCCGCCGGAGCACGTGATACTGCAATGCGGTTCCGGCGTGACGGCCTGCGTGAATGCGCTGGCAATGGAAGTCGCCGGCCTGCACGGCGCGGCGTTGTATGCGGGATCGTGGAGCGAGTGGAGTTCGGATCCGAAGCGGCCCATCGCAACGGGCCCGAATCCTTGAGCGTCAAGGTCAGCGCCCGGTAGGCGAGAAGTTGGAAAAAGGCCGTTCAACCGCGCTCAGGCAGCAACGGCCTTCTTGAACCGCGAGCGCGAGGGCTCGCCGGTCAGCGTAAAAAACAGGCGGTTCAGGCTACGCCATGCTGCTTGAACCACGCCAGCGTACGGCGCCAGCCGTCTTCCGCGTCGGCCTTTTTGTAGCTCGGGCGGTAATCCGCGAAAAACGCGTGACCCGCATCTTCATACACGACGAACTGCGAACCGCGTCCCACTTGCGGACCTTGCGCGATGGCCTGCTTCATCTGTTCGAGCGTGTCCTGCGGAATGCTCTGATCCTGCAACCCATAGAGTCCCAGGACCGGCGCATGAAGCTGCGCGACCTCGTCGAGAGGATTGGCCGGCGTTATCGCGTTCTTTGCGCCCGTTACTCGCCCATACCAGGCGACGGCCGCCTTCAGTCGCGGGTTATGTTCGGCGTACAGCCATGCAATGCGCCCACCCCAGCAGAAGCCGTTCACGCCTAGGCGGTTCAGATCGCCGCCATGCTCGCCCGCCCAGGCAACCGTCGCGTCGAGATCGCCGATAACCTGATCGTCCGGCACCTTGCTGACCAGTTGCTCGTTGAGCTGCTGCATGCTCGTATAAACGGTCGGATCACCCTGCCGCTCGTACAGATTCGGCGCGATCGCGAGATAGCCCTGCTTGGCGAAGCGCCGGCACACGTCGGCGATATGCTCGTGCACGCCAAAAATCTCGTGCACGACGATGATCACCGGCAAGTGCGTCTTACCCTTCGGCTGCGCGCGGTACGCCGGCACCAACGTGTCGCCGGAGCGCACCGCCACTTCGCCGGCTTCGAGACCGTCGCTGTCCGTATGGATAGTTTGCGCGGATACCGGCAGCACGGCGGCGGCGAATCCGGTGCCGAGCGCTGCTTTAATGAAAGTGCGACGGTCGAAGGGGACGTGCGGGACCAGGCTGTCGATCTCGGGTTTCAGCATGCAGCGCTCCTCGGTTGAACGTTGGAGGCAACAGGATACGCCTGACACGCATCCTGTTGCACAAGCAACGTTTCCGGGCGCCGACCAGGCGCGGCACAGCCCAAGTCAGTGGAGCTTGACCCGCGGCAGCGTTGTCCGGCGTAACCAGTGAGCGAACGTATCGAGCACCATCCGCGCGTAGCCGTGCAGCGCGGCGATGTGCAGCCGGTACAGCGACATGTACATGAAGCGCGCGAACAGCCCTTCGATCAGCATATTGCCGCCGATCACCCCGCCCATCAGATTGCCGACGGCGCTGAAATGCCCGAGCGACACCAGCGAACCAAAGTCGCGATAGGTAAATTCCGGCAATGGCTTGCCATCGAGCCGCGCCGCCAGCGCCTTCATCAGGAAGCTTGCCTGCTGGTGAGCCGCCTGCGCGCGCGGCGGCACGTTGCGCTCATTGCCCGGCCACGGACAAGCGGCGCAATCGCCAAGCGCGAAAACGTTGTCGTCGATTTCGGTTTGCAGCGTGCGGCGCACGACGATCTGGCCCAGACGATTCACCGGCAGGCCGTCGAGCTGGCTCAGCACCGCCGGCGCCTTGATACCCGCCGCCCACACCGTCAAATCGGCGCGCACGGTTTTGCCGCTTGCGGTGCGGATCAGGCCCGGCGCGACTTCGGCCACGGTTTCGCCGATCATCAGCTTCACACCGAGCTTGGTAAGCAGTTCGGCCGTAGCTGTCGAAACCCTTTCCTGCAGAGCCGGCAGAATGCGCGGCCCCGCCTCGATCAGCACGATCCCGACGTCATGCCGCGGATCGAGCTTATGCAGGCCGTATGCGGACAGCACCTGCGCGGTGTTGCGCAATTCCGCCGACAGTTCCACCCCCGTTGCGCCGCCGCCGACAATCGCCACCTGAATCCGCGGCTCGCCCGTGGACGACGTGCCCGGACCCGATTCGACGGGCTCGTGCACCTGGTGTTCGGCACGCATGCAGGCCGCGATCAGGCGTTTGCGGAAACGCTCGGCCTGACTGACCGTGTCGAGCGCAAGGGAGAATTCGGGCGCACCCTTTACGCCGAAGAATGCGGTCGTGCTGCCGATCGCGATGATCAGCGTGTCGTATTCAAGCTCTCGTTCGGGTAGCAGTTCGGCGCCGTCGTCGTCGAGCACGGTTCCAAGCGTGAGGCGCTGGTTCGCGCGGTCAAGGCCTGTCAGTTCGCCCTGCTGAAATTCGAAGCCATGCCAGCGCGCTTGCGCCGCATATTCGAGTTCCTGCGTGAAGGGGTCCATGCTACCGGCCGCCACTTCGTGCAACAGCGGCTTCCAGATATGCGTCGGATTCCGGTCGACGAGCGTGACCTGCGCCCGCACGCTGCCCTTGTTCTTGTGGGGTGCGTAGCGATCGCCCAAACGCGTCGCCAGTTCCAGTCCCCCCGCGCCTCCGCCAACGACGATAAAACGATGCATTGAACTCTCCGTGTTTGCCGATGGGTTATGCGTCGCCGCGACGCGCACGATATCTCACCCGAGCGCGCCGCCTTTGAGCGATTGTCCGCGAGCAACACGGGTTGTCACAAGCCATCAATGCGCATGTGTGACATGCGCACGACGATATCGCGCCCCGTCATACGCAAGTCAATGCGCTTCTTCCCAGTTCAGGCCGGCGCCCACCTCGGCGACCAGCGGCACCTTCAGGTCGGCGACACCGCACATCAACTCGGGCAAGCGCTTGCGCACGTCGGACAATTCCGCGTCCGGTACCTCTAGAATCAGTTCGTCATGCACCTGCATGATCATGCGCGTACCGATCTTCGAATCTTCGATCCATTTCTGCACCGCGATCATCGAGAGCTTGATCAGATCGGCGGCCGTGCCTTGCATCGGCGCGTTGATCGCGGCGCGCTCGGCGGCCTGACGGCGCGGACCGTTGCCGCCGTTGATCTCGGGCAGCCACAGGCGGCGGCCGAACACCGTTTCGACATAACCCTTGGCCTTCGCGCTCACGCGCGTTTCGTCCATATAACGCGCCACACCCGGATAACGCGCGAAATAGCGGTCGATATAGAGCTTGGCCGCGTCGCGCGTGATGCCGAGGTTCGAGGCGAGCCCGAACGAACTCATGCCGTAGATCAGACCAAAGTTGATGACCTTGGCTACGCGGCGCTGGTCGTTCGAGACTTCGAGCGGCGTCACGCTGAAGATTTCCGCCGCGGTGGCGCGGTGAATGTCTTCCCCTTGCGAGAACGAACGCAGCAACGATTCGTCGCCCGAAATGTGCGCCATGATGCGTAATTCGATCTGCGAGTAGTCCGCGGAGACCAGCTTGTGCCCCGGCGGTGCAATAAACGCTTCGCGAATACGGCGGCCTTCGCCGGTACGGACGGGAATGTTCTGCAAGTTCGGATCGTTCGATGCCAAACGTCCCGTCACTGCCACGGCCTGCGCATAGTTCGTATGCACGCGGCCCGTGGTGGCGTTGACCATGCGCGGCAGCTTGTCCGTGTAGGTCGATTTCAGTTTCGACAGGCCACGATGTTCGAGCAGGATCTTCGGCAGCGGAAAGTCTTCCGCGAGTTTTTGCAGCACTTCTTCGTCCGTGGACGGTGCGCCGCTCGGGGTCTTCTTGACCACCGGCAACTCCAGCTTCTCGAAGAAGATCTGCCCGATCTGCTTCGGCGAACCCAGATTAAATTCGCCGCCGGCCAGCACATACGCCTCGCTTTCCAGCTGAATGAGACGCGTGGCGATTTCGCTGCTTTGCTGACGCAGCTTCTCCGCGTCGATCAGCACGCCCGTGCGTTCCATCTTCCGCAGCACGCGCGAGGTGGGCAGTTCGATGTCGCGATAGACGTACTCGAGCGTTTTCTCCGCCGCCACCTGCGGGTACAGCACCTGGTGCAGCCGCAAGGTGATGTCGGCGTCTTCCGCTGCGTATTCCGCGGCCTTGTCCAACGCGACTTCGTCGAAGCCGATCTGCCCCGCGCCCTTGCCCGCCACCTCTTCGTACTTGATCGTCTTCACACCGAGATGACGCAGTGCGAGGCTGTCCATGTCGTGCGTGCGATGCGATTCGACCACGTACGATTGCAGCAGCGTGTCGTGTTCGATACCGCGCATTTCGATGCCGTAGTTCGCCAGCACCTGCTCGTCGTACTTGAGATGCTGGCCGACCTTCTTGTGCTGCGCGCTTTCGAGCCACGGCTTGAGCTTTGCGAGCACTTCGTCGCGCGGCAATTGCACGGGAGCGTCCGGGCCGCGATGCGCGAGCGGCACATAGGCCGCACGGCCTGCCTCGACCGACAACGACAGCCCCACGATCTGCGCGACCATGGGGTCGAGCGAGGTGGTTTCCGTATCGAAGGAGGTCAACTCGGCCGCGTTGATCCTCTCGAACCACGCGTCGAATTGCTCCCACGTCTGCACGGTGTCGTAATGGCGCTCGTGATCCACCGACAAAGCAGGCGCCACGTCCGTTTCCGGACCTTCCACGGCGTCCGCGATCTCCACTTCGCGCAGCCACGTCTTGAAGCCGTGGCGCGTGAACACCTCGCGCAATTCCTCGCGCGATTCCGGCCGGCTTTGCAGGCTTTCCTCGATCGACACGATATGGTCGGTCATATCGCAGTTGCGATCCACCGTGACGAGTTTCTTCGCCATTGGCAGAAAATCGAGCGCACGGCGCAAATTGTCTCCTACCGCACCTTTAATTTCGTCCGCATGTGCGACGATGCCATCCAGCGACTCGAATTGCGTCAGCCATTTGATCGCTGTTTTCGGCCCGCATTTCTCGACGCCCGGCACGTTGTCGACGGTATCGCCGATCAACGACAGGTAGTCGACAATGCGCTCCGGCGGCACGCCGAACTTGGCGAGCACACCGGCGCGGTCGAGCGTTTCGTTAGTCATCGTATTGATGAGGGTGACATGATCCGACACAAGCTGCGCCAGATCCTTGTCACCCGTCGACACGATCACATTCATGCCACGCTTTTCCGCTTCGGTGCTGAGCGTGCCGATCACGTCGTCGGCCTCGACACCTTCTATCATCAGCAACGGCCAGCCGAGCGCGCGCACGGCCACATGAATCGGCTCGATCTGACGCGAGAGATCGTCCGGCATGGACGGGCGATTCGCCTTATAGTCGGGATACCAGTCGTCGCGAAACGTTTTGCCCTTGGCGTCGAACACGCACGCGCTATACTCTGCTGTGACTTCCTTGCGCATGCGCCGCAGCATGTTGATCATCCCGTAGAGCGCACCTGTCGGACCACCGTCGGGGCTGCGCAGATCAGGCATCGCATGGTAGGCCCGGTACAGATAACTCGAACCGTCGACCAATAGCAGGGTCTTACCTTCAAGGCTTCGTTCTTCAGGCATTATGACTAAGAGAAAAGTGATTCCGAGTCTGCGATCACTCGCAGATCAAGAGCGCGCAACGGCCAAAAAGGCCCGCGCATCGTGGCAGATGTTCACGATTATGGCAGAGTTTATCGAGGCGACCGAGTACCTCTCGGAGATTCGCCCGGCTGTCAGCATCTATGGTTCGGCTCGCCTGAAACCGAACTCGCCCTACTACAAACTTGCCACGCAAATCGCGCGCAAGTTGTCCGACGCCGGCTTTGCGGTGATCTCGGGCGGCGGCCCGGGCATCATGGAGGCGGCCAACAAGGGCGCTCATGCGGGCAAGGCCCCGTCGGTCGGTCTGAACATCGAATTGCCGCACGAGCAATCGGGCAATCAATGGCAAGACATCTCGCTGCGCTTCCGCCATTTCTTCACGCGCAAGGTCACGTTCGTGAAGAACTCGGACGCCGTGATCGTCATGCCCGGCGGCTTCGGCACGCTGGACGAACTTGCCGAAGTGCTCACGCTCATCCAGACCAAGAAGTCGCGTCATGTGCCGATCATTCTGGTGGGCGCGGAGTTCTGGGAAGGCCTGCTTGCGTGGTTCAAGAACTCGCTCACGCCCATGGGCCTGATCAACCCGGCCGACATGGACCTGATGCAGGTCATCGACGATCCGGACCAGGTGCTCGAAGCGGTGCTGAAGTTCTATGAAGACCGCGAAGAAACCGAGCCGCAGCCGACCAAGTCGGATGAAGACCGGATGTTCTATCTGTGAGTCTGCACGCTTCGCGCTGCGGCGCGAAGCGAATGCAACTCCATGCGCCATGAACACGCAGATCACTAACGGGTAGCCTCGAGGCTGCCCGTTTCCTTTTCGCGGGTTTGATCGCCTTGCGCTTGCAACCATTCGCAGAACTGCTCGACTAGCGGCGCATGCGCGACCTCGCGCCGTGCGACCCACCAATAGCCGCGTGCATCGATGCGCGGGGCCGCCAGCGGCACCACGAGCCGACCCGACGCCAGCTCATCCGAGAGCAGGGGCAGCGGACCGAGCGCGACACCGAGGCCGTCCACCGCGGCCTGCAAGGCCAGATAGAAGTGATCGAACGATTGCTTCTTGCGGCATTTCACCATCACGCCGGCCGCCGATAACCAGTTGCTCCAGGCATCCGGCCGCGTGTCGGAATGCAGCAGCACGTGCCGCGCGAGATCGTCGGCGACGTTGATCGGCGAGCGCTGCAATAGCGCCGGACTGCACACGGGAATCTCGCTTTCGCCCAGAAAATGGCCGCTCACGCAGTTGGGCCAGTGTGCGGGACCGCGACGAACCGCAACGTCGAAGCCGTCCAGAGTGTCGACCGGCGCGTTCGAGGTCGACAGTCTCAACTCCACATTCGGCACCTTGCGCTGGAACTGATGCAGGCGCGGCAGCAGCCATTTCATCGCGAACGTGGGCAACGCATTCACGCGCAGCACATGGACGACGCCGGTGTCGCGCAATTGGTCCGTTGCACGCGCGATGCTGTCGAACGCGGCCTGAACGGTGGACAGGTAGCGGCGCCCTTCTTCGGTCAGGCGCACGCGTTTGCCGCGACGCTGAAACACCTGCACGCCGAGCCACGTTTCGAAAGCCGCGACCTGCCGGCTGATTGCACCATGCGTCACATGCAGCTCGGTCGCCGCGGCGGTGAAGCTTTCATGCCGCGCCGCGGCTTCGAAGGCGCGCAGCGCCGGAAAAGGAGGGAGGTTACGGGCCATGCTTGTGATTCTAGATCACAAGCCGGCGCTCAAAAATCGTTTTGCCCGCCGCGGGTTCGGCGCTAACCTCCTGAGCTTGAACTGGAAGCGAACCGACATGGACCACGATCTCACCTTGTCCGAGCCCGCGCTGGCGCCCACGCCCACCGTGCGGGAAATCTTCGGCGGCTTTCTCGGCCTCGGGCTGATCTCGTTCGGCGGCGCACTGCCGCTGGCGCGGCGCGCGCTGGTCGAACAACGCCGCTGGCTGAGCGCCGACGAATTCACCGACCTGCTCGGCCTATGCCAGTTTTTACCGGGCGGCAACGTGATCAATCTCTCGGTAGCAATGGGCATGCGCTTTCGCGGCGTGCCGGGCGCACTGGCCGGCCTCCTCGGACTGATCGCGGGACCGTCGCTGGTGGTGATCGGCCTTGGCGTGCTGTACGAACACACGCAGAACGACCCGCACGTTCGCCATCTGTTTGCCGGTCTTGCCGCAGCGGCTGCCGGCCTGCTGATCTCGATGGCCGTGAAAATCCTGCTGCCGTTACGGCATAGTCCGATGGCCGCGCTTATCGCAGCGCTCGGCTTCATTGCGATTGCGATCATGCGTCTACCGCTTCTGCCCACCATGCTCGTGCTGACGCCGCTCAGCATTTACATCGCCTCGCGGAGCGCACGATGAACGACACGCTCATTTCCCTCGCCGTTATTTTCAGCCAGCTTTCGCTACTGGCGTTCGGCGGCGGCAACACGATTCTTCCGGAGATGCAGCGGCAAGTGGTGGATGTGCATCACTGGATGCCGGCCAGCGAATTCAGCGCCCTGTTCGCGCTCGCGCAAGCGGCGCCCGGTCCGAATCTGATGATCGTTACGCTGGTCGGCTGGCATGTGGCCGGTTGGGCGGGCATGCTGGTGACCTCGGTGGCAAAGTTCGGGCCGTCGTCGCTCGTGACGATCCTCGCCATGCATGCGTGGGAGCGATTCAAGGACCGCCCGTGGCGTCGTTACGCGCAATTGGGACTGGTGCCGGTGACTGCCGGCATTGTCGCCGCGAGCGCGGCGCTGATTGCCGAAGCGTCGAACCCGACGGCCATTGCATGGGCGATTACCGCCTTCACCGCCGTGATGGCGATGAAGACGCGCATTCATCCACTGTGGCTGCTGGCAGCCGGCAGTTTGATCGGGCTGACCGGCTTCGGGCAGCTTTGATCGAACAAAGGCGAGCCGAACCTGCGCTCGCCTTGCCCGCTTGTGAAAAGGCGCTTACTGGAACGCCACTTCCGCGAAGCTGCGCAGCTTGCGGCTATGCAAACGATGCAGCCCGTTCATCCGCAATAGCTCCATCGCCTTCACGCCGATCTGCAGATGCTGATCGACCTGCGCGCGATAGAACTGATCGGCCATGCCCGGCAGCTTGAGCTCGCCATGCAACGGCTTGTCCGACACGCAGAGCAAGGTGCCGTAAGGCACGCGGAAACGGAAGCCATTGGCGGCGATCGTCGCGCTTTCCATGTCGAGCGCAATCGCGCGGCTTTGCGACAGCCGCTGCACCGGCTCGCGGTGATCGCGCAATTCCCAGTTACGGTTGTCCACACTTGCCACCGTGCCCGTGCGCATCACACGCTTCAATTCGACGCCGTCCAGTTGCGTAACCTGCGCGACCGCGCGTTCCAGCGCGACCTGCACTTCGGCGAGCGCCGGAATCGGCACCCACAGCGGCAGGTCGTCGTCGAGCACGTGATCCTCGCGCACGTAGCCGTGCGCGAGCACATAGTCGCCGAGACGCTGTGTATTGCGCAGGCCTGCGCAGTGGCCGAGCATGATCCACGCATGCGGACGCAACACGGCGATGTGATCCGTAATGGTCTTCGCATTCGACGGACCCACGCCGATGTTGACCATCGTGATGCCGCTGCCGTCGGCGCGCTTCAGGTGATACGCCGGCATCTGCGGCAGGCGCGGCGGAGCGGTGCCTTCCTGCGCCTGCTCGCCGAGGTTCTCGTTGTACGTGACCACGTCGCCAGGCTCGACGAACGAGGTGTATTCGCTGCGATAGGCGCGCAGTTCTTCGTCGTCGGTATGGGCCATCATCGTGCGGCCGAGTTTGACGAACTCGTCGATATAGAACTGGTAGTTCGTGTACAGCACGTAGTTCTGGCAATGCGTGGGCGACGTGGCCGTGTAGTGCTTCAGCCGGTGCAGCGAGAAATCGACCCGCGCCGCCGTGAACAGCGCGAGCGGATGCGGCTCGCCCGGCTGCGGCTCATAGGTGCCGTTGACGATGCGGTCGTCGAGCAGCGCGAGGTCGGGCGTGTCGAACACATCGCGCATCAGGAACAGACGCTCGCGATCCAGATCGCCTTCGAGGTGGATGCCCTCGGCGAACGCGAAATGAATCGGAATCGGCTGATCCGACACGCCGACTTCGATCTTCACGTGATGGTTCTTCGCCAGCAGGCGCAATTGCTCGCGATAGTAATTGCCAAACAGGTCAGGGCGCGTAACGGTCGTCTCGAACACGCCCGGACCCGCGACGAAACCATACGAGCGGCGCGAGTCGATATGCGTGTTGACCTCGGTGCACACGCGCACGAAGGGATAGCAGGCGCGCACGCGGCTCGGGAACAGTTCGTTGCGGCGATAGCGCGCGAAGGCGTCGCGCAAGAACGAAGTGTTCGCTTCGTAGATCGCCGAGAGGCGGGTAACGGCCTCGGTCGCGTCGTCGAAGGATTCGGTCGGGAAGCTGTTGGCGGGAGTCTGCACCGCGCGTTGATTGGTATCGTTGTTCATCTTCATTCGCCTCGATTGATGAGGCGACATTACCACGGAACGCGTGATCGCCAAATGACCTGGCAGCGTCGCAACACACGCTCGCACGCGGCTCGCAAGATTGCGGGCACGCCGCGCGAAAGCGGCGCAAAATAAGGCGATCGCGCCCGATGGGCAGGCTGGATTTGCTAGAATCGGGGCACCCTATCGGAGAATCACCATGAAGCCGCTCCTTCCCGTCGCCGTTGCACTGGCCCTCGCCTTTGGCAACGCCGCGATGGCTGCCCAGCCTGTCGATGACACTCCGCCCCCCGGCGCGCCCCAGTCCGCCAATGAACGGGCGGGTCTGCCGGACCTGGCGAAGATCAATCGTCCGGCCGCCGAGGTCAGCTCGAAGGTCGAAATCAATGTTCCGCGCACGCCGAGCTTTTACGAGCGCAGCCCGAACGGCACCGAAATCACCGAATACCGCGACAAAGGCAAGCCCGTCGAAATCAACGTGCATTCGAACCTCGGCACGCGCTACCAGATGAGCGCGCCGCTCGACACGTCGCCCACCGTGCGCGACAACGGCCGCGCAAGCACGCGCTTGCCGTCGGTGAACCTGACCTATTGATGCATGCCGGCACGGCGGCCCCGGAGTGGGCCGCCGCCCGGATCCACGCCGCCCGCAAGGTGTCGTCCTGGCCTTCGGCCTGCTTGCCGGATTCCAACCTGGGCGGTTCGGCATTGAAATGCCGCAGCGCTTCACGGTCCCAGAGAACACGTTTCGTACCGCATTTGCCACACATCGCACTGGCCGCACTGCGCCAGCCCGACCAACCTGACTCGACGTTTCCCGCATGGCTGTCTTCACCGCTGTCACTGAACCCCAACTTGCAGAATGGATGCGCCATTACGATCTCGGCGACGTCGTCGAATTTCGTGGCATCTCCTCCGGTATTGAAAACAGCAACTTCTTTCTGACGACAACGCGCGGCGAATACGTCCTCACGATCTTCGAAAAGCTGACAGCCGAACAACTGCCGTTCTATCTCGACCTCATGCGGCATCTGGCCGCGCACCGCGTGCCGGTGCCGGACCCCATGCCACGCGAAGACGGCGCGCTGTTCGGCCTGCTGCAAGGCAAGCCCGCTGCGATCGTGACCAAACTCGAGGGCGCGCCGGAATTGGCGCCGGGCGTCGAGCACTGCATCGAGGTCGGGCAAATGCTGGCGCGCATGCATCTGGCAGGACGCGATTACCCGGCCTATCAGCCCAATCTGCGCAGCCTGCCGTGGTGGAAGGAAACCGTGCCGACCGTTCTGCCGTTTCTGGAAGGCGAGCAACGCGACCTGCTGTCGTCCGAACTGGCGCATCAGGAAGCCTTTTTCGCCTCGGCCGATTACGCCGCTCTACCCGAAGGCCCATGCCACGCCGATCTGTTCCGCGACAATGCCATGTTCGCCCACGCCGATCCGGACACGGGCCACGAGGTACGCCTGGGCGGTTTCTTCGACTTCTATTTCGCCGGCTGCGATAAATGGCTGTTCGACGTGGCGGTGACGGTCAACGACTGGTGCGTCGACCTCGCCACCGGCAAGCTCGACGACGCGCGCACTGAAGCCATGCTGCGCGCTTACCAGACCGTGCGCCCGTTCACCGCAGAAGAAAACCGTCATTGGGGCGACATGCTGCGCGCGGGCGCATATCGTTTCTGGGTCTCGCGCCTGTATGATTTCCATTTGCCGCGCGCGGCCGAGTTGCTCAAACCGCACGATCCCGGCCATTTCGAGCGCATTCTGCGCGAACGCCTGTCCGGCGTTGCACTTCCAGGCATTCATACCTCATGCAACTGATCGAAGTCCCCGCGAAAACCGGCTATGTGTGGTTCCGGCAGGGTATCTGGCTGTTCCGCAAGAACCCGCTCGCGTTTCTGACGCTGTTCTTCACCTATCTGCTGGTAATGACGCTCGTGTCGCAGATTCCAGTGATCGGCGGCGTGTTGCCCTTGGCGTTCATTCCGGGCGTCGCGGTCGGTTTCATGGCGGCGTGCCGCAACACGATCGCGGGCAAGCCGGTCTTCCCCACCATTCTGGTCGACGGTTTTCACTCGTACGGCTCGGTGGTCGCCAAACGGCTGCTGGTGCTCGGTGTGCTCTATGTCCTCGCGATGGCGCTGGTGCTGGCCGGTTCGGCGCTCGCCGACGGTGGCATGCTGCTCAAAGTGATGCTCGGCGGCGCCACGATGGACCAGGACGCAATTGCCAACAGCAATATTCCGCTAGCGGTAATCACGGCTTTGGCGCTCTACCTTCCGGTCGCCATGATCTTCTGGTTCTCGCCGATTCTCACGGCATGGCATGACGTGCCGCCCGTCAAGGCGATGTTCTTCAGCATCGTCAGTTGCTGGCGCAACCGCGGCGCGTTCATTGTGTTCGGCGCGCTGTGGTTCGCGGTAGCGATCACGGTGTCGCTCGGCTTGTCCGCGCTGATGCAGGCGCTCGGTGCGGGCGACTTCGCGTTCGCGGTTCTGATGCCCGCCACGATGATCGTGACAACCATGCTGTACTGCTCGTTCTACGCAACCTATCGCGGCTGTTTCGGCGTGCAAACGCCGGAAACACCGGACTTGCCGACCACCCCGGCGGCTTGAATCCCGTTCAGGTCCGGCGCGGTTCTAGCGCCGGACCCTGCGCCGCCTTCATCGCGGCGTCTGTCTTTCCCGCTTCAGCCATCCCCAACCGCACTCGTCAACGTGCGTCGATTTGCGGCACAATGGTTTGCGCGCAATCGATTTGCACGCTATTTTTTTGCGAGATGCATCATGACCCAGCGCCCCGCTTTGCCCTTCACCCTCGACGAGCAACTCTGCTTCGCCCTCTACTCCACCTCGCTCGCCATGACCAAGGCGTACAAGCCGCTGCTCGATAAACTCGGCCTGACGTACCCGCAATATCTTGCGATGCTGGCACTGTGGGAGAGCGACGACGTCACGGTCAAAGACATGGCCGCGCGCCTGAACCTCGATTCGGCGACGGTCACGCCGCTGCTCAAGCGCCTCGAGGCGCAAGGGCTGGTGGAGCGCGTACGCGGCACCGACGACGAGCGTCTCGTCTACGTCCGGCTCACCAAAGCCGGTTCGGCACTCAAGCGCCAGGCGCGCGAAGTGCCCGCGGAAATCTTCTGCGCAACGCAGCAGACACCCGAATTCCTGCTGCGCTTGCGGGATGACCTGACGCGCCTGCGCGGCACCCTCAACGATTACATGGACCACTAGACGGTCCGCTCCAGATCATGCGCTATCGCCTTCATGCAAAAAATCATTTGCACACAAATGATTTGTACACTATCTTTGTCACATGCCAAGCGATGAGTGCTCTGCCGGAACGGCAGGCCAGCAAAGAGCGGCAAACACGCAAATCCTGATAACCCGGACAAAGGAGCAGCACCATGAACATCCTCTACAAAGCAAGCGCAACGAGCACCGGTGGCCGCGACGGCCGTGCAGTGTCGTCGGACAATGCGTTGGACGTTAAGCTGGCCGCACCGCGCGAACTGGGCGGCACCGGCGCAGCGGGTACGAACCCGGAACAACTTTTCGCAGCGGGCTACTCGGCGTGTTTCCTGAGCGCAATGAAGTTCGTCGCCGGTCAGCAGAAGAAAACTTTGCCGGCAGACACGCAAGTCACGGCGGAAGTCGGTATCGGCCCGAACGACAAGGGCGGCTTCGCGCTCGACATCGACCTGCGCGTTTCGCTTCCGGGTCTCGACGCAAGCGCGGCCAAGGAACTGGTCGACGCAGCGCATCAGGTCTGCCCGTATTCGAACGCCACGCGCAACAACGTCGCGGTTCGTTTGCAAATCGCCTAAGCTGCCTCTTCGGCGCATCGCCAAAGAAGCGCTGAAGAAGCGCTGAAGCGACGCTGAAAACCGCGCCACCGCTACACACACAGCGCCCGCACCCTGCACAATAGGGGCGGGCGCTGTCCCAATTTGCGGACGCGGCATGCAATGTGCAAAACGGGTCCGTGCCACCGCTTGCCAGGCTTGTTACGCTTGCGGCCGGAAATAGCGCCACCATCCGTCCTGGTCCAACAATCCATATTTCCTGATGACACGCGTCCGACGACTGAACGACACCTTCGATACCGGGCTGGTCTGGCTTCGCCGCGACCTGCGCAGCACGGACAACGCCGCGCTCTACTACGCGCTCAAGCATTGCGAGCGCGTGTGGTGCGTGTTCGTGTTCGATACGACGATTCTGCAACCATTGGTCGACGTGTGGCGGGCTCGTCATCCGGACACGCAGCCGCAGGACCGCCGCATCGAGTTCATTCTCGCGGCGCTGGGCGAACTGGACGAGGCGTTACGCGTGAAGGGCGGCGGTCTGATCGTGCTTTACGGCAATCCGGCCGATCTGGTACCGAAGCTGGCCGACGAACTCAGCGTAGACGCCGTGTTCGCCAATCACGACTACGAGCCGGTCGCTATCGAGCGTGACGAGACGGTGCGCGAGCAGCTCACCGATGCCGGCCGCCAATGGCTGACGTTCAAGGATCAGGTGATTTTCGAGCGCGACGAGGTGCTCACCGGCCAGAGCAAACCGTTCACGGTGTTCACGCCATACAAGAATGCATGGCTCAAGCAACTGAACGCTTTCGATCTGAAGCCGTATCCCGTGGAAACGTACGCGAAACATCTGGCCGCGCCGCCATCGAAGCTGGACCGCCAGTTGCCGTCGCTCGAACAACTCGGCTTCGCGCCGAGCAATCTCGGTGAACTCAAGTTGCCCACGGGCATGAGCGGCGCGCAAACCCTGCTCGACGATTTCATGACCCGCATCGACAGCTACGCCGACCGGCGCGACTTCCCCGCAGCCAAGGGCCCGAGCTATCTGTCGATGCATCTGCGCTTCGGCACAGTCTCGATCCGCACGCTCGCGCGCCTTGCCCATGAGATGTCGCTGCAACCCGATGGACAAGGCTCGGCAACATGGCTGTCGGAACTGATCTGGCGGGACTTCTACTTCATGATTCTGGCGCATCATCCGCGGCTGGCGGGCGGTGCGTCGTTCAAGGAAGAGTATGACCGGCTGCGCTGGGAGCAAGGCCCGGAAGCGGACGAGGCGTTTGCCGCGTGGTGCGACGGGCGCACGGGCTACCCGCTGGTCGACGCCGCCATGCTGCAACTGAATCGCACCGGCTACATGCACAACCGCTTGCGGATGGTGACGGCGAGTTTTCTGGTGAAGGATCTCGGCGTGGACTGGCGCCTCGGCGAGCGGTACTTCGCCGAACAGCTCAACGACTTCGATTTCTCGGCAAATAACGGCGGCTGGCAGTGGGCGGCCTCGACGGGATGCGATGCGCAGCCTTACTTCCGGATTTTCAATCCGGTCACGCAGTCTGAGAAATTCGACGCCGAGGGACGCTTCATCAAACGCTATCTGCCTCAACTGGCAAAGCTGCCGTCGAAGTGGATTCATGCGCCTTGGCTAGCGGGCGCGGAGCGGCTCGCCGATTGCGGTGTGGTGTTGGGTAAAGACTATCCGGCGCCGATCGTGGACCATGCCGAAGCACGGGCGCGCACGCTGGCCCGTTTTGGCAAGTGAGCACCTGCTCACCTCGCTTTGCGTGGGTTCAGCACGTAAAAAGAAGACTCGTTGATGAGCCGATCGCCGACGCTGCTGGCGTTGCCTGAAATGAACGGCCGGGCAGGCGGACTTGTTGATGCGCTACAGAGTTTGGGTGGCGTTCGCCGCGGAGTTGAATCACGCGTGGTGGCAATCGAATCCGGCTGTCTGTGCACGTGTGCGAGTTTGCGACAGCTTGGGCGCTTCACCCAGAACATCGACGTTTCAATGCGCGCCGATGTTTTAATTCGCGCAGCTTAGTGCTGGCTCATCCACGACGGCTGGCGGACATTCGCCTCGCGGTCCAGCTTGCGCATGCGGAATTCCAGATCGTACAGATCCGTTGCTTCAGCGAGGAACGCGTCAGCGCGTTCTTTGGCGAGTTGATCGGGCGACTTGGTCAGAAACAGGAAAAGGCGGCTAAGCAGATACATGGTCAACCTCGAAAATAAATTTAGGCTTTAACGCCTAAGGGATAACCCCTATTATAGGGAAAACCCTAGTTTCGCGCCAGCACTCATTTCGACTTGTTGTTCCTACGTCACCGGGAGCCTGCGGAGGCCGCTGTGGCGGCAGCTTCCGCAATACGGCCCGTGCCCGTGCGACGCTGATGCTTGAAGAACTCCCACACCATGGCGCTTGCGTCCGGACCTTTGGCGGAATGAAACGGCACCGCCTCGTCGCCGCCGCTCCAGGCATGAGCGAGCCCTTGCACGCGACACAGCCGCACCACGCGCCGCCCGCCGCGAAGGTAGTCACGCATGACCACGCCGCCCTTGCGCTCTTCGCGCACTTCGCCGGATTTGCGCGCGCCGTTCTGGTCGACGACACGGTTCAGACGGAGAAACTGCACCGCCAACTGGTCCGCGTTGACAGGCGAGACCACATGGTCGGCGTCGCCGTGGATGATGATGGCCGGCATGCCGGGATAATTTGCGACGTCGGCGGTCTCGTCGACCAGTTCGGCCGGTTCACGGCGAGCGCCGCGCCGCATCACGTCCATCGCCGCAATGCCGGAACGCGCCTCGCCAAAAGCGGGGCCAGAATGCAGTGCGACCGCCGCGAAGTGCTCCGGATAGTTGACGGCCAGCAGCGCCGTTAGTCCCGCACCGGCGGAGATTCCGGCGACATACACGCGCTCGCTGTCGAAACCATGCTGCGCGACCAGCGCGTCCACCAGCGAAACGACTGCGCGCGCTTCGGCACCGCCGGCGCTATCGCCGGCGTCGTACCAATGCCAGCAACGATGCGAATGCACGTGCTTCGACTGTTCCGGATAGACCACGGCAAAGCCGAACCGGTCGGCCAGCACGTTCATCCGCGTGCCTTCGGCGAATTCATCGATCGACTGTGTGCAGCCGTGCAGCATCACCACCAGCGGCATGGCCTCGAGCGCATGACCCGTCGGGATGTACAAGCCGTACTGAAGATGATTGACGAGCCGGCCGGGCGCAGCAGGCGCGGAGTGGAACGAGCGCGTCCACGAGCCGCTCGCCCATGCCGACGCCCGTGGGCGCACGCGCGATTCGCGGGCCGTGGCGCGCGGCACTTCGCGCTTGGCGGGCGCGCGCACTGCCGCCGCCGGCTTGAGCGGGCGAACTTTGGTGGACGCCTTTGGAGCAGCGGGCCGGGCCGGTCGTGTCGTGGTGCGCTTGGGGGTTTTGCGAGTTTGCTCCGTTTGGATCGCGAGCAACCGCTTAAGGCCGCGCAGCCACAGTTTCGATAAACTTTTTGCCATTGGCGCATAACCTCGCAAAAAGGGACAGGGTCCGTCCGGTAGAACGGCAATTCGTTGTGCATTGCACAATAACACCAATCCTCATGCGATGCTGGAACCTGGGCACGCCATTCTGTAACCAAATTTCCGTTCGGCGAACCTTGCCGCGAGGCTGGCATCAAACCTTTGCACTGATCGTGCGCCGGTCGTCTTCCGAGTGCTTGCCGCTTGTTCGGCAACCCACGTCCGGCGGCAAAAAGCCTCGCACGCGGCGAGACCGGCCTGCAACACCCGTCTATACTGGCGGCTAGCTCTCTGACCTGCGGGTCTGCTCCGGTCGGCGACTTGTGCCGCTCGCGCGTTAAATTCTCATTACCGACCTGATTCTACGCGGCCTCGGTCGCGCTATTTGCCATGCTCGATTTACCTGCCCACCTTTGGTATTCGATCACCAGCCTCGGCGGCGCCGGCATGACGCTGCCGCTCGCGTTCGCCATCGCTCTGTGGCTGGCGGTCGGCTATACGTGGCGCATGGCTGCGGGCTGGCTGTTGCTTCTGGGTGCGGCGATCGGCGTGGTGACCGCGACAAAGCTCGCGTTTCTCGGCTGGGGCGTCGGCGTGCGCGGGCTGGACTTCACCGGGGTCAGCGGCCACGCCATGCTGTCCACCGCCGTCTATCCGGTCGTGCTGTTCCTGATGCTGTTGCCGGCGCGCCCGGCGATTCGTCTGATCGGTGTCTTGCTCGGCCTTGCCGCGGGGATCGCGGTGGGCTTGTCACGCGTCGTGCTGAGCGCTCACTCACCTTCTGAAGCCATTACCGGCTGTCTGACCGGCGCCGTGGCGGCGCTGGTGTTCGTCCGTCTCGCCTGGCATGCGGAGCCGGGCCGGCTGTCGGCGCTGCCCGTCGCCCTCAGCATGATGGTCCTCGCGGTGCTGATGCACGGCGTCCATGTGCCGACGCAGCGCTGGGTCACGCATATCGCGCTGAAAGTGTCCGGTCATGACCGGCCGTTCATCCGCGCAAAGTGGAGAGCCGTGCGCGATGTCCGTCCAGCCACCGCGCCGCTGTCGCAGACACTCAACACGCTGGCGCCGCCGCATTCGTCCGACGTCTGAATCCGCGCCTGTACCTTTTCCCCGCTGTTCAACAAGCCGTTTCATGCGCGCGGCTGAATGATTGTCATGGCTCACCGCTATAACCTTTCGTATATTACGATAGCGTTTTAACCCGCCGATCCGGCTCCTGCCGGTCTTCAAAGCCTTCATGACATTCCGCCGCCATTTGAAGCAAGCGCTGTTCGTCGCCAGCGCCATCTCCGTCGTTCTCAGCGCCAATGCGCGCGCCGACGAACTGGTGGTCTCCGCCGCCGCCAGCCTGACCAACGCGTTCAAGGCGGTCAGCGAAGTCTTCGAGCAGCAGCATCCGGGCACCAAAGTGTTGCTGAACTTCGGCGCCTCCGACGTGCTCATGCAGCAGATCGTCAAGGGCGCGCCCGCCGACGTGTTCGCGTCCGCGGATCAGAAGGCCATGGACAAGGCAGCCGCCGAAAAAGTGATCGTGCCGGCCACCCGCAAGGATTTCGCCGCCAATTCGCTGGTGCTGATCGTACCCACGGACAGCCGTTTCGCGCCGAGAAGTCTGAACGATCTGGCATCGGCAAACGTGAAGCGGGTCGCGTACGGCGATCCGGCTTCCGTGCCGGTTGGTCGTTACACGCAGGGCGCGCTGCAGTCCGCGGGCGTATGGGACGCCGTGAGCGCGAAGGCCGTGCTGGCGGCGAACGTCCGTCAGAGCCTCGACTATGTGTCGCGAGGCGAAGTCGACGCCGGTTTCGTGTTCAGCACCGACGCCGCCGTCATGCCGGACAAGGTCAAGGTCGCGATGAACGTGCCGACGCAAACGCCGATCACCTATCCGATCGCGCAAGTGGAAGGCAGCCGTCACGCGGCGGACGCCCAGGCGTTCATGAACTTCGTGCTGTCGCCGGCCGGCCAGGCCGTGCTCGCCAAGTACGGCTTCAAGCCCGCGCACTAACTTCAGAGGACGGCGCACGCTCATGCAACAGGCCTGGATTCCGCTCCTGCTCTCGTTGAAAGTCGCGGGCTGGGCCACCGCGCTCAATCTGGTATTCGGCGTCGCGGCGGCCTTCGGTCTGTCGCGCTGGCGCTCCGGCGCGCGCGACGTGATCGATTCGCTGCTGATGCTGCCGCTCGTCATGCCGCCCACCGTGCTCGGCTATTACCTGCTCGTCCTGCTCGGACGGCGCGGGGTGATCGGCGGCTGGCTCGACCGTTTCGACATTCAGTTGGTGTTCACCTGGCAGGGCGCGGTGATCGCGTCGACGGTGGTGGCCTTTCCGCTCGTGCTGAAGTCCGCGCGCGCCGCGTTCGAAGCCGTCGATCCGCAACTCGAACGGGCCGCGCGCACGCTGGGCGTCAGCGAAACGGCCATGTTCTTTCGCGTGACGCTGCCGCTCGCCGCGCGTGGCATTCTCGCCGGCGGCCTGCTGGCGTTCGCCCGGGCGCTCGGCGAATTCGGCGCGACGCTGATGATCGCCGGCAACCTGCCGGGACGCACGCAGACGCTCTCGGTGGCGGTCTATTCAGCCGTGCAGGCCGGCGACGACAGCACAGCGAACTTTCTCGTGCTCGTAACTTCGGTGACGTGCGTCGTGATCCTGTTGCTCGCGGGGCGACTCGTGCCGCAGCACACGCTTTTGAAGTCCGGTTGATATGCTGCTCGCCGTCGACATCCGCAAGACCTTCCAGAGCGCCGAGCGCCGCTTCACGCTCGACATTGCCTTTCAGGCCGCCTCGCAACGCGTCGTGCTGTTCGGCCCGTCGGGCGCGGGCAAGAGTCTGACGTTGCAGGCTATCGCAGGCCTGCTGCGCCCCGACGAAGGCACGATCACGCTGCATGGCAACGCGCTGTTCGACAGCGCGCGCGGCATCGATCTGAAACCGCAAGCGCGCAAGATCGCGTATCTGTTTCAGGACTACGCGCTATTTCCGCATCTGAACGTGCGGCAGAACATCGGCTTCGGCTTGCAGCACGGCTGGCTCAATCCGCGTGCGCGAATCGCGCATCCGCAGATCGATTACTGGCTCGATGCGCTGGAGCTGAAGAGCGTCGCGGGTAATCATCCGGCGCAGCTGTCCGGTGGACAAAAGCAGCGTGTGGCGCTGGCGCGAGCGCTCGTCGCGCAACCTCAGCTGCTGTTGCTGGACGAGCCGTTTTCCGCGCTCGACAGCGCGTTGCGTCAGCGCATGCGCCGCGAACTGTCCGAACTGCAAACGCGGCTCGATATTCCGATGGTGTTGATCACCCACGACCTCGACGATGTCGCCGCCTTCGGCGATCAGGTCGTGCAGGTCAGCGACGGCCGCGTGCGCGAGAATCATTCGTTCGCAGGCTACGCGCGCAGCGAGCCTCGAGCCTGAACAGCAAGGCTTCGCACGCTCATTCCCTTCACGCCGAGGCGAGCGCTTGCCGCGCTCGAACTTTCAAAGCGGGCGCGAGCGTTTCGCCCGCTCAGTCTTTCACGCCGAGTATCACACTCGACGCCTTGAACGCCGCGACAGCGCGCCCGCCTTCCACGAGGCCGAGCGTATCGACACTTTCATTGGTGACGACCGCCGTCATCACCGTGCCGCCGTCCAGCACCAGCGACACCTCGGCATTGACCGCGCCGCGCTTCACGCTCTGCACCGTGCCGCTTAACTGATTGCGCGCCGAGAGTTTGAGCGGTGCGCCGCTTTCGTCACCGACGAGCAGCACGACCCACGAGGCCTTGATCAACGCGAACGCCGCCGCGCCCTCGACGAGGCCGAGTGTCTCGGTGCTTTCATGCGTAATGACGGAGACGATCGCCTGGCCGCCGGGCAGCGCCAGCGTGACTTCGTCGTTGACGGTGCCGCGCATGATCGCCGACACCGTGCCATACAGCTGATTGCGCGCGCTCGTCTTCACGCCGATGCGGCCGATCAGATCCCAGTCCGTCGCAAATCCTTCGATCGCCGCACCCGCGCGTTCGAGAAAGCGCCGATGCTCGCGCTCCACCGCGCGAAACGTCTCGATCAGCTTCACGGCGCGCGGCGTCAGCGTGGTGCCGCCACCGCCTTTGCCGCCGGTCAGGCGCACCACGAGCGGCTCGCCGGCGAGGTTGTTCATGGTGTCGATAGCATCCCACGCGCCCTTGTAGCTCATGCCGACGGCTTTGGCCGCGCTGGTGATGGAACCGGTCTCGCCCATCGCCGCGAGCAGCGCAATCCGCGACGCGCCGCCCAGCGTCTGCGCGCCTGCCTGAAACCACACGGAGCCGCCGAGTTCGAGGGTTTCGCGGGAAAGATCGGTGCGATCGAATGACATGGCGGGGAAGCGGTCGCTAACCGCAAAAAGAACGACGGATCATTATAGCGACGCCAACCCGCGCCACCGTCCTGGCACCGAGCCGGACTTGCGCGCGGATAGATGGGATACTTTCCGCTCGACGCTTCGAACACCAGGCCCTTTGTATTTTCCGGCGCGGCCAGCCTCGGCCGCTTCGCCGTAACATCAACGAGGAGCAAGACAGTGAACATCGATCTATCCGGCAAGACTGCGATCGTCAGTGCATCCACCGCGGGCATCGGCATTGCGATCGCCACCGGCATTGCCGCATCGGGTGCGCAGACCATCATCAACGGACGCAAGCAGGACGCGGTGGACCGCGCAATCGAAACGATCCGCAAGACGGCGCCGCAAGCGAAATTGCAAGGCTTTGCGGGCGACCTCGGCACGGCGCAGGGCTGCGACGCCTTGATCCAGGCCGTGCCGCAGGCGGACATTCTGGTGAACAACCTCGGCGTCTTCGGCCCCGGCGACATCTTCTCCACCGAAGACGACGACTGGGAGCGCTACTTCCAGATCAACGTGATGTCTGGCGTGCGACTCACGCGCCACTATCTCAAAGGGATGATGGAGCGCAAATGGGGCCGCGTGGTGTTCATCTCGTCCGAGTCGGGACTGAATATTCCGCCGGACATGCTCGCTTACGGCTTTTCGAAGACCGCGCAGTTGAGCATTGCGCGCGGCATCGCCAAGCAGGCGGCCGGCAGCGGCGTCACCGTGAATGCCGTGCTGCCCGGACCGACCCTGTCCGACGGCTTGCGGGCAATGGTGGAAGAGACGGCCAAAGAACAAGGCAAAACGGTCGAACAGGTTGCCACGGAGTTCGTGCGCGCGCATCGCAGCAGTTCGATCATCCAGCGCGCCGCCACCACCGAGGAAGTGGCGAACATGGTCGTCTACGTGTGCTCGCCGCAGGCGTCGGCGACCACCGGCGCGGCGCTGCGCGTCGACGGCGGCGTGGTCGATACGATCGCCTGAGCTTGCCGCGCATCTGACGACCGACGGGCGGCACGGCCGCCCGTTTTCGTCTCCGAAGCTCGCGCTAACGGGTCGGCGTGGCGCTCACAGCGCGTACTGCGCAATCCCATTGCCGAACGACCAGTTTTCCTTCAGCACCTCGACGAGATTGATCAACACATCCTCTCGTCGCAGCCCCGGCGACTCCGCCAATTCGTCCGCCATCCGCTTGTATAGCGCCCGCTTCTGCTCGAGGGTGCGCGTGTTGTTCAGCGTGATCTGAATCATCACGAGATCGTCGCTTCGCTCCACGTTCAAATACTGGTTGTCGTACACAAAGTTGCCGGCCTCGTGCTCGGTGATCAGCATGAAGATGTCGTCCTTCGGCACGTTGAACGTCGCCACCAGCGCACGTTGGATGCTATCGGTCAGCGCCTTCCGGTATTCGACGGGCTTGCCGGCGCGTAAAGCGATTCGTGTGAGCGGCATGATGAACCTCCTTCCCTGGTTGTGTTGATGCGGTAAGGACAGCTTAGGCGCGCTCAGTCATAATAAACAGACATCAATGGCTATTTCATCTATATTCATTTGAAATGAAAGTTCTCGATCTCGATGCGGTCCGGGCATTCGTCCTGGTCGCCGATCTGCACAGCTTCACGCGTGCCGCGGACGCGCTCGACACAACGCAATCGGCCGTCAGCCTGAAGCTCAAACGGCTGGAGGCGCATCTGGGCAAGCAATTGCTGGAGCGCACGCCGCGCGTCGTGCGTCTTTCCGCGGACGGCAACGCGTTCCTCGGCGCCGCACGCGACTTGCTCAACGCGCATGAACGCGCGCTGGGGTCGCTGTCGGTCGAGCGTCGGCGGCTCGCGTTGGGGCTCAGCGAGCACGTGGCGGGACCGGACTTGCCGCTTCTGCTCGGCAGGCTCAATGCGCACGATCCGGGTTTGGTGATCGAATTGCACTTGGGCACGTCTTCCGCGCTGCTTGCGCAATTCGACGAACGCCGCCTCGACGCGGTAATCATCCGCTATGGCGCCGACGAACCGCCGCGCGACGACGCGCAGGTGCTGTTCAGCGAACCGCTCGCCTGGCTCGCCACGCCGGCGTGGCTGCCGCGAGTCGGCGAACCGTTGGCGCTGGCGCTGTTGAGCCCGCCGTGCAACGTGCGCGACGTGGCGCTGCGCTCGCTCACGCAGGCGGGCATTGGGTGGCAGGAGGTGTTCGTCGGCGGTGGCGTGGCGGCCGTCGGCGCGGCGGTGGCGGCAGGTCTGGCGGTGTCGCCGCTGGCGCGCCGCGTGGCGCCGCGCGGTCTGATCGATGTCGGCCAACGGTTGGGCTTGCCCCAACTGCCGGAATCGCGCGTTACGCTGCATTCGCGGGTCAGGGACGCGCGGTCATTGGAAACATTGCGGTTGGTGACGAATGGGTTGGCGACACAATGACGAAGCGCCTCGTCACGTTGATCCACAAATGAAGGTCGACGCCTTTCTTTTAACCCAGAAAAATCCTCGTCCGCGGCATAAAGGCGGAAGCCGACCAGCCAGCCGAAGCGCGAACGCGCGCTCCGGTTTCGAGATCAGTGAATGATCGGCGGCAGCGAGCCGCTGCTGGCGGTAGCGGGATTGCTCGTTGCGCTCGCCGGATTGGCGCCAATGTTTGCGGATGGCGCCGTATTGACGGATGACGAAGGCGAATTCACCAGGGACGCAGCCGGTTTGGTCGCACCGGGTTTCGCCGCAACCTTGACCTTCTGCGGATGCGTCGAACGGCTCGCGACCAGGTTGGCGTGCATGACCTTGCCGTGTCCCGGCTTCGCCTGAACAACTTGCGCATGCGGCTTTTTACGCTGCGTCACGACCGCCGCTTTCGCTTGGGTCTTGTTCGCGCCTGCTGCCTTGGTTCCGCTCTTCGTGGCGCCCTTGGCCGCCACCTTGTTAACGCTGCCATGCGCCGACGGTTTACCGCCGTGTCCCGACGCTGATGCAACGTGCGGCGCGGCATGCTTGGTGCCCGCCACACGCTTCGGAGCAGACCTTGCGGCGGACTTCGAAGCGGACTTTGAAGCGCCTTTCGAGCCAACGCCAGACTGCCCGTTGGCGGCTACCCCCGTCTTTGTCCCAGCCTGCTTCGTGACATGCCCGCTCTGTTCGGACGGGTTCCACACTTCCGTATAACCCGCGGCCATGACCGGTCCTGACATACACCACACGGCGAACGCCGCTCCCACTGCTACTGCTCGAACGCCCATCTCCTGCCTCTCCTGATCTTCGACTTTATAACGAGCCTGGATTATATTCTCTTGCAAAAATCCATATTTAGACTAACATTAATTTCAAGTACACATTAGGACTTTTCCACTCATGGCTCACGCTGCTCGTGCCACCCAACCTGAAGAGCCGATTCGCCGGCCGCCTTCAGCACCCACGCTAACGGAAATGTCCGCGGCAGGGCTGCGCGCGTTCTTCAACATCGCCCGCGACTGGGACTTGAGCGCGGAAGAGCAGATCGTGCTGCTAGGCTCGCCGGGCCGTTCGACTTATTTCAAATGGAAGGCGGCGCCTGAAACGGCCCGCCTCGGTCGCGACACGCTCGAACGCCTGTCGCTGCTGCTCGGTATCTATAAGGCGCTGCAAATCCTGCTGCCGCAAGCCAGCATCGCCGACACCTGGATCAAACGTCCCAACAGCGCGCCACCGTTCGGCGGCCGCCGCGCGCTGGACCGCATGCTGGCGGGCAACATTAGCGACCTCGTGGCCGTGCGCCAGTATCTCGACGCAATGCGAGGCGGCTGGGCGTGACACAACCGCATTGGCAGGACCGCTGGCGTACCACGCCACTAGATTGGTCGCCCGCGTATCGCGTGATTCCGACGCGCTTTCCGGCCGTCAATCTGTTCGACCGGGTCGCCTCGCCGGAAGACTTCGACGCGCTCTACGCGCTCGAAGCCATGACCAACGACCGCCTGCGCACCGAAGTCGGCGAACTCGATCTGGTGCCGCGCGAAGAGCGTCGCTTCGGACCGGGCTATGGGCCGATCATGGCCGCGCTGACCCATTTGAACCCGCTCGGCAGCCGCTTCTCCGACGGCACCTATGGCGTGTTTTATTGCGCCCGTTCACGCGCCACCGCGATCGCGGAAACGCGCTATCACACGGGGAAATTTCTGGAAGCAACGGCCGAACCGCCCATGCGCCAGCAGATGCGCCTCTATACCGTCGTCGCGCTAGGCAATGTGGTGGACATTCGCGCCGACAAGTCGGTGGATCTCGCGGTGCTGTCGCCGGATGATTATCTGGCCGGACAATCCCTCGGCCGGGCGGTCCGCGAGGCGGGTGCGCCGGGTATCGTGTATCCGTCGGTGCGCGACGACGAAGGCGAATGCCTCGCCGCGTTCAAAACCACGCTCCTGCGCGACTGTCATCACGCGGCGTATCTGGAATACAACTGGAACGGCAACGAGGTGGATATGGTTTTCGAACTCAACCAGGTGGGCTAGGTTGACAAACCCGCGCGCGGGCCCAAGCCGTCAAGGCAGAGTCAAGGTAGCGCCAGCGCTGCCGCCCCTTCCGCGCGAGCCTCTTCGACCGAGATCGACCAGCGCCGCAGCGCCAGCGGCTCCACGATCGTGAGCTTGCCTTCCGGGCCGAACGCGCCAGTGTCGATAAACACCTGCGAGCCGACCTGCTTGATGTCACGCATCGGCGTGTGGCCGCAGTAGGTCAGCGAGAGACCGCGCTGCCGCTGCGGATCGCCATTGCCCAACGCCAGCTCGCGTCCCCACAGCAATTGCTGGCGGGTTTCGGCGGAGAAATTCCCCGCATCGAGCTCGGCATCCGTGCCGAAGAATTCCCCATGCAGCACGTTGAAGCGCTCCTTGCCGCTGCCGATCACGCGCGCAAGCGGCAACCCGCGCAGGATTTCGGCGTAGTGTTGCAGGCGTTCGTCGGATAGCTGCGCCGCCCATAGGCCGCCGATTCCATACCACGACTGACGCCGCAAGCGTCCATCGGCGACGGCGCACAGCATGTCTTCATGGTTGCCGAGCACGGCGAAAAACCACGGCTTGTCGAGCAGAGCCAAAGCGAGTTCAGAATGCTCGCCGCGATCCACCAGATCGCCGACCGAAAAGAGCCGGTCGCGCGCCGGGTCGAACGTAATCACGCGCAGCAGATAGCGCAATGCATCGACGCAGCCATGCAGGTCGCCGACCACGAAGTCGCGACCGCTCCGGTTGGCCGGGTGATGTTCAACGGAATTGACGAGTACGGAAGCCATGGGTCCATGATAATGCGGCATCCGCGACGTGTATGCGCGCTGCCCATCGTATCCTGGCGCCGCAGCGAGCTGAAACGACGCAAATCGACGCAAAACCGGGATATTTCCGGCAGCCCTTACCGCAAATACACGCCTAACGCGGTCACTATTGCTGAGTGCGCAGTTTGGCCACCTGATCGGCCGTTACGGTCGATTGCGGATTGCCGAACTGTCTGGTCACGTAGTTCGTAATGGCGGCCACCTGATCGTCGCTGAGCTGGGTGCCGAATGCCGGCATCAACACGTCCGCCTGTTTCGTCGTACGACTGACGCCGCGCAGGATCACCAGCGCCAGATTGTTGGCGTCGCTCGCGCCCACCGCCGAGTTATGGATCAGCGACGGATACGCCCCGGGCGCGCTCGCGCCCACACCCTGCCCCGTCCAGCTATGGCAGCTCGCGCAGTTCGCGACGAACAATTGCGCGCCGTTCACGGCATGAATGGCAGTGCCGCGCAGTGCCGTCACGTCGTCGGCGGGATTGCCCCACTGGTCGCGCGGGCGCGATTCGCCACCGTTGATCGGCGGCACGGCGCGCAGATACGCGACGATCGAGCCGAGATCTTCGCGCGTCAGATATTGTGTGCTGTCGGCCACCACTTCGGCCATTGGGCCGGCCGCGTTGGCACGGCCCGGCGCCGCGCCGGTCGATAGATACGACACCAGCTCGTCGTCGCTCCAGTTGCCCACGCCGCTCGTCTTGTCGGACGTGATGTTGTATGCGTGCCAGCCGGCCTGCACGGCGCCCGAAAGACGTGAGCTCGACTTCAAACCCTGCGTGAAGTTGCGCGGCGTATGGCATTCCTCGCAATGGGCGAGTCCTTGCACCAGGTAAGCGCCGCGATTCCATTGCGCGCTTTGCTTCGGATCGGGAACGAAGCGGCCTTCAGTGAAATTGAACAGATTCCAGAACACCATCAACCAGCGCTGATTGAATGGGAATGTCAGGCTGTTGCCCGGCGGCGAATAGTGGATTGGCGTGAGCGTATTCAGATACGCGCGAATGGCCAGCACGTCCTGATCCGTGACCTTGGTGTACTCCGCGTACGGAAAGGCCGGATACAAGCGCTGGCCACTTCTGCCGATGCCCTCATGCATGGCGCGCAGAAAATCGGCGTCGCTCCATTGGCCGATGCCGGTGTCCGGATCGGGCGTGATGTTCGGCGTCACGATCGTGCCGAACGGCGTGTTGATCGGCAGCCCGCCCGCGAACGGCCGCGCTTTGTCCGCCGTGTGGCAGGCCGCGCAATCGCCGGCGCGCGCGAGGTACTCGCCGCGCTTGACCAGATTGCCGCCGGCCACCTCAGCCGAGATGGCCTCGCCATTGGCCGACCGCGAGGCGTCGTCCGCGCGGGCCTGCGTGATAGGCAACTCGTCGTTGCGCTGCACCTTGGGGCCGTGCGCCTCATGCCAGGCGACATAGAGCGCGAACAGCGAAAAGATCGCTGCGAGCGTCGCGACCCTGAAGTGACGGCGCCGGGCGTTTCGCACAAGCGCATCGACCGGCTGCACGCGAGACGTGTTCTTCTTCATTGTGGTGCTCCGTTCAGGCTCAGATTTCACGCTTGAGCTTGTCGGCCAGTTTCAGCGACAAGGCCGCGATCGTCAGCGTGCAATTCACCGATGCCGCGCTCGGCATCACGCCGCTGCTGGCAATGAACAGATTGGAGTGATCGTGCGTACGGCAGTCCGCGTCCACGACTGAATCCGCCGGATCGCTGCCCATGATCGTCGTGCCCATGATGTGATTGTTGGGTGCGAAGGTGTCGTCGAACGAGACCTCGGCGCCGCCGAACAGCGCGGCGATCTGCCCGTACAGTTCGTGCGTATTGGCCGCGCTTTTCTTCACGTAGTCGTTGATCGAGTAGTAGATCTCCGGCTGCGGAATGCCGAGCGAATCCTTGTGATCCGCCGAAGGCAACACGCGGTTCTGCGGCTCCGCCAGATGCTCATGGAAGCTGTTGATATTCAGCGTGCGCGACGCACGGTCGCGAATCTGCCGGTCGAGCTCGGCGCCGGTAAGGCCCTGCTTCAGCAGTGCGGCGGTCACGGCCATGGTCGGCACGCCATTCGACAGATGCAGTTTCTTCGCCGCGTAATCGGAGCGGAACGCGCCGTCGCGGAAGTTCACGATCGAGGTCATTTCCATCGGCCCGCGTCCGGGCCACAGCGGTTCATTGGCAAGAAACGTGACGCCCGTGCCCGGATGATCCATCAGGTTGCGGCCCACCTGATCGGAACTGTTGCCCACGCCGTGCGGAAATTTATCGGAAGTGGACATCAGCATCAGCTTTGGCGTTTCGATGCCGTTCGCGGCGAGCACGAACAGCTTGCCGGTCACGCGCGTGCTGTTGCCGTTCGGGTCCTTGTAGTGAATCGCTGTAATCAGCCCTTTGTTGTCCGCTTCGACGCGGTACACCACCGCCTCGGGAACCAGCCTCGCACCGGCCTGTTCGGCCTTCTCCGCATGCACCACGCCGTTGTACATCGCGGCGATCGGGCAGATCGGCATGCAGTTGTTGTTGCCGCAACAAGTGGGCCGCGCATCGTAAGGACGGCTGTTGCGCGCCACCGGCTCGGGCACGACCTTGAAGCCCTGCGCATTGAGCACGTCGCTAAAGCGCTGATCCATGTAAGAGAGTGGAAGCTGGCTCATCGGATACGGCTTCGAGCGCGGCGAACCGAGATCGATCGAATTGTCGGGACCCGACACGCCGAGCTGCACTTCCGCCGCCGAATACCACGGCTCCAACGTTTCATAGGGATAGGGCCAGTCGCGCCCCACGCCGTACAGCTTGCGCAACTGGAAGTCCGACGGCAACAGCCGCCATGCCGCGGCCGCCCAGTGCCAGGTCGTGCCGCCCACCAGCCGGAGATACTGCGAGCTGTACGGATAGTCGCCCTTCTGGATCAGATAATGGTTGGCGGGGGCGTACTCGGGATGCGGTGCGTAAGGCGTCGACGGATAAGGCGTCGCGAAGTCGGACTTGACCGGCGAATTACGGAAGTTCTCGACGATCTGCCAGCGCGGAATGCGCGGCCCGGCTTCGAGCAGAATCACCGACGCGCCGGCCAGCGCCATCTGATGCGCAACCAGTCCGCCTGCCACGCCCGAACCGACCACGACGATATCGGCAGAGTTTGCGTTTGCCATTGTTGCCCTCTCTCTTCTTTTGTGTCGACCCGAGTTCGCTTGAACGCGTCACGCGGGTCCAGTGCAGAGCACTTTATGCTGGCTTGCTGTACGCGCGTGCCCGAGCTGCGTCGAACGATTCGATCGAACGATGCGGCACACGCAAGAGAAACGACGTTCAGGCACTCACCGGTTTCTTTGTCCAATAGAACGGCACGTCGCGGCAATAAGACGGAATCGTCAGCACGTCCTTCACGGGCTCGAACATCAGCGCCTTTTCATAAGCGACCACTTCCACATGCGGCGTGTCGCCCACGAGGCCGAGATACCACGCGCGCATGATCGCGCCGACGGATTTCGCGAGCGCGGGCTGATCAGCCTGCAAGGCTTGTGTGACGGTATCTGATGGCACACCGCCGTGGCCCTGCAGCCATGTGTTGAGCGCGGCAACGTTCTGGTCGAAATGATTGTCGGATTTGGCCAGGGCGTCATAGACGCGTTTGCCGAGCGTGGCGTCGAAGCCGGTGCGGCCTGTGAGGCGCTGCGAGAGCGCGAGGAAGGCATCGAGCCCGCCGCCTGCGGGCGCATCGGCCAATGCCGGGGCGATCCATGAGAGTGAGCGGCCGGCGCCGGCAAATGCGAACGCCGCGGCCGCGGCGCATGCACCGAGCACCCACGCTCTACGCGACGCTGAAAACGAAGCTGATGACGACAAGCCTGCGGGATGCGTCACTTCGTGGTGCGCATCATTATTCTCGGGAACATCTGTCATGGGGACTCCAGATGGTGAGTCGTTCTCAACTTGCCACACGGCCCCGGCGGTCTGCCGTTCGCGCGTGGCGTCGATCTTCTACCCCAAACCTGGCCTGAAGCCGCTTAAGCGGTCTTTCCTGTTAGCCCGCACGAACCCCAATGCGAGCCGAGATACGTTGTGCTGATGACATCCGTATGAAACCGTGCGCACTGCATGGCATGAACGGGCAAAAAACTGCCGCCTGCCAATCGCCTTTCAATTGAAAGCGGCACGCAAGCGCGTTGCGAAAGACTATAGCCTGTGTCCCGCCCATTCGACAAATACAGGTCGAAGCCCGGGTAGAATCCGCGAAACCAAGAGTCCTTCACACGCCATTCCATGCTGACAAAATATCTTCCACAAGTTCTTCGCAATCGGCCACGCATGCTGGTCGGCCTTGCGCTCGGCATCATCGCGGCGCTGGCCTTGCCGGCGCACACGCGCCCGATGGTTCGCGTGCTGGTCGGCTGGGACGCCGCCATCTGGAGTTATCTGGCGATGATCTGGGTCTACATGGCCCTTGCCGACGAAGGCGGCGTGCGCGAATCCGCCCGTCGCGACGACGAGAACGCGGGCGTCGTGCTCATGGTGATCTGCTTGGCGACCATTGCGAGTATTGCGGCCATCGTGCTGGAATTGGCGTCGGCAAAGGGAACAGCGGGCGCTTCCACGGTCTGGCACTACGCGCTGACCGGACTGACGATGTTCGGCGCCTGGTTCCTGATCCCGACCATCTTCACCCAGCACTACGCGCGCCTTTACTACGACCCGGATGCCCCGGAGACGCCGCTGCAGTTTCCCGACAAGGCGCTTCACCCGGATTACTGGGACTTCCTGTATTTCTCGTTCACGATCGCCGTGGCCTCGCAGACGTCGGACGTGATGCTGCGCTCGCGTTCGGTTCGCCGCGCCGCCCTCGCACAATCGGTCCTGTCGTTTTACTTCAACGTCGCTGTGTTCGGTTTGTGCGTGAACATCGCAGCGGGCCTGCTCGGCTCGTGAACCTGCTGGCACGAGCGCGCCCTCGCGCCGCCCCTGCCGCATAGAACTCCGCCTTTTGCGGGCAATCGCGCCGCCCCTCACCCTTCGCGTGTAAATCCCGGGCGCCACCCGCCCGTTTTACACGCGGCAGCCGTTCGCGGCCTCGCGCCAATGCCTCGCGTCTGCCGCCGCATCTTCCGGCCAGGCCCACTGCGGGACGCTCGGCCCTACCATCCCTCGCTGCGCCCGAGCCGCACTGGCACAGCGTTTGCTGCGTCTTCCGAATCGATCTGGCCAGCCCGTGCAATCGACGCCTGGCGTCAAAGCACCCCTTACTGGCCAGCGGCGTGACGATCTTTGCACTACATTGACCAGTACGCGCCCTCGCTTCTTGCATCGCGCGGTATCCGGCTCTGGAAGCCCAATGAGCGCTGTGATCGCATGCCAATTGCATCCACACCGCAGCAGGACGAATCTGGAAACGACCGATGGAATCTCCAAACGGGTACGCGCCGCGGATTTACTTTTTTCATTCACTTCTGGTTGGGCCACTCGATGCATGGCCTGCGCAGTTCGCGCATGCAGCCGCGCTGGGCTTCGATCACGCGCTGATCGGCAGCCTTTTCGAGCCCGGACGAGCCGGCCACGGACAGGTGGTCGGCAACCATGACCGTCTTCATCCGGTATTCGAGGCCCGGCAGCCCGCCGCCGAGGCAATTCGCACGCTCGCCAGCGGTGCCGCACAGAACGGGCTGACCTTGCTGGTCGATCTGGTGATCGACCGGATGGCCGCCGATGGCGCGCTTTACGCCGAACATGCCGACTGGTTCCACGCATTGGAGTCTGAAGAGGCGCGGCTCGACCCGCGCCATGTGCATCGCGAGGACAACGTCGCCTATGCCAACTTCAATGACGCCGGCAGCAGCGCCGCGCTGGTCGAATGGTGGACCCGGCAGTTGCTGGCGCTCGCCGACGCCGGCGTGGGCGGCTTCCGATTTGATTCGCCGCACCGCGTACCGAGCGCCGTCTGGCGGCAGTTGGCCGACGCGGTTCGCGCGAAACATCCCGAGGTGCGCTTTCTCGCCGCCACACCCGGCCTTGCTCGCGCCGATCTGCCCGGCCTCGACGGTGCCGGCTTCGACAGCGTGTTCTCGTCGGTGCGCTGGTGGGACTTCCGCTCCAGCTGGATGGTCGAAGAACATGCCGCGCTCGCGCGCCTTGGCACACCGATCGCGTTTCCGGAAGCGCCTTATGGCACCCGCCTCGCCGCCGAGTTGGGCGATGCTCACGATGCCGCCATCGTCGAGCGGGCTTACCGGCGCGCGCTGTACACGTCGGTTTCGATCGGCACGGGCTGGATGATGCCGATGGGCTTCGAATACGGCATCACCGAGCCCATGTCGCAAACGCGTGGCGATGCTTCGCAGTTCGCCCTCGCTGTTCAGGCCAAACCATTCGATCTCTCGAAACACGTCACGCACGCGAACCACATTGCGCGCGATACGAAGACGCTGCACGCCAACGGCGAATTGCGCCCGCTGAGCGGGCCCGGCGCACCTGCAGCGGTCCTGTTGCGCGCCGACCAACGCGACCCGCGCGACGCCGACGAGGCCATCCTGATCGCGATCAACCCCGACCTCGGCGCGCCGGTGCGCGTCGATCCTGCGCGCTTCCTCGCGGGCGTGCCGGGCAACTTCACGCGCTTCGTGCCGCTAGACGCCTCCGCCAGCGCTTCGCCCGCCACGCTCACGCCGTTCGCGCTCGCACCGGGCGCGGTTCGCCTGTTTCGCGCCATCACGGAGAAACCGATCCGTCTCGCGCCGCCCATCGACAAAGCGAACAGCAAGCGCAGCGGCCGCAAGACCGTGGTCGAAGCGATCAACGCGCCGCGCGTGGCGATCGAAAGCGTGACGCCTTCGGTCGATAACGGCCGCTTCGCGGCCAAGCGCACCGTGGGTGAACGCGCCGAAATCACCGCCGCGATTTTCGCCGAAGGTCACGACAAGATTGCCGCCGCCGTGATCTGGCGCGCCGCCGACGAAACCGCGTGGCATGAAGTGCTGATGACGCCGGCTCAACCCGCCGGGCTCGACATCTGGAAAGCGCGCATTCCGCTCGACCGCATGGGCCGCCACGAGTTCACCGTGATCGCGTGGCGCGACGACTTCGCTTCGCTGGTCGAACATATTCAGAAGAAGCTGAAGGCGGGGCAAACCGTCGAACTCGAACTCGACGAAGCCGCGCATCTGTTCGCGCTCGTGCTTGCCGAAGTGGAAACCTCGGAAGGCGCGCTTACCGCGCCGCTCGAACATATCGTCAAGGAGTTCACCAAAGCCGACGCTGAAACGAAGCTCGCGCTGCTGCTCGCGCCGACCACGGCGAGGGCGATGACCGCTGCGCGCCACCGGCCGTTCCTGAGCCGCGATCCGGTCATCTACAAGATCGACGCAGACCGCACCGCGGCGCGCTTCGCGAGTTGGTACGAGATCTTCCCGCGCTCGATGAGCGACGACGAATCGCGCCACGGCACCTTCGCCGACGTGACGAAGAAACTGCCGCGCATTCGCGACATGGGCTTCGACGTGCTGTATTTCCCGCCGATCCACCCGATTGGCGTGGCCAATCGCAAAGGCCGTAACAACACGCTGACCGCGCAGCCCGGCGATGTCGGCAGCCCGTATGCGATAGGTGGAGTCGAAGGCGGCCACACCGCCGTGCATCCGCAGTTGGGCACGCTCGACGACTTCAAGGCGATGCTCGCCGCCGCGCATGAGCACGGCCTTGAAATCGCGCTCGACTTCGCAGTGCAGTGCTCGCCGGATCACCCGTGGCTCAAGGAGCATCCAACGTGGTTCGCGTGGCGCCCCGACGGCACGCTGCGCTACGCGGAAAATCCGCCGAAGAAGTATCAGGACATCGTCAACCCCGACTTCTATGCGCACGACGCCAAGCCGGATTTATGGCTCGCGCTGCGCGACGTGTTCCTGTTCTGGATCGAAGCGGGCGTGCATATCTTCCGCATCGACAACCCTCACACCAAACCGCTGCCGTTCTGGGAATGGGTGATCGGCGATGTGCGCGCGCGCTATCCGGACACCATCTTCCTTGCCGAAGCGTTCACACGGCCGCGCATGATGAACCGGCTCGGCAAGATCGGCTTCTCGCAGTCGTACACATACTTCACGTGGCGGGAATCGAAGCGCGATTTCATCGAGTACATGACCGAGCTCACGCAAACCGGCGCGCGTGATTCGTACCGGCCGAACTTCTTCGTCAATACGCCGGATATCAACCCGCGGCATCTGCAATCGCAGGGCCGCACGGGCTTTCTGATTCGCGCCGCGCTCGCCTCGACGCTGGCCGGTTTGTGGGGCGTGTATAGCGGTTTCGAGTTGTGCGAAGCCGCTGCTCTGCCGAACAGCGAGGAATATCTCGACTCCGAGAAATACCAGCTACGCGCGTGGGACTGGAACCGGCCCGGCAACATCGTTCCCGAGATCACTGCGCTGAACCGGATTCGCCGTGCGAACCCGGCATTGCAAACGCATCTCGGCCTGACATTCCTGCCCGCGCATAACGACAACGTTTTGTTCTTCGAGAAGGCCACCGAATCACGCGACAACGTGATTCTCGTCGCGATCAATCTCGACCCGTTCAATGAACAGGGCGCGGATATCGAATTGTCGTGGGAGACTTTCCAGAAATGGAATCTGCACGATCATGGCCCGCTGGAAGTCACCGACCAGATGACCGGCGCGCGCTTCGAATGGCATGGCCGTTGGCAGCACGTCCAGCTCGGGTCGGGCCAGCCGTTCTCGATCTGGCGCATCGCGCCGCTCGGCGGGCTGCCCGCCGAACGGCCGGATGAAGCCGACAGCGACTCCGACAGCGTTCATCACGCAGACGCTGGCAACCCAACCCCAACGGAAGGTGCGACATGAAGCGTGACGATCCAGCTCAAACCACGACACAGTCACCCGTGGGCAATGCCCCTGGCAACACGGCCAGGCCGCGCACGAATCGGCGCGGCAAACCTGCGGCGTTGAGCGACGATCCGCTCTGGTACAAAGACGCGATCATCTATCAGGTACACATCAAGTCGTTCTTCGACGCGAATAACGACGGCGTCGGCGACTTCCCCGGCCTGATTGCGAAGCTCGATTACATTGCCGAACTCGGCGTGAATGCAATCTGGCTGCTGCCGTTCTATCCGTCGCCACGGCGCGACGATGGGTACGACATCGCCGATTACCGCAATGTGCACCCCGATTACGGCAACCTGGCCGATGTGAAGCGCTTCATTCAGGAAGCGCATGCGCGCGGCATTCGCGTGATCACCGAGCTGGTGATCAACCACACGTCGGACCAGCACCCGTGGTTTCAGCGCGCGCGCCGCGCGAAGCCGGGTTCGAACCATCGCAACTATTACGTGTGGTCGAATACCGATCAGAAGTACCAGGAAACGCGGATCATCTTCATCGACTCGGAGCCGTCCAACTGGACGCACGATCCGGTGGCGGGCGCGTATTACTGGCACCGCTTCTACTCGCATCAGCCCGATCTGAATTTCGACAATCCAGCCGTCTTGAAGGAAGTGCTGCAGGTCATGCGCTTCTGGCTCGATATGGGCATTGACGGGTTGCGGCTGGACGCAGTGCCGTATCTGGTCGAACGTGAAGGCACGAACAACGAGAACCTGCCGGAAACGCACGCGGTGCTCAAAAAGATCCGCGCCACCATCGACGCCGAGTATCCGAACCGGATGCTGCTCGCCGAAGCCAACCAGTGGCCGGAAGACGTGAAGGAATATTTCGGCGACGAAGACGAATGCCACATGGCGTTCCACTTCCCGCTGATGCCGCGCATCTACATGTCGATTGCGAGCGAAGACCGTTTCCCGATTACCGACATCATGCGGCAAACGCCGGACCTTGCCGCCACGAACCAGTGGGCGATTTTCCTGCGCAATCACGACGAACTGACGCTGGAAATGGTCACGGATTCCGAGCGCGACTATTTGTGGAATACGTACGCGAGCGATCGCCGCGCGCGGCTGAATCTCGGCATTCGACGCCGTCTCGCGCCGCTGATGGAGCGCGACCGCCGCCGCATCGAGCTGATCAATTCGCTGCTGCTTTCCATGCCCGGCACACCCGTGATCTATTACGGCGACGAACTCGGCATGGGCGACAACATTCACCTCGGCGACCGCGACGGCGTGCGTACGCCGATGCAGTGGTCGTCGGATCGCAACGGCGGTTTCTCGCGCGCCGACCCTGAGCAACTGGTGCTGCCGCCGGTCATGGGCTCGCTGTACGGTTTCGACGCGGTCAACGTGGAAGCGCAAAGCCGCGACCCGCATTCGCTGCTGAACTGGACCCGGCGCATGCTCGCCACGCGCCGCGCGAAACAGACTTTCGGGCGCGGCACGATCCGCTTCCTGAAGCCGGAAAACCGCAAGATTCTCGCGTATCTGCGTGAGATGCCGGGTGAGCCGCCCATTCTGTGCGTGGCGAATCTGTCGCGCGCGCCGCAAGCGGTCGAACTCGATCTGTCCGAGTTCAACGGTTCGGTGCCGATCGAAATGACCGCGGATTCCGTGTTCCCGGCGATCGGCCAGTTGACCTATCTGCTGACGTTCCCGCCGTATGGCTTCCTGTGGTTCATGCTGTGCCCCGGCGGCCAGCGTCCGACGTGGGCTCAGGCGCATTCGGAACCGCTGCCGGAATTCGTCACGATCGTGATTCGCGAAGGCCAGGTTGGCCCGACGCCGGAGAATGTGCGCCTGCTCGAATCGGAAGTGCTGCCTTCGTGGCTGAGCCGGCGCCGCTGGTTTGCGTCGAAGGATCAGAAAATGCATGCCGTGCGGCTGGCGGCATTGACCACGATCCCGAACGGCGGCTTCGCCTTCACCGAGATCGAAGCGGACGTGGGCAATCACACCGAGCGCTACGTCGTGCCGATCGCGATCACATGGGGCGGCGAAACGACTTTCCCGCTGTTCATGCAGTTGGCGCTTGCGCGCGTGCGGCGAGGCCGCAACGTCGGGCATCTGACGGACGCGTTTGCGTTGCCGATCTTCGCGCATGGCGTGATGCGCAAGCTGCGCGAGCGCGCCGTCGTGCCGACCGTGCAGAAGAGCGAGATCAGGTTCCTGCCGACCGAACGTTTCGCCGAGCTCGAAGGGCTTGGCGAGCGACCGGAGATTCGGTGGCTCGCGGCGGAGCAAAGCAACAGTTCGCTGATCATCGCCGATGCCGCCGTGCTGAAACTGGTGCGCCGTCTCGTCAGCGGCGTCCATCCCGAAGCCGAGATCAGCCGCTACCTGACGCAATTGGGCTACGCGAACACCGCGCCGCTGTATGGCGAAGTGGTGCGCGTCGATCCGGAAGGTGTGCCGCACACGCTCTGTATTCTGCAAGGCTTCATCGACAATCAGGGCGACGCGTGGAACTGGTCGCTCGACTATCTGCGCCGCTCGGTGGACGAACTCGCCATCGCCGTCGATACCGAAGCGCAGTCGGCGCCGGACCGTGCCAATGAATCGATCCTGATGGAAGGCTACAGCGCGTTGGCCGGCATTATCGGCAGGCGGCTGGGCGAACTGCATGTGGCGCTCGCCTCGCCGACGGACGACCCGGCATTCGCGCCGGAACCGGCTAGCGCGGAGCAGGTGAAAGCATGGATCGACGGCACGCAGGCAATGCTCGCCAGCGCGCTGGATCTGCTCGCGCCGCGCATCGAGCAGATGAGCGATCCCGAAACCAAGGCGCTGGCGCAAAGCCTGATCGACCGCCGCGCTGCGTTGGTTGCCGCCATCGGTTCGCTCGTTTCCGCCAACGCGGGCGCGCTGCGCATTCGTATTCACGGCGACTTCCATCTCGGCCAGGTGCTGGTCGCGCAGGGCGACGCTTATCTGATCGACTTCGAAGGCGAGCCGGCACGCACGCTCGAAGAGCGTCGTCAGAAGTCGAGCCCGCTACGCGACGTGGCCGGTCTGCTGCGCTCGCTGTCGTATGCGAGCGCGGCGGCGCAATCCACCACGGAAGCCGCGCCGCAACAGACCGCCGAGCGCAAGCGGGCGTTGTTCGAACGTTTCCGCATGCATGCCGCCGAAACGTTCCTCAGCGAGTACCGCACGGCTGCCGCGGAGGCGCCGACGCCGCTCGTCGCGCCCGAAGCCGAACAGGCCTTGCTCGATCTGTTCCTGATCGAAAAAGCCGCCTACGAAATCCGTTACGAAGCGGCCAACCGCCCGACGTGGCTCAGCTTGCCCGTGCGCGGCCTCGCCGCGCTCACCAGCCGCCTGCTCGGCGATACCGGCACGCAGGCACACGATTCCTCAACCCAGGCGCCAGGCGCCGCCACACCGCCTAATCCGGCCGAGGGCGACTATGAGTGAGCATGATCCGGCCGCGGGCCTCCAACCGCTCGATATCGACGCGCTCGTCGAAGCGCGCCACCCCGATCCTTTCTCGCAGCTCGGGTTGCATCACACGGACGCGGGTCCGGTGGTGCGCGCGCTGTTGCCGAACGCCGCGCACGTCAGCGTATTTTCGCGCGCCGATGGCGCGCTGCTCGGCGAGCTCGAACAGCTGCGGCCGGGGCTCTTTGCCGGCCGCGTCACGTCCGCGGCGCCGTACCGTTTGCGGATCGACTGGCATGGCGTGGTGCAGGAAATCGAAGACACGTATTCGTTCGGTCCCGTTCTCGGCGACGAGCCGCTGGGGCGCCTCGCCGGCGGCGATCCCTATGCGGTGCTCGAATGCCTCGGCGCCCGCCCGATGGAACTGGACGGCGTGCCGGGTGTGCGCTTCGCAGTGTGGGCGCCGAACGCGCGGCGCGCCTCCGTGGTGGGCGACTTCAATGCATGGGACGGCCGCCGGCATCCGATGCGGCTGCGGCACCAGGCCGGCGTGTGGGAATTGTTCGTGCCGCGTGTCGGTCCCGGCACGCGCTACAAATACGAACTGCTGTCGCGCGACGGGCACCCGCTGCCCCTCAAGGCCGACCCCTGCGCGATGCAAACGGAGAAGCCGCCGGGCACCGCTTCCGTCGTGGCGCACGTCGACGAGGTCGAGCAGTTTCCGTGGACCGACCACGAGTGGATTCAATCGCGCGCCGACAAGCAGACTCCGCGCTCGCCGATTTCGATCTACGAAGTACACGCCGAATCCTGGCTGCGCGTCGCGGAAGAAGGTCAGCGCGGACTCGATTGGGACGAACTCGCGGAGCGGATGATTCCGTACGTGAAAAGCATGGGCTTCACGCACGTGGAGTTCATGCCGATTGCCGAGCATCCGTTCGGTGGATCGTGGGGTTATCAGCCGCTCGGGCAATTCGCGCCGTCCGCGCGCTTCGGCAAACCCGAGCAGTTCGCGCGCTTCGTCGACAAGGCGCACGAAGCCGGACTCGGCGTGATTCTAGACTGGGTGCCCGCGCATTTTCCGAACGACGCGCATGGTCTCGTCGATTTCGACGGCACGCCGCTCTACGAGCACGCCGACCCGCGCGAAGGCTATCACCAGGACTGGAACACGATGATCTACAACCTCGGCCGCAACGAGGTGAGCGCGTTCCTGATCGCCTCCGGGCTCGCGTGGCTCAAGCGCTATCACGTCGACGGTTTGCGCGTCGATGCGGTGGCGTCGATGCTGTACCGCGACTATTCGCGCGCCGCCGACCAGTGGGTGCCGAACATTTACGGCGGCCGCGAAAACCTCGAATCGATTGCGTTCCTGAAGCGCCTGAATCACGAAGTCGGCTATGTGCCGGGCGTGCCGGGTGCGATCACGATCGCCGAGGAATCGACTGCATGGCCTGGCGTGACGGCGCGTGTCGAAGACGGCGGCCTCGGTTTCCAGTTCAAGTGGAACATGGGCTGGATGCACGACACGCTGCACTACATGGAAGAAGACCCGGTCTACCGCCAATACCATCACCACAACATGACGTTCGGGATGGTGTACGCGTATTCGGAGCGCTTCGTGTTGCCGCTGTCACACGACGAAGTGGTGCACGGCAAAGGCTCGTTGCTCGGCAAGATGCCGGGCGACAGGTGGCAGAAGTTCGCCAACCTGCGCGCGTATTTCGGTTTCATGTGGACGCATCCGGGCAAGAAGCTGCTGTTCATGGGCGGCGAATTCGGCCAGATGGCGGAATTCGACCACGATACATCGCCGCATTGGCATCTGCTCGACGATGCGAACCACCACGGCCTGCAGAAGCTGGTGCGCGACCTGAATCGTCTGTATAGCGACGAGCCCGCGTTGTATCTGCTCGACTGCGAACCCGGCGGCTTCGAATGGCTAATCGGCGACGACAGCGGCAACAGCGTCTTCGCCTATCGCCGCACCGATGGCGCCGGCCGCGAACTCGTCGTAGTCTGCAACATGACGCCGGTGCCGCGAGTCGGTTACCGGATCGGCATGCCGCGCGCCGGGCGCTGGACAGAAGTGCTCAATACGGACGCCGGCGTGTACGGCGGCTCGAATATGGGCAACGGCGGGCAGATCCACACCGATCCGCAATCGAGCCACGGCTGGCCGCATTCCGCCGCACTGACGCTGCCGCCGCTCGCGACGATCGTATTGCGCGCGGATTGACGCAGGTGCTGTAAGGCGAGCGCGCGGCGTGCGACATTTCGCGCCGCGCGCTCGTTGCATGAAGACCCACGATAGCGTTCAACAATCAGAACAGGAAGGGGAATCATGTCGCATGCAATGCCCGACCGGCTTCTGCCCGGCTCGCCCTATCCGCTCGGCGCCAGTTGGGATGGCCTCGGCGTCAACTTTGCGGTGTTCTCCGCGAACGCGCAAAAAATCGAGCTTTGTTTGTTTGATCCCACTGGCCGCAAGGAAATCCGCCGTTACACGCTGCCCGAATGCACCGACGAAGTCTGGCACGGCTATCTGCCTAACGCGCATCCGGGCACCGCTTACGGGTTTCGCGCGCACGGGCCGTATCAGCCGCAACATGGGCATCGCTTCAATCCGCACAAGCTGCTGCTCGATCCGTACGCGCGCAAGCTGGTGGGACAGTTTCGCTGGTCGGATGCGCTGTTCGGCTACCGGGTGCATTCGAATCGCGCGGACCTTTCCATCGACCGGCGCGACTCGGCGCCGGCCATGCCAAAGTGCGTGGTGATCGACGAGGCATTCGACTGGTCGCACGACAAGCGCCCGAATGTGCCTTGGGGTGAAACCATCGTCTACGAGACGCATGTGCGTGGTGCGTCCATGTTGCGTGCGGATTTGCGCCAGCACGAACGCGGCACGTTCGCGGCGCTGGCTTCGCCGGAGTTCATCGACCATTTGCTGAAACTCGGCGTGACCGCGGTCGAGTTACTGCCCGTGCATGCGTTTCTCAACGACCGCTTTCTGGTGGAGCGCGGCCTGCGCAACTACTGGGGTTACAACACGGCGGCGTTTTTCGCGCCGGAACCGTCCTACCTCAGCACGCACCGGCTCGACGAAATGCGCATTGCCGTGCGCCAGTTGCACGCGGCCGGCATCGAAGTCATTCTCGATGTGGTCTACAACCACACCTGCGAAGGCAACGAGATGGGCCCGACCGTCTCGTGGCGCGGCCTCGACAATGCCAGCTACTACCGCTTGATTCCCGGCGACGAACGTCACCATATCAACGACACCGGTTGCGGCAATACCGTGAACCTGCCGCATCCGCGTGTGTTGCAAATGGTGATGGATTCGCTGCGTTACTGGTCGACGGCATTCAATATCGACGGCTTCCGTTTCGATCTCGGCGTCACGCTCGGCCGCGAGCAACACGGCTTCGATCCGGGCTCCGGTTTCTTCGACGCGTTGCGCCAAGACCCGATCCTGTCGCAACGCAAGCTGATTTCCGAGCCTTGGGATATCGGGCCGGGCGGTTATCAGCTGGGTAATCATCCGCCGGGCTTCGGCGAATGGAACGATCGGTTCCGCGACACCGTGCGCCGTTTCTGGCGCGGCGACGCCGGCTTGCGGCCCGATCTCGCCGCACGGCTGACCGGCTCGGCCGATCTGTTCAACCGCCGCTTCAGGAAGCCGTGGGCGTCGGTCAATTTTGTCACGTCGCATGACGGATTTACGTTAGCCGACGTCACCGCTTACGAGCAGAAGCACAACGAAGCCAATCGCGAAGACAACAACGACGGCCACAACGAGAATTGCAGCCGCAATTGGGGTGCCGAAGGCCCGAGTGACGACCCGGCGATTCTCGCTACCCGCAAACGCGTGGCCCGTTCGCTGATCGCCACGCTGTTGATGGCGCTCGGCACGCCAATGGTGCTGGCCGGCGACGAATCGCTGCGCACGCAGAACGGCAACAACAATGCGTACTGCCAGGACAACGAAATATCGTGGCTCGACTGGGAACGCGCGGAGTCGCCGGACGGACGCCAGATGAGCGCGTTCGTCGCGCGCGTGATCGCGCTGCGCAAGCACCATCCGCTGCTGCGTGAAACGCGTTTTCTGTTCGGCGATCGTGAAGTGCTGCCGGGCCTGTTCGATGTGGGCTGGTTCGACGAACGCGGCGATCCGCTCACCATCGAAGCCTGGCAGGACCCCGAAGGCCGCGCGTTCACGTTGCGTCGCGCGGGCCCGGGCTTAAACGGCGAAACAGAAGTATTGTTGATGATGCTCAACGCCAACGAGAAAACACTGCGGTTTACGCCTCCCGCACCGCATCTGGAATGGCACGTGCTGTTAGACACTGCTGAACCGGAGAGCGCGCCGCATCGGCTGGCGGTTTCAGAGGTCGAAGTGGCCGCGCATAGCCTCGTGATGCTGGCCGCGCAGCCGGTGGGCGAAGCCGACTGGCAGGCAGGCTGGAAACCCGGCCCGCAACATGGGCCGCGGCTCCTCACGGCGCTTCCGCCCGATCCGGGTGCGCATCCGCCCAGTAGCGATCCGTCGCCGACCACTTAGGCGGCAGGCAGCGGCGGCGAAGCACGGCGAGGCACGGCAACATGCAGGGCGGCCGCTTCATGGTGCGTCAGATATCGCGGGCGCGATCGACGCGTCACAACGCGGCTCGAAAGTAAAACTGAATGGTGACGAATCATGTCCGAAAGTCCGATTGATCCCCACGCGCATCATCACGCGCATTGTCTGCCGTTTGGCGCGCAACTCATCGGCGCGGCGGGTACGAAGCCGCGCACGCGGTTTCGCTTCTGGGCGCCTTCCTGCAAGCAGGTTCAGGTGGAAATCGAGAACGGACCCGCCCAAGGCGCGCACGACATGACGCCCGCCGGCAATGGCTGGTTCGAAGCAAGCGTCGATAGCGGCGCGGGCACGCTGTACCGCTTCCGGCTGGACGGCGAACATGCGGTGCCCGATCCGGCATCGCGCTTTCAGCCGCAAGACGTGCATGGACCGAGCGAAGTCATCGATCCACGCGCGTACCGTTGGGAACAAACGGGCTGGCACGGACGCCCTTGGGAAGAAACGGTGCTGTACGAGTTGCACGTTGGCGCCATGGGCGGCTATGCGGGCGTGCAGAAGCGCCTGCCTGCGCTCGCCGCGCTCGGTGTCACCGCCATCGAACTGATGCCGCTGAACGACTTTCCCGGCAAGCACAATTGGGGCTATGACGGCGTGCTGCCGTATGCGCCTGATTCCGCCTACGGCCGCCCGGAAGAGTTGAAAGCGCTGATAGACACGGCACACGGCCTCGGCCTGATGGTGTTCCTCGATGTGGTTTACAACCACTTCGGACCGGACGGCAATTATCTGCACCAGTACGCCCGCTCGTTTTTCCGCGAAGGCACACACACGCCGTGGGGCCCGGCGATCGATTTCGAGCGCAGTGAAGTGAGCGATTTTTTCACGGATAACGCCGTGTACTGGATCAACGAATATCGCATCGACGGTTTGCGTTTCGACGCGGTGCACGCCATCGACAATCATGCGTGGCTGCGTGAATTGTCGGATCATATCCGCGCCAAAGTGCAGCACGGCCGGCATGTGCATCTGGTGCTGGAAAACGAGCACAACAGCGCGAGCCTTCTGGAAACGCATTTCGACGCGCAATGGAGCGACGACGCGCACAACACCTTGCACGTTCTGCTGACCGCCGAAACGGAAGGCTACTACCACGCGTATGAGGACCAGCCTATCCGCCGCCTCGCGCGCGTACTGTCGGAAGGCTTTGCCTATCAGGGCGACGCGTCGCCGATTCATGACGGCAAGCCGCGCGGCGAAGCGAGCGGACATTTACCGCCCACGTCTTTCGTGATGTTCCTGCAGAACCACGATCAGATCGGCAACCGCGCGTTCGGCGAGCGCTTGCGCAAACTGACCTCGGACGAAGCGTTGCGCGCCGCCACCGCCTTGCTCCTGCTGTCGCCGCAAATCCCGCTGCTATTCATGGACGAGGAATACGGCTCGACGCGACCCTTCCTGTTTTTCACCGACTACACGGGCGAACTCGCCGACGCGGTCCGCGAAGGACGGCGCCGTGAATTCGCGCGCTTTTCGTCGTTCAGCGACGAGAAGCGGCGCGCCCAGATTCCTGATCCGAACGACGTGAAGACGTTCGCGGCATCGTCGCCGCCCGCGCCGGATGAAGCGCCACAGTACAGCGACGACGAAACGAGAGACCGGCTCGACTGGATGCATTTCTACAAATCCGCGCTGGCGGTGCGCGCCAAACTGATCACACCGCGTCTGAAACACAGCAAGGCGTGCGGCGTGACCGTGCTGACCGCCGCGAACGGCGGCGATGCCAATGCGCTCGTCGCCCGCTGGAAACTCGCCGACGGCGAGACGTTGTCGATTGCGCTGAACCTCTCGAAAGAGAATGTCGCGTTGGCCGAGGCGCCAGCCGGCAAAGTCATTTTCGAAACGCCGCCGCGCGTGCGCGAACAGGTCGATGTCAAGGTCTTGCCGACATACGCGTTCGTCGCATGGTTGACCGGCGACGTCAGCGACTATGCGATCCACCACGACGCGCGCATTGCGGGTCAACAGGAGCGCCACGCGTGACAACCCGACGCCATCACGACACTGTCGTCACTCTCGCCTCGCGCGCCGGCTTCGAGGTGGAGTGGCAGGACGCGCACCATACGACGCAACATGTGCCCGAGACCACGCTCGCCGTGCTGCTCGAGCGGATGGGTCTGCCGTGCGGCAACGCTACGCAAATCCGCCAAAGTTCGGCTGCTCTGGAGGCCGAACTTTCGGGCCGCAAACTCCCGCCACTGATGACCGCGGAAGTCGGGCGCGGCATCGCCCTGCCCGCCGCGGCGATCAAGTCGGGCAGCCATTATCGGATCGAACTCGAAAGCGGCTCGATCATCGACGGCCGGTTCACGGCGCCCAAAGGCGAGGAAGCTTTGCTTGCACCGATCGACGAACCCGGCTATCACACGCTCGTGATCAACGAGCAACGGGTGACGCTCGCCGTCGCACCGCCGCGCTGCTATACCGTCGCCGACGCCTGGCGCACGCTGCACGATCACGACGACGCCGGCGACGACACGCCCGCGCCGCCGCTGTGGGGCATCGCGGCGCAGTTGTACGGCTTGCGCAGGATCGGCGACGGCGGCATCGGCGATTATTCCGCGCTGGCGCAGATCGCCGTTGAAAGCGCGAAGCGTGGCGCGCACGCGCTCGCCGTCAGCCCGACTCACGCCATGTTCAGCGCGGAGCCGAACCGCTTCAGTCCGTACTCGCCGTCGTCGCGTTTGTGGTTGAACGTCACGCATATCGACGCCGCCGCCGTGTTCGGCGCGAATGCGGTCCACACCGCGCTCGAAGCCGCGCAGGCCACCGACGCCTGGTCGAAACTCGAAGACCTGCCGTTGATCGACTGGCCGAACGCGGTCGTGTTGAAACTGAAGGTCTTGCGCGCGCTGTACGAGCAATTCTGCGCGAACGATCGCGCGCAGAACACGGCGCGCGCGCTGGAATTTCACGGCTTCTGCGAACGCGCCGGACGCGCGCTCGAAGATCACGCACGCTTCGAAGCACTGCAGGCAGCGCAGTTGTCGCAGGAAGGCGGCAATGGACATTGGCGTAACTGGCCCGAGGCGTTGCGCGATCCGCGCAGCCCGGAAGTCGAAGCCTTCGCCGAGGCCCATCGTCACGAGGTCGATTTCCATCTGTTTCTGCAATGGCTCGCCGCCAAGGGCTTGTCGCACGCGCAGCATGCGGCGCGCGATGCCGGCATGTCCGTCGGACTGATCGCCGATCTCGCAGTCGGCTGCGATAGCGCAGGCAGTCACGCATGGTCCTACCGTGACGACATGCTCCAAGGCGTATCGGTCGGCGCACCGCCGGATCTGTTCAACCAGGCCGGCCAGGCATGGGGGCTCACTACGTTCTCCCCGCGTGCCATGCGCATGCAGGGCTTTTCAGCCTTTATCGACATGCTGCGCGCGGCCTTCGCGCATGCCGGCGGCATCCGCATCGATCATATTCTCGGCTTGCGGCGGCTATGGCTCGTGCCGGAAGGCGAAAGCGCGCGTAACGGCGCCTATCTGCGCTATCCGCTCGAAGACTTGCTGCGTCTGATCGCACTCGAATCGTGGCGGCATCGCTCCATCGTGATTGGTGAAGATCTCGGCACCGTGCCGCCCGGCTTTCGCGAGCGGCTCGAAGAGCACGGCATCGCCGGCATTCGTGTGCTGTGGTTCGAGAGCGCGCACGACGGCAAAGGGTTCAAGCCGCCCGCCGCCTGGGATCGCAATGCAGTCGGCACGACGACCACACATGATTTGCCGACCGTCGCCGGCTGGTGGCGCGGCAGCGACATTACATGGCGCAACAAGATCGGCCAGACGATGGCGCGCGCCGACGGCCGCGATCCCGAGGAAGCCGCCCAGGAAGAGCGCGCGAAAGACCGCGCATTGTTGTGGCGCGCGTTCCAGCAGGCCGGCGTGGCCGCGCACCACGTCCCTGCGCCGCCGCCCGACAACGCGCCGGTGGACGAAGCGCTCGCCTTTGTCGCCGCAACGCCCGGCCCGCTGGTGACATTCCCGCTCGAAGATCTGCTCGCGCAGGTCGAGCAGCCGAACCTGCCCGGCTCGATCGACGAGCATCCGAACTGGCGGCGCCGCGTCGCCTTGCCGGTCAATGAACTGTTCGAGAACGACGCCTTCTGCGACCGCCTGCTCGCGGTCGATCGCGAGCGCCGCGCCGCCACTGCCTCTGTTCCTTCTTCCAACGCTTCTTCGGAGCCTGATACGCCATGACCGTCCCGCGCTCCACGCTTCGCCTCCAGTTCCATCGAGGCTTTACCTTCGACGATGCCGCGAAGCACGTCGAGTACTTCGCCGCGCTCGGCATCAGCCACGTGTACGCTTCGCCCATCACGACGGCCGAACCGGGTTCCATGCATGGCTACGACACCGTCGACTACACCCAGGTCAGCGCCGAATGCGGCGGCGAGGCGGGCCTGAAACGCCTCGTCGACAAATTGCGCGCGCATGACATGGGGCTGATCATCGACACGGTGCCGAACCATATGGGCGTTGGCGGCTCCAGCAACGCATGGTGGCTCGATATCCTCGAATGGGGGCGTCACAGCGCTTATGCGCGTCACTTCGACGTGGACTGGCATTCGCCCGATCCGGCGTTGCGCGGCAAGGTGCTGCTGCCCACGCTCGGTGCGTCGTACGGCGAGGAACTGGCGACTGGCCGCATTGCGCTGCATTTCGCCGCCGACCTGGGGCGTTTTTATATCGGCTACGGACCGCACGTGTTTCCGGTGTGTCCGACCGACTACGCCTCGATCCTGCAAAGCGCCGACCGCTCCGATCTCAACGCGCTCGCCGAGCGTTTCCACGGACTGACGACCCAGCCCACCGATCATCCGCGCGCAGCTGAAGGCCGCGACATGCTGCGCGAATTCGTCGCGCAGAACGGCGGCACGGCGATCGAGTTCGCACTCGAAACGTATTCTTCGGGCGACCCTGTGACGCGTGACCGCCTGCACCGGCTGATCGAGCGGCAGCATTTCCGCCTTGCGTGGTGGCGCACCGCGTCCGACGAAGTGAACTGGCGGCGTTTCTTCGACATCTCGACGCTCGCCGGTGTGCGCGTGGAACGGCCCGAAGTGTTCGAGGCCGTGCATGCGCTGCCTTTCCGCCTGTATCAGGAAGGCGTGGTGGACGGCTTGCGGATCGACCATGTCGACGGCCTCGCCGAGCCGCGTGAATACTGTCAGCGTTTGCGGCAGCGCCTCACTGAACTGCGCGACACCGCGCCGTATGTGGTGGTCGAAAAGATTCTCGGACGTGGCGAACCGCTGCGCGACGATTGGCCGGTGGACGGCACGACCGGCTATGACTTCATGAACGACGTGGGTGCGCTGCTGCACGATCCGGCCGGCGCCGAGCCGCTCGCTCAAACGTGGGCCGAACTGACTGGCCGCAGCCCGCGTTTCGCCGACGAAGCCCTCGCCGCGCGCCGCAAGATCCTCGCGGAAAACCTCTCGGCGGAACTGGACCGCGCGGCGCGCGCCTTGCATCGCATTGCACGCGATTCGCTGACCACGCGCGATTTCACGTTCACCACGCTGCGGCGTGTGCTGACTGAGCTGGTCGTGCACTTTCCGGTGTATCGAATCTATCCGCAGAACGGTCTGCGCAGCACGGCGGATAACGTCTATTTCGAGCAGGCCTTGGAGGGCGCGCGACGCTCGCTTGCGCGCGCGGACCATGTCGCACTCGAACGCGTGAATGCGTGGCTTGGCGGCAGCGCCGAAGAAGCGCCGGCCGGACGAAGCGGCGCGCCGCAGCAGCAAAGCCCGAACGGCGCGCCGCCCAGTCATGCCGGTTCCGCGCGGCGCACCGCGCAGACGCTGTTTTCGCAGTTGACGGCGCCGGTTGCCGCGAAGGCGGTGGAGGACACGGCGTGCTATCGCTATGGCCGGCTGCTGTCGCGCAACGAAGTCGGCGCGGATCCGGGCGAATTCTCGTTGTCGGTCGAACAGTTTCATGCATCGAATCTGGAGCGATCACAGCGCTTCCCTCACGCCATGCTCGCGACCGCTACCCACGATCACAAACGTGGCGAAGACGTGCGCGCGCGGATCGCTGTCTTGAGTGAGATCGCGCAAGACTGGAGCGCGACGCTGCGTGCGTGGTCCACGCTGAATGCGCCGCATCGTCGTGCGCTCGACGGCAAGCCGGTCAGCAGTGTCGGCCAGGACACGAGCTACGACTGGGCGCCCGGCCCCGCCGCCGAAGCGATGCTGTATCAAACGCTGGTGGGTTGCTGGCCGCCCGACCTGCGACCGGACGACGAAGCCGGCGTGAAGGAACTGGCCGAACGCGTTGCGCAATGGCAATTGAAGGCGTTGCGCGAAGCCAAGCTGCAAACCAACTGGCTCGCCCCGGACGAAGCCTACGAAGCTGCCTGCCGTGAGTTCCTGTTCGACATCCTGGCGCCGCAGCGGCGTGACGGATTCCTGAAGGAATTGTCCGCGTTCGTCGAGCGAATCGGCCGCGCCGGTGCGCTCAATAGCTTGCAGCAGACGGTGTTGCGGTTGGCGTCGCCTGGGATTCCCGATCTTTATCAGGGCACCGAGTTGTGGGATTTCAGTCTGGTCGATCCGGACAACCGGCGGCCTGTCGATTTCGCCAAACGCGAGGCATGGCTCGCGCAAACGCCACCGTCCGAATTCCTGTCGAGTTGGCATGACGGACGCGTGAAACTCGCGGTGGTGCAACGCGTGCTGGCGTTGCGGGCGCATTTGCCCGAGTTGCTGAGCCACAGCGAATATCTGCCGCTCGCCGTGCGCGGCAAGCACGCGTCGAATGTGATCGCGTTTGCGCGCCGCCATGGCAATGCGTGGGCCGTGGTGGTGGCGAGCCGGCTCGCTGCCGGTTTGCTCGGCGAGAAAGGCGATTTGCCGATGGTCGATCCCGAGAAATGGGAGAACACGGCGGTAGAGATGCCGCCCGACCTGTCCGCGAGAGCGCTGTTCGATTGGCTAAGCCCCGCGGCGCCCAAGGTCGATGAGAACGGATTGTTGTATCTGCGCGATGCATTGGGCGCCATGCCGATCGCGGTATTGGTGGAGGACGGCGTGCCACGCAGTTGATCCGCGAGATTGGCAGAGCGAAGGAGGTTTGAGCGGACGCGCTCAAACCTCCTTTCTTATGGGTCTTTTATCGGAGGCAGAAGCGCAAGCGGCGTGATTTTCGGAAGCTGTCTGCCGGGCCTAGCGCCCCGCCGCCCAAAGCAGCGACAGCCCCGACGACAGCATCAACCCGTCGACCACCAGTTTGAACGTCGTGGGACTCATCCGAACCACGATTGTCCGCGCGGCAAACGAGCCGGCCATCAACGCGGAGCCGGTAATCAGGCCATCGATCACCACGTGTAAAGGCAAAGCGCCGAAATGATTGAAAACCGCGACTTTGGCGGCATAGACGGTCAGCGAGCCCGCCGCTTCGGTCGCAAGGAAAGCGCCCTTCACGAGACCATAGGACATGAAAACAGGTACCGTAATCGGGCCGGTAGACACGACGATCCCGGTGAGAAAACCCACCGCGCCACCAATCAGGGAAAGCTGCCACAACGAGAACTTGATGGCGCGCCGCGCGAGCCAACGCCGCGTGGGCACCATGGCGACAAAGAACAAACCCAACGCAATTTCGACCGCGTGCGGCGGCAACGCGAGCAGCGTGCGCACGCCCAGTGCCGCACCCGGCACGGCGGTCACACAGTAGGCGCCGCACGCACGCCAGTCGATCTCGCGCCACCACGCGAGAACCTTGCCGAAGTTGCCCATGATTGCCGCGATCGCCATGATGGGCACTGCCTGTTGCGGACCGAACAGCATCACGAGGACAGGCATCAACATCATCGACGAGCCGGTGCCGACCACGCCGCTCAATGTGCCGGCCAGCAATCCGACGCACAGCACCAGCAGATATCCCATGTCGCCCCCAATGGTGTGGACGCCAATTCTACCTGCGCGACGCTGCAGCGCGCTCCTTCGGATATTGCCTCTGGCTGAGTCGGGCGGCGCAATTGCGCGTTAACCGCCTTCGTCGTCGAAAGTTTTCGGATAGACGCGCACGAGCACGATACGCGGCCCTTTCATCTTCTTGACCACCACGTCGAAGCGGTCGAACTCGATTCGCTGCCCTTCGGTGGGCAGATCGTTGAGCGCCTGAATGACGAGGCCGCCGACCGATTCGGCCTTGCCTTCGTCGATGTCGATGCCCAACGCACGTTCCAGCGACACCACCGGCAAGCTGCCCTTGCCCATCAAGGTGCCGTCGTCCATGCGGGTCCAGTCGGCGTCGCCCTGACGGAATTCGTCGTGGATCTGGCCGACCAGTGCACCTAGCAGATTGTCGAGTGTCAGAAAACCGATCGGCTTCTCGCGCTTATGGCCGACCAGCGCGAAGTGCGGCGCGCCCTTGCGGAAGCGTCGAAACAGTTCGAGCGCCGGCAAATCCGGCGTGACGTACTGCACCGGGCGCGCGTATTTGGAGAGATCGTCGAGCGTGCTGCCCGCGTGGCGGGCCAACAGCAAGTCCTTCAAATGGATCATGCCGGCCACGCGTTCGCCGGATGCGTCTTCGAACAGCGGATAGCGGCTGAAGCGGTGCCGCGCCACCACCTGCATGTTTTCGCGCAACGGCAGATCACGGCGCAGGCCGATCATCTCGTAGGCCGGACGCATGAGGTCCGACACGGTCATACGCGAAAAGTCCAGCGAGTGCGCGATCGTGTTCCACTCGTCCTGGCTGTAGGCGCCGTCCGGTGAACCCAACTCCGTCGCGACGTTGGCGCGCCGGCCGCGCAGGATCAGCTTGAGTTCGTCGGTCGAATAGTGCGAGTCGTGGCCGTGATCGGCGTCGAGCCCGGCCAGTTTGAGCACGGCGTTGGCGCTCGTATTGAGCACCCAGATCGCCGGATACATGGCCCAATAAAAGCCGTACAGCGGCGTGGCGGCCCATAGCGAGACCTTCTCCGCCTCGCGAATCGCCAGCGACTTCGGCGCGAGTTCGCCCACCACGATGTGCAGGAACGAAATGCACGAGAACGCGAAGAAGAGCGAGATGCCGTGGATCAGTTTCTCCGACTCGACGCCGAGAAGGCTGAAAACCGGCGTGAGCAATTCCGCGAACGCGGGCTCGCCGATCCAGCCAAGCCCGAGTGACGCCAGCGTGATGCCGAGCTGACATGCGGAGAGGTAAGCGTCGAGGCGTCCGTGCACCTTGCCCAGCAGACGTCCGCGCATGCCGTGTTTGGTGGCAAGGCTTTGCACGCGCGTCTGCCGCAGTTTGACGAGACCGAATTCAGCGGCAACAAAGAAACCGTTGAGGGCGACGAGAAACAACGCACCGATAAGGGCGACAACCTGGATCAAAGCGAAAGGCTCCGGCAACAAAAGTTGTCAGTATAGAGGGTGAAAGCTCGGTGAAAACTTTTCGCGCGGAGCACGCAGCTATGTCGAACCGCTCATTTCGCAGCCGTTGCGTGCAGCGGGACGCGCAGCGCGAGCGTGGCCGTGGTGCCGTCGGTCGCGTCGCCTTGCTCGAAACTGCCGCCGTGCGCTTCCGCAATGCGCTTGCACAGCGCGAGCACCCACGCGATCCGCTTCGCTTCGCGCGGCTCGCGCGCCTGCTTGCGGGCAAACGCTTCGAGGACATGCGGCAAGGAGGGGTCCTCCAACGCGGCGCTGTTGGTTTCGTACGCGACGCTGGCATGCCATGCGCTCGTATCCGCTTTCGTGAGCAGCGTGACCGTAGCGCCTTCGGCGCTGGTTTCGACCGCGAACGTGAGCATTAGCCATAGCGCGGCCGCGAGGCGCTCGCGGTCGCCGTTGAGTTGCTCAGTGGCAAGTTGCGAATCGACCGTGACTTCCACGCCGCGAGCGCGCGCGAGGCCTGCGCGGACTTCTTCGGCCATCTCATCGAGTAACGGATGCAGGGAAAATGGCGCGTAGGCAAGCGCCAATGATTTGGTTTCGGCGCGCGTGGCGTCCACGATCGTCTCGAGCAGCTTGACCTGCTGATCCACGCCGTTACGAATGCCGGTGACTGCGCGTTGCGCGTTGGGGTCGTTCGCGTCGAGCTTGCGCTCCAGCACGTAGGCCCAGCTATGAATGGCATTCAATGGACCACGCAGGTCGTGCGACACCAGTGACAACACATGGTCACGCATGAACAGCGCGGTTTCAGCGCGCAGATGCGCGGTGCGTTCGGAGACGGCGAAGCCGGAAGGCACCAGCTTTGCGCCAGCATTTCCGGTTGAAGACGTTGTCACGATCGAGCCCTCTCAGGCGGTGCATGATGATTGAAAGAAGCCCCATTATAGGCACGCGATCCGGCGCGATCAGCCTGGCCGGACGACCAGTGTTCACGCAATCCGCGTGCCACGCGGCATTCCTGGGCGACGCGGCGTCAACACGCCTACAATGTCGGTTTTTACGTTTTTGATCCAAGGAGCGACACATGTCGACTGTGACTACCGAATCCGGTTTGAAGTACGAAGACATCGTTGAAGGCACCGGCGCCGAGGCAGTGGCCGGCAAGACCGTCAGCGTTCACTACACCGGCTGGCTGACCGATGGTCAGAAGTTCGACTCGAGCAAGGACCGCAACGACCCGTTCGCTTTCGTGCTGGGCGGCGGCATGGTCATCAAGGGCTGGGACGAAGGCGTGCAAGGCATGAAGGTCGGCGGCACCCGCAAGCTGACCATCCCGCCGCAGCTCGGCTACGGCGTGCGCGGCGCAGGCGGCGTGATTCCGCCGAATGCGACGCTCGTATTCGAAGTCGAACTGCTCGGCGTCTAAGTTTTTTCGCCGTTCTGTTGCCGCGCACCGTCTCGTCTATGAGTCACGCCGCCGTTACCGCACCTAGCGTTACATTGCGCCGCTACGGCGCAATCGAAGCGTCGGACGTGCACGATTTTCATCAGGTCGTGCTGGGACTCGACGGCGCGATGGTAATGGCGGTAGACGGCGTCGCGCACCAGATCGACGCCGGCTCCGCGTGGCTCATCCCGGCAGGCGCGCGACACGATTACGCGGGCATCGGCGAGAACCGGCAATTGGTTCTGGACTTGCCGGCGTCGTCGCTCGCTGTGCCGGAACGGCTGTTCGACCGCGCGCGGGCCGTCACGGTGGACGCCTCGCTGACGCAGCTTGTACATCGCATCGCCGCGCACGCCACCGGCGGCGCTCAAGGCGACGATCTGGACACACGACGTTTTCATTGGGACGCAGCAGCACGCCTCGGCGCCGCGCTAGTGACAGACGCGGGCACGACGGCGGGCGCCCAGGCGGCCGGCGCCGGTCTCGACTTTGCGCGTATTGACCGCTGGTTGCGCGCGCATTTATCAGAGCCTCTGCGGATCGCCGACCTTGCCGCCCATTGCGGGTTCGGTATGCGGCGCTTTCATCAGCTTTTTATCGAGGCCTTCGGCGAAACGCCGCATCGCTATTTGCAGCGTCTGCGTCTGGATACGTCGCTCACATTGCTCGCCGATCCGCGCCTTTCGTTGACCGATATCGCGTTGGATATCGGCTTCGGCGATCAGAGCGCGTATACGCACGCGTTCACGCGGCGTTTCGGGCTGGCGCCCGGTCAATGGCGCGCGTTGCGCCATTGAGTTTTTAGCGCGGTGGAGTTTGCTGCGCCGGGTTCTGCAGCGTGGCGTCTTGGCGCGCTGGGTCTTCACGCGTGGCGGCGTGCCGCGTTGAGTCTTAGCGCAACGAGTTTTACTGCGCTGGGTCTTACTGCGTTGAGTCTTACTGCGTTGAGTCTTACTGCGTTGAGTCTTACTGCGTTGAGTCTTACTGCGTTGAGTCTTACTGCGTTGAGTCTTACTGCTTTGAGTCTTACTGCTTTGAGTCTTACTGCTTTGAGTCTTACTGCTTTGAG